>NZ_JAKUMO010000007.1:0-289651 GCF_037026475.1 Ensifer sp. MJa1 | reverse complement strand
CAGGTTGGTCTTGAACAACCCGACCCTATCGGAAAACACTGATGGCCGCCCGCAAACCCGATCACCCGCTACAGCGCTATGAAAAGCGCGCGGGCGTTCGGCTTTGCTACCTCCCGCCACCTACACCACGTCCCGGGGCACGATCGTCTGCAGCCTCCGCTGCTGCCGCAACGACACTCTCTTCGTCTGTGATATCGAAGCCATTTTCCCTACGCGAGAGCGTTACAAGCTGCAGGCAATTGGGATCGGACCGGAGTTCGTGGGCGATTGCGGTTCCGATGCCGCCGCTCGCTCCCAAAACAACCGCGCGGTATCCTTGAGCAAGTGACGCGAGCGGCATCTTACAATCCTCCTCTAAACACCAAGACCCTCGTCCAGACGTTGCAGGAAGATGCTGGCGCTTTGCCGATAGTCATTTCTCCGGTCCTCCGTCATGCGCCTCCACGTGGCGTAAGATTGGTGAAGCCGCCGGTTCGTAGAAAGCTGTTCCGCATGGCGGTCCAGAAAGTCCCAAAAGAGAGAATTGAACGGGCAGGCGGACGTTCCGGCCTTCTTTCGGACATCGTATTTGCAGCCCTCGCAATAATCCGACATGCGGGAAATGTAGGCGCCACTGGCACAATAGGGCTTTGATCCCAGCAAGCCGCCATCCGCGAACTGGCTCATCCCAATTACATTTGGGAGTTCCACCCATTCGAAGGCATCTGCATAGACTTCCAGATACCATTCGTGGAGCGCAAAGGGGTCAAGACCCGCAAGCATTGCGAAATTCCCGGTCACCATCAGACGCTGTATGTGGTGCGCGTAGGCGTTGTCGATAGTGTCCTTGAGCGTCGTCGAAAGGCACGCCATGTCCGTCTTTCCCGTCCAGAAGAAGTCGGGTAGCGGACGCGATGCCTTGAAGACGTTCCGGTGGGCGTATTCCGGCATGAACCGCCAATACATTCCGCGCACATATTCCCGCCAACCAATGATCTGCCTGATAAAGCCCTCAACGGCATTAAGCGGCGCGCTGCCTTCGAAGTAGGCGCGTTCCGCTGCTTTGCAAAGCTCGAAAGGATCGAGCAAACCCAGGTTCAAGTACGGTGAAAGGACGGAATGATTAAGGAGGGCGTCGTCTTTCAGCATCGCATCCTGCGTTTTGCCAAAAAGCGGCAGAAAATCGCGAATGAAAACGTCAGCCGCTTCTTGAGCATCAGAGCAAGTCACCGCGAAGTTGAAATCTTCCGCCGTACCCATATGTCCAGAAAAGCGGGATTCCACGAGATCGATGACTTCGCGGGTTATCGTGTCCTGCTTGAATTGCAGTCGAGCAGGCCGAAAAAGGTCCGATTTGGCGGGGGCTCGGTTTTCCGAATCGAAGTTCCAACGGCCGCCGACAGGATCGTCTCCCTGCATGAGAAGATTGGTTCTACGACGCATGTGGCGATAGAAGAACTCCATGGTAAGTGTGCGCCGCCCGTCTGCCCAAGCCGTAAACTCCTCATGGGAGCATAAGAAACGGGCGTCAGGACGAACATCGACAGGAACCCGGAACATAGACTGCCAACTCGAAACCGCCTGGCGGACACGCCACTCTCCGGGCTCGGTCACGGCGACACAGTCCGGTGAAAGCATATCCGCAGCCCTGCTCAGTTCGCCGGTGAAGGATCCTGAATTGTCCGCATCGTCGAGCCGCACGTAACGCACTGAAAATCCTCGGATGCGCAATTCATCGGCGAAATGCCGCATGGCTGAAAAGATCAGCACAATCTTCTTTTTGTGATGCCTCACGTAGGTGGCCTCTTCGACCACCTCGCACATGAGGACGACATCTCTCTGGGGATCAGCCCCGTTCAGGCTTGAGATCCTGTGGGACAGATGGTCGCCAAAAATGAAAATCAGTCTACGACAGCGGTTCATGTTGAGACGATACCATTTGAAAAACCAAGAATGATTACGAGGGGAACGGCTCGTTGGATTAGCGCCTGGCGTGGCCGCGAAGGTTTTCATCACAAATGGGAAGGCGCGCCGGTCTGATAGATGAAGCGGCTCACTCCTGATATCGACAGAGAGGTTTCATACGCGCCGAGTATAGCGCGCCCTTCAGCTCACCTAATGGCTTGAAGCGCTCATTAGCTTGCAGCTGGGGGCCGTGCATCGCAGGTCCCCACAGGATCAAATGGCCTTTCGACTGAGCATTCGGTCGAGCCTGCATAATTGCAGGCGATCATCGGCGCTCATGTGTTGAGTGAACCCTTGGCAAGTCGAGCCATAAACGAAGAGCGCCGATGGCTATCTTCGATCCATTGGGCCTTAGGTGGACAGTTGGTGCGTCAATCGCCTTCGGTCAGATACGACGAAATAGCCTTGGCAAGCTGCTCTGCTCGCCTGACATTGTCAGGATCCGCCAGCATGAAGTCGGACGCCAAGGCTTCGATGATTGCCATGGCCGGGACGTTTGTGGCCGAAAGGACCGGGTGTCTGGATGGCGCGAGAAGCAATCGGTCGGCGAATTGAGCAAGCGGAGCGGCTGGAGAATCCGTTATGGCGACAATTTTCGCCTTTTTGTCACGCGCGTATCTGACGATCTCGACAACATCCCTGGAATACCTGGGAAAAGATATTGCCACCAGTACGTCGCCTTCTCCAATCGACATCGCGCGCGCGGCAGCCGACTCCGTTCCTCCGTATTGAGCGACATTTATAACTTCGTCGCGATAAGGTTGCAGCGAAAGGACCAGCATAGCCGCAAGGTGCGCAGAAAGGCCAAAGCCTATCACGAATACCCTGCGGGCCGCTCTTATGTCACCGCAAGCAAGGCGTATGTATTCGGCGGTCTGCGGGCTCTTGAGCGCGTCGATGTTTGAGCCCGTCACCTCGATGCTGAGTTCAACACCCTGGCTACGTTTATCAAGGTCTCTTATCGAGGCATCGAGCTTGGCGACAGGCGCAACCAATTCGCTCACCATAGCGGCGATGGAGGATCGAAACTCGGAGAAGCCTCCGAGTCCGAGGTCTCGAACATAGCGGCTGACGCTCGAAGCCGAAGTTCCCGTTGCGGCAGCGAGTTCCTCGATGCCGTGCGTTGCCACGAACATCGGGTCCCGCAGCACAAATCCGGACAGTGCCCGCTGCGAAGCCGATCCATCCCGCAGAAGACTGCTGAGTTCGAGGCCTAAAGCAGACGTCGCGAAGCGTCGATCGGCCTCCGCGTTCCAGGTGAGCGGTGTCTGAAAATTTTCTTTCATTTGTTGACTCTATGAAAATTTCCTGCCATTGAGAAGCCAGCTTAGCTGATTTTGGGAGGAAATCGCATGCGAATGAAATTTCTCGCTTCAATCGTTGCCACAACGATGCTCGCCGGCACTGCGTTTGCGGAGGATCTCCGCATCGGCGTGGAAGGAAACTATCCGCCCTTCTCCGTAGTTGCTCCCGATGGAACGCTCTCCGGCTTCGATATCGACATCGCAAATGCGATCTGTGCGAAGATGAAGAAGAACTGCGTGATGGTGCAGCAGGAATGGGACGGAATGATCCCGGCGCTCAACGCCAAGAAGTTCGATATCATCGTGGCTTCGATGACGATCAACGAAAAGCGCAAGAAGGTCGTCGACTTCTCCAACCCTTATTATGACGTCCCGTCGCGATGGGTGGCGCGCAAGGGTGACTACAAGAGCTGGTCACAGGAAGAGCTAAAGGGCAAGACGATCATCGTCCTGCGCAACTCTCCGCGTGCGGAGTATGTTGCGAAGAATTACCCTGACAGCACCGTTCTGGCGGTGGACAAAGAGCCGGCCGTCTACCTCGAACTGGCGGCGGGCCGCGGCGACATCGCCTTCGGATCGTCGGTGGTTTCGGCCGAATCTTTCCTGAAGAAGCCGGAAGGGAAGGATTTCGAGCAAGTCGGGGACACCCTCTTCCTGGGCGAGGACGCCGACGGCGGCGTCGGGATCGCCGTGCGCAAGTCAGATGGCGCTCTGCGCGAGGAAGTTAATACCGCTCTGTCTTCCATCATGACCGACGGTACCTACAAGCAGCTGTCGGGCAAATACTTCGACTTCGACGTGACGCCGCAATCGGCAAAGAAGTAGTTCTTTTCCCGCGATCGGCGCCTGAGTGGCGCCGGTCGCAAGGGGTGCTGTTCCATGTTCCAAAGTTATTTACCGATGATTCTGGAGGGGCTTCGTGTAACCCTCAGCGTGGCGTCGGTCTCACTGGCGATCGCCTGTGTTATCGGCCTGATTGGCGCGTCCGCAAAGGTCTACGGCGGGATGGCGGCAAGATTGTCGGCTACCGTGTACACGACGACGGTGCGCGCGTTGCCGGATCTGCTCGTTATGCTCGTGGTCTTCTATGGCGGCCAGATCCTGCTCAATTCCATTTCTGACAAATATGGGTGGGGTTATCTCGATGTCGACCCCTACATAGCCGGCGTTAGCACGATCGGTTTTGTATTCGGAGCTTACCTGACCGAAACGTTCAGGGGAGCGATCCTCAGCGTGCCGGCGGGGCAAATCGAGGCCGGTTTTGCATACGGTCTTTCACGCTTCCAGGTGGCCTTCTACATTCTGCTGCCGCAGATGATACGGCATGCCGTGCCTGGCCTGACGAATACGTGGCTGGTCATGTTGAAGGCGACAGCCCTGGTGTCGATCATCGGGCTCGACGACATGGTCCACCGGGCCGGGCTTGCGTCTGCGGCCACCCGGGAGCCTTTTACCTTCTACGCGCTGATCGGCCTCATCTATCTCGCCGTCACCACATTTTCGGTTCTCCTCTTCGGAGCGCTTGAGAAGGTATCCTCACGCGGCGTTCGCAGCGGAGGTGCGGCATGATCGACTGGGAAATCGTTGCCGAAAACCTGCCGGCATTTGCGGGCGGTCTGGTAAACACTTTGATCCTGTTGGCAACCGTCATCGTCAGCGGTTTTACAATCTCGGTGCCCCTGGCGCTCGTGCGCTCGACGCGGTCGTCCTATGTCTCTCGCGCGGTTTGGCTGTTTACCTACGTCATCCGCGGCACGCCGCTTCTTGTTCAGCTGTTTATCATCTACTACGGCATGGCCCAGTTCGAATTCGTGCGCAGCAGCGCGCTCTGGCCGCTATTCCGTTCTCCGTGGTTTTGCGCGTGGCTTGCGCTGACGATCAACACGGTCGCCTATACGACGGAGATATTTGCCGGCGCGATCCGAACCACAGCGCCAGGCGAAATTGAAGCGGCGCGATCGATCGGCTTGAGCCGCGCCGCGGTTCTCCGATACGTGATCTGGCCATCAGCCTGGCGTCGCGCGCTGCCGCAATACGGCAACGAGGTGGTAATGATGATGCATGCCACCGCTCTTGCAAGCACGGTGACGATTGTCGAAGTGATGCGGGTCGCCCGGGACGTCTACACGAATTATCTGGTCCTAACCGAATCTTTCGGCGTCGCCGCCGCAATTTACCTGTGTCTGACCATTGGTCTCACCGCTTTGTTCCGTAGGCTCGAGAAGCACTTTTTGCGGCATCTCTCCCGCTCGGAGGCTCCGAACGCCAAAGTGCAGCCAGCCGAACGCCTCAATCCGAAAGTTGCATGATGAAAGAAACAATCTTTGAAATCGAAGGTCAGGGATCCGGCACTCGGCATAGCTTGAAATGTGTCGAATTCGGGCGGCAGGGAGACACGCCGCTCGTCTATATCCAAGGTGGCCTCCATGCCGACGAGGCCCCAGGCATCATCGTCGCGCTGGCGCTTTGCGACACCTTGGCCGAGCTTGAGGCATCCGACGCGATCCTCGGCTGCGTCAGGGTCGTTCCGGTTGCCAATCCGGTCGGGCTGTCCCAGTTTTCCCTCGGCCAGCAGGAAGGCCGTTTCGATCTCTATGACGGACGGAACTTCAACCGTCACTATCCCGATTTCGGACCCAAACTGTCCGCCCGGCTTGCCGACCGGTTGGGCAGAGACGCCAGCGCCAACACGGCCGCCATCCGCGCCGAGTTGACGGCCCTTGTTGAGGAATGGAACGTTGTCACCCCTTCGGACAACGTTCGCAAATGCCTCATGAAGCTCGCGATCGACGCCGATTATGTGCTGGATCTTCATTGCGACGGGGAAGCTGAGGTTCATCTCTACACTCAACCGCATTTCGCCCAGTCATTCTCGTCCCTGGCGACGCGCCTTCACGCAAGAGCCGTGCTGCTTGCTGAGATCTCGGGACTCAATCCGTTCGACGAGGCCCTCGTGCGCCCATGGTTGGACCTGGCAAGAGCGCTGCCCAACGCGAACATCCCGCTTGGCTGCGCATCGACCACCGTTGAGTTGCGCGGTCGAAGCGATGTCGATAGGCGACGTGCCCGCAGCGACGCGCAGGCGATCGTCGAGTTCCTTCGCGATCTGGGGGTCGTCAAGGGTTCGGCGGGGCAAGCGCCCGCCAGACTGTGCGAGCCCACGCCGCTTGCAGGTTCAGAAGCTGTCATTTCACCGTCTGCGGGGGTGGTGAGCTACGCGCTCGACCTTGGCCATCACGTAAGCGCTGGTGATGTGATCGCTGAGATAATCGACCCGCTTTCAGGCACGGTGACAGCCGTAAAGGCGCAGACATCAGGCGTGTTCTACGCACGCGCTGACAGCCGCATTGCCGAGCGAGGCAAACGCCTCGGCAAGATCGCCGGCAACGATGTGTTCCGCAACGGTCCACTTTTAAGCCCATGAGCGCCAAGACACGGAGACAGACTATGACGGCGATGCTCGAAGTGACCAACATCCGAAAGAGGTTCGGAACGGTTGAGGTGCTCAAAGGCATCTCGCTCAGCGCGAGGCGCGGAGATGTGATTTCCATGATCGGCGCGTCCGGCTCCGGCAAAAGCACCTTCTTGCGATGCCTCAATTTTCTGGAGCAACCGTCTGAGGGCAGCTATCGGTTTCAGGGCGAAGAACTTGCCCTGAGGAAGGCGTCGAATGGTGACCTGATGGTACAGGACGCCAAGAAGCTCGCTTCGATGCGGTCCCGTTTGTCGATGGTTTTTCAGCAGTTTAACCTGTGGAGCCACATGACGGCGAAGGAGAACGTGATGCTGGGGCCGATGCGCGTACAGGGCGTGAGCCGCGCTGAGGCAGCTGAAAGAGCCGACGCATACTTGGCGAAGGTCGGCGTCTCGCACCGCCGCGACGCCTTTCCAGCTTTTCTCTCGGGCGGAGAACAGCAACGAGTGGCGATCGCCCGGGCGCTGGCGATGGAGCCGGAGATCATGCTTTTTGACGAGCCCACCTCGGCACTTGATCCGGAGCTTGTCGGCGAGGTGCTTCGGGTCATGCGGGGATTGGCCGAGGAGGGAAGAACAATGATCGTCGTTACCCATGAAATGGCATTTGCTCGCGACGTCGGCAATCATGTCATCTTTCTCAGTCAAGGCGTGATCGAGGAGCAGGGCGAGCCACGTGAAGTTTTGAGCAACCCCCATTCTGAACGCCTTCGCAGTTTCCTTTCGTCGCGAGATATGAGTTGAGCCCAGCAGGGCGCCTCGGCGAGTTCGGGTATTCGGAAATCGGTCAAATCAACTTCTGTGCCGCCAAAACGGAAAAGTAGCCGGCAAGAGCGGACGTCGCGGTGATGAAGATACCCCACATCATGTCCACCATGCTTGCTTCCAACGACCATCCCTTAATGGTTGCAAGATTTGTCATGTCGTAGGTGCCAAAAGCGACAAGGCCGAGCAGAGCGCCCGACAGCAACGCTGTGGGCCAACTTCCAGAGTTAGCTGCAGGCATGACCGCAAAAAACGAGATGCCGGTCACGTAAATAATATAGAAAGCGCCTGCAGCAACGAAATTCGGTTGGTCGAGCAGAAGTTCGCCAAGATGGCTGCGATAGAATTTCGACGAACCCGTCAACCATAAAAAGTCCAAACCGAGAAAAACGACGCATGTCACAAGGTACGATACTACATAAGTCATATCGGTTACGCCCGCTTTACGATCAGATCCCAAGGACAGGTTGAAGCAATCGCATAATCCAACTCCGGAACCTGAGCGGCGCATCGGTAACGGCCAGACAGATACAATCCTGACCTGGCGCCGCCAGGGGCTGGTGTTGAACACTCGCGTCTGCCTCCTCAAGGTCTCCGCGGGCGAACACCATCTCGCCGTCGTTGAAGCTACCACTGATCACGAGCGTCAACTCGCGCCCTCCATGGCTGTGTTCAGGCACCGGTTTGCCAGCAGGTATGCGAAGCAGACGCGCCGTCGTCGACCGATCGGCGAGCTTGATCGGAATATGATAGGCCCCACGTCCCAGAGACTTCCATTTCAGCTCCGTCAGATCTCCTCCAAGATAGGAACGCAGGGGTTCCGGGATTATCGGCGGCGAGTCCACTTTGGCGATTCCCGTCGGCTGCCTGCGTGAGGCGCTGGCTACTTTGATCTCGGTTCGGATGCGTTCTTTCAATCGCGAAAACGACGAGGTTTCAATCGGCAGCGGCGATATGTTATCGAGCAACTCGCCGGCCGCGTTTTCCATCAACGTCAGTCGTGAGCGGCAGTTCGGGCATAGAGCAAGGTGGGTCGCAACAGCGAGCCGCCATCCTTCTTCGAGCGTGCCGGATGCATATCCGATCAGTAATTCGTCGCTAACGTGGTGACGGATGTTCATTTTCCGTCCTCCAGCGCAGCTCGAAGCTTCGCAAAAGCAAGCCGAATTCGCGACTTCACCGTTCCGAGCGGCAGATTCAGCTTGTTTGCAATAGTACTGTGGGAACAATCGTCGAAGAACGATAGCGTCAGCAGTTGAATCTGTTCCTGGGGCAAGTCCTTCATCGCGTCCTTCAACCGCGCCGCATCCTGCTGTTCCGCCAGCGCGCTTTCTGCGCTCTTGGCGTCGTCGGGGACAAAGGCAGGGTCATTGACGTCAAAATCGGGCCTCCGGTTCTTGCGGTACACGTCAATGCGAAGGTTGCGCGCGATCGTGAAGATCCATGTCCCTGCGTTACCGCGTTTCGCCTCGAACTGGCCCGCCTTGTTCCAGACGGTGATCATCACTTCCTGCATCAATTCCTCGGCAACGTTTGGATCACGCGTAAGGCGCACCATATAGGCTTTAACGCGCGGACCGTAATACCGGAACAGTGTCTCAAAGGATTCCATGTCCCCGTCGCGGCCAACCGCCTCCAACAGCAAGCAGGCTTCATCTTTCTTCAGTTCCCCGGCCGGCTCTATCATGCGTCCACGCTTCTTCTGCCTTCCGAGTTCAACCGGCGCCACGGGCCTCGTTCGAACAAACGGAATATCGGTGATAGCGGTAGCCGAAATCGCACGAATTGTCTCCATGGCTTCAGTTACGGTGCATCCTTCTTCTTGGATCATGGTCGTTCAAAATTTTGCATCAGGTTCGATCCGCTTGGGCAACTTTTTCGTAGTGCGTAGGTAATTGTTCGTCAGATTGAGGGGACAACATGCGAATTGATCGGGGTATGAGGGGTGAATTCGGGCAAAGGCGTGTCGCTGTGATTGGCGCCGGTATCTCGGGAATGTCTGCGGCTTGGTTACTCGGTAAAAGCTTGGAGGTGGTGCTGTACGAGTCCGGTGACAAGCCCGGAGGTCATGCCAATACAGTTGTCGCCCCTACGGCTTCTGGGCCGGTTCCCGTCGACACAGGGTTCA
Source organism: Ensifer sp. MJa1 (assembly GCF_037026475.1). Classification (NCBI taxonomy): domain Bacteria; kingdom Pseudomonadati; phylum Pseudomonadota; class Alphaproteobacteria; order Hyphomicrobiales; family Rhizobiaceae; genus Ensifer; species Ensifer sp. MJa1. Next base: position 280,036 of record NZ_JAKUMO010000007.1, on the reverse strand, counting down.
TTGTTTACAACGATCGCAACTATCCCAACCTTGTGGCGCTGTTTGACCACCTCGACGTCCCGACCCAAGCTTCCAATATGTCGTTCTCCGCTTCGTTGGATGGCGGGGCATTCGAATACTCGGGCTCTGGATTGACGGGCTTGTTTGCTCAACCCTTCAACGCACTGCGTCCGCGCTTCTGGAGAATTTTGTCAGACATTTTGCGTTTCTATCGCGACGCTCCCAAAGCCCTCAATTGCCGGAAGCTGGCTAGGAAGACACTGGGTGAGTATCTCGACGAGAATGGCTATAGCCACGCTTTCATTACCGATCATCTCCTTCCGATGGGCGCTGCGATCTGGTCCACAACGACCAAGCGCATGCGAGACTATCCGCTGCATGCCTTCATTCGATTCTGCGACAGTCATGGTTTGCTTGCCTTGACGGACAGACCTCGGTGGCGAACCGTAACCGGGGGAAGCCGAGAATATGTCAACAGGCTAATGTCGGACTATTCCGGCGAGTTGCGAACAGGAAGAGCAGTGCAGGAGATCCGTCGCGAGGTGGGGACGGTGGTCATAACCGATCGTGAGGGCAATCGTGACACCTTCACGGATGTTGTTATCGCGACTCACGCGGATCTAGCGCTGGCGATGCTCTCAGAGCCTGACGCCCGTGAAAGAGAGCTGTTGTCCGCGATCGGTTACACGAGCAATAGGGCGGTTCTGCACACCGATACCTCATTGATGCCCAAGCGGCGAAATGTGTGGTCGAGCTGGAACTACATTGGCGCCTCGGATGATTGCGGTGAGCGCCAGCTATGTGTGACTTACTGGATGAACCGATTGCAAGGCATCGATCCAGCGACACCGCTTTTTGTGACGCTGAACCCGCACCAAAAGATAGCCAGTGAGCGGATAATCGCGACATTCGATTACGACCATCCCCTGTTCGATCAGCGAGCATTGGTGTCGCAAAAGGAGCTATGGCGTCTCCAGGGACGCGGCGGCGTCTGGTTTTGCGGGGCACACTTCGGCAGTGGATTCCATGAGGACGGCTTGCAGTCCGGGCTTTCGGTTGCCGAGGCCATCTCCGGCATGCGACGTCCATGGTCGGTCGGCGACGATTCTGGCCGGATCCCCTCTGAGATCGGTTTTGCGGCGGCTCAATGATGTCGAGGTCGGCTCTTTACAGCGGGCAAGTGTGGCACGTTCGGTTTCGGCCCCGCCGGCATCGGTTTTCCTACAGGGTCTTTTCGTTGCTTCTCGATCTGGATGAGTTGGCATGCTTGGACCGCAAGCTGCGTCTCTTCGGCCATAATCGCTGGGCCCTGTTCAGCTTTCGTGACTGCGATCACGGCAACGGCGAAGTAGGCGGGCTTCGCAGTTGGGTTGAACGGCAGCTTTCCGAGGCGGGCGTCGACGCGAAGGGGCTGCATGTCCGTATTCTATGTTACCCCCGCATACTCGGCTACGTTTTCAACCCTTTGACGGTCTTTTACTGTGAGGCAGGCGATGGCCAAGTCCAGGCCGTTCTCTATGAGGTATGCAATACCTTCCACGAACGTCATACCTATGTCATTCCGGTGAACGACGGCCACGGCGGAGCGATCCGGCAGTCGTGTGTCAAAGAACTTTACGTTTCTCCATTTGTACCCATGGATTGCCGCTATCAGTTCAACCTGCGTCCGCCGGGGGAGACCGTGTTCGTCGGCATAACCGAAGACGATTGTGACGGGCGACTTCTCACGGCTGTGTTTTCCGGAAAAAGGGAAGAGATCTCGGACAAAAGACTTCTTCTGACCTTCCTGAAACATCCGCTCATGACGTTAAAAGTCATCGGCGCGATCCATTGGGAGGCACTCAAAATCTGGGTAAAGGGCATGCCCGTGCATCGCCATCGGTCGGCGGTTGCGCAGGTTGACACGACCATCGTCTCCCGTTTCGAATAGAAAGACACCTTGCATGAGCGAGCTTGATCAGAGCACGGCGTTCTCAATATCGTCGGGCCGCCCGCTGTGGCAGAGAATAGTATGCGGTTGGCTTGCCCGTATCCAACGCGGGCAGCTGCGCGCGGAGTTCCCGTGCGGGGCGGTGGATTTGGTCAAGGGCAACGTCCCCGGTCCGACTGCAGCGATCGTTTTTAGGAACTCAAGGCCGGTCTGGCGTATGCTCACTAGCGGCAGCCTGGGGTTTTCGCGATCCTATCTCGATGGCGATTGGGAGACATCAGACCTTGGAGCCCTTATGGATCTTGCGCTCGTAAACGAGGACTACCTGAAGTCTGCGCTCGCGTCTGGTCCGATTTTCAGCCGTCTCGCTTACCTACGGCACCTGTTCAGACGAAACTCCCGCGCCGGGAGCCGCCGAAATATCGCGTTCCATTACGACCTCGGGAACAGTTTCTACGGCGCATGGCTCGATGAGACGATGACCTACTCTGCCGCCATCTTTGAGCGGCAAGGGCAGTCACTCGATGAGGCCCAACGGGCTAAGTATGACAGGATCCTAAATGCGCTTCGAATCGGTCCCGAAGATCATGTTCTTGAGATCGGTTGTGGCTGGGGCGGATTTATGGAGTACGCCGCCTCGCGCACAGGGTGTCGCATTACCGGGCTGACTTTGTCCAAGGAACAGGCCGGCTTTGCGGAAACTCGGCTGGCAGGCAAGGGATTGTCCCCGTTGGCTGAGGTTCGGCTGCAGGACTATAGAGATTGCAAGGGACGTTTCACCAAGATCGTCTCAATAGAGATGTTCGAAGCCGTCGGAGAGGAGAATTGGCCGGTATACTTCGAGCAGCTGCGCGCGAAACTCGCTCCAGGCGGACAAGCGCTGGTCCAGGTCATTACGATCGACGAGACGCGGTTTGAGCGGTACCGGCAAAACGCCGACTTTATTCAAACCTACGTATTTCCCGGCGGCATGCTGCCTTCTGCGGCAGTCTTCAGGCAGACAGCTGTCGCTTCCGGCTTACTCGTGCGGGATGCATTTTCCTTCGGCCGCGACTACGAAAAAACCCTGCGCATGTGGGAGGGTGCTTTCCTCGACAATTGGAACAAGATTGAATCCGCTGCATTCGACGGACGGTTTAAACGCTTGTGGCTCTACTACCTCAACTACTGCGCCGCCGGCTTTCGTAACGGTACCATCGATGTCCACCAGTTCCGCCTGGAATTGAAGTGAGAGAGGTCAGTTAACTTCCTCACGCAACATGCGGCGCGTTATGGCGAACCTTAGACTTGGAGGAAGAGCCTTCAATAACTTCAAGACCACTTTCATCCTCCACGGGAATGCGATCTCGAACTGCCCTCGCTCAAGCCCCCGCATGATGTATGCCGCCGCACTTTCTGACGAGATCAGGAAGGGCATTGGGAAGTCATTCTGACGCGTCAAAGGCGTATCCACAAATCCGGGGTTGATGATTGTCATCTGAACGCCGTGCCTTTCCAGTTCCGGATAAAGAGCTTCGCACATGTTTATCAACGCGGCTTTTGTTGCGCCGTAGCCCGCGGCACCTGGAAGACCGGTGTAGCCTGCCACAGACGCCACTACTGCAATCCGACCCGACCGGCGCGCGGTCATTGCTGGCATGGTCGCCTGCAAACAGTTCACGGTTCCCATGATGTTGAGCCCGACCATATCTCCGATCGCCGCGGCGTCGAAGGCCGACAGGCTATCGCGCCGGTACGTTCCTGCGCCGAAAACCGCCAAGGAAATTGGACCCAGGCGCATTTCAATGTCGCGTACGGTGATTTCTGTCGCTTCGCGGTCGGTCACATCGAGGGGAAAAGAATGGATCCTGTTTTCCGGCGATTGTGCGAGCATCTCAAGCTCAAGTGTGTTCCGCGCGCTTACGGCGACGGTCCAGCCGTCAAGTGCCAAACGGATTGCAAGCGATTTACCGATGCCGGAGCTTGCGCCGGTAACCCACGCCACCTTTCGTTCATCTTTCTTGAGCGTGTGATTGTTGATCATTTGAGCCTCACAGTCATAACGAACCTGCCTCAGGTAGCGAGAGGGGCGGCTTTATGATTAACCCTTCCAGTCTGGAACAACCTCAATCCTCTCAAATGCGGGCAAGAAACCCTTGTTGGGGCGGCCGTTCGATCGGAAAACGCCACATGAACCCGATTGCTGCGAGTTTCGCAACTATCGGTAACCAGGCGTAAAGCATCGAAAGTCCCTTGAGCGCGTCGGCCGATGGACGTTCTTCAGTCGGGTCGAAGCCAAACGCACTTAGCAATGGAAATACCACCCCCACGGCTGCTGCGAGAGAGAGCTTCGTGGCAAGCGCCCACGCGGCGAAATACATCCCGGAACGCTGAGAACCTGAGACAACTGTGTCGTTGTCAATGACGTCTGCCTGCATGGACGGCGGCAGAACTAGGTCGAAGCCGAGCAGAAGTCCGGTGCACACGCAAATCACACCAAAGGCGACCAGGTCTCCGTCGCCAAGAAATCCTGATACAGCAAAGATTGAGCACGTCGCCAGCATAGCTCCGCTCCAGGCCTTGTGCTTGCTGAAGCGGTTTGCAGTCTTCACTGCGAGCGGTACACCAAGGACTGCGCATGCGAAGTAGAGAAGGAGCAGCGGGCCGCGCCAATCCGGTGCGCCCAGACGCTCTGAGACAAAGTAAAGAAACAAAGTAGCTGGGATTGCGTTGGCAAATCCATTCAAAAGAAAAGCGGCGATGAGACGCAGGAACGGGCGGTTCTTCGCCATGAAAACCAGGCTTTGCACCAAGCCAATCTCCCGCGTCGATCGATTGACCGGTTCGGGAACGAAAACGAAAGCCATAAGGCCTGTGATCGGAAGCAGCGCCGCGACAAGAACGGCTACCGCCGCTAGCCCATCGACGCCATTCGCCGCAGCCGTCCCAACAGTGAAGGGGAGGCTAATTGCAGATAAAGTTCCTATGAGTGTGGCACCTTCGCGGTAAGCGGCAATCCGTGTCCGCTCGGTATAGTCGTTTGAAAGTTCTGCCCCCCAGGCGGTATAGGGAAGAGAGGTCCAGGTAAAGCCAAGTGACAAAAGTCCACCCCATACAAGCAGATAGCCAAGGCCGACGGTTTGAGGCGGCCAGAACAACATGAACGCGGCGCCCGCGGTTAGCGGGATTGACGCGAGAAAAAAGCCGCGCCGGCGACCGCCGACGCCATGCCACCGGTCGGCAAGCCAGCCGAATATCGGATCGCTCGCGGCATCAAGAACACGAATGGCAAAAAGTACGCCGCCAACGGCCGCGACCGGCAGTCCCATGACCTCGGAGTAAAAGGTTGGAACGATAACGAAAAGCGGCAAAGCCAGGCCTGCCAGCGGAATCGCTGGTAGCGCATAGAGGATGAGTGTCGAGGAGCGTGACCTAGATCCTCTTCTGCGGGACATTTGCCACATCCGTCACAGTCTCGTGAACTCGACACATGTCCAGGCAACTGGCAATCCGAACTTTGTCACATAGGCAGTATTGAGTACCCGGCCATCATTGTTCAATGTCATGGTGTCGTGAAAGCGCACCTTGTTCTTGCGGTTTTCTGGGTCCAGGAAAACCACATAGCTGAAGCGCGCGACATTATCTTTAATCTGCACCTCAGTCTCTCCAATCACGTCCTCGCGCGTACCCCTGTATCTGCCGGGTCCATCCTTGATGAACCGCCACGTCTTGCGATCGCGAGTGCCGTCATCGAAGGTGAAATCTTCCCTGAGCGTCAGCGTTCGGCCGTCCCATTTTCCCAGCAATAGCACCTTGAAGGTCCTCTTCACCCCGGTGATGCTTCGAAAACTACCTTCGGCCCTCGAGCTGCCTGTGAAGAAGCCCTCAAGCGAAAAAGATCCAGCGCCTGCGGATGTAATCAATGCAAGGTTCATGGCGATGATCGAGAGAAAAACGCTGAAGAAGTGCATGCTTGTCCTCCGTCAAATCCATTGCGCGGCATCATCACCAACCCCAATATCCTGCTTGCCCCCGCTGCGACTTCAAAGCTCCGGACCTATTCGGGCAATGCCGGTCTTTCCATCATCGCGAATCCACTTCAGTCTCTCTTCATCGACGCGATAGAGCTCGAAACACATCGAGCGCCCCTCGTACCAAGTGCCAAATCGCTGGCAGAGGCGGTCAGACTGTATCCACCAAGTGCCTGTATCTTTGGGTTTCACGAACCTACCGAGGCCTAAAGCTTCGCCGTTGCCGTCGACACTGCCACTCCTTCGATAGTTCAGTGGGAATTCCCCGCCGAGCGGAGCTGCAAGGAAGATGCGCCGTCCGACGATCTCTCCCTCGATCTCGTTTGCCTTGTATCGCTCCGCGGCAGCCCCTGATGCTGTAGCCGCGGACAAAGCTGCGATTCCAATTGCAGTTCGCAACATGGCTGGTTCGTCTGCTCCCGTTGTTTTTGTCAGCGTTCGATACGAGCCGGACGTGGCGTTGGATCATTTCTGCTACCCGTTCTTGTTTGGATTTCGTGAGCTTCCGGCGTCTTAAATTGCCTTCTACTCCTCCTCCGGAGCCGGTGGCGCGCTGCTCTCGTCCTTTGACAGGACCGCCCCCGTGCGAGCTTGGCCCGGCGGCGCCTCAATCGCACAGGCACGCGAGGTTCTGCTCGAAGCACCAGCTTGAATAGGATTTGAAGCTGCAGTCGGATAAGGCGTTGTCCTCAGTGCGGCTGGCCGATGGCTCAGGGGATGAGCCAACCCGCGGCCTGGCGGATTCGGCGCCCTGCGTCTTATGGGCACGGTGGAGTGTCGCGTAGCCCGATGCGACGCAACCCGTCTCGGCGTTGGATATGTGAAGGCCCGAAAGCGGAAACCACCCCGGCCACGGCCACAAGCGGAACGATTTCCCCGCTGGCAGTCCGCAAAGGCAGGTTCTCGATCAGAGCGAGATCGGAGCCGTCAACTTTTTCGACCTCGACGCGGATCGGCACGGAGCGCCCCGGTTCCTCGAGCAGAGCGAGTTCGGGGTCGATCTCGCCGATGGTCGCGACCCGCACCGCATTCGACAGCCGGTCGATGCCGATCCCGAGTTCGGCCATGAATTGCGTGTCCGGCACAATTTGCAGCTCGGGTCGAAGCGCATGCGCGCGATGACGTGACGCTGCGAAAGAACGTCATGTCTTGCATTGCGCCTTCCAACAGTTCGCTTGCCTGGTCAAGCTCGGCAGGTCGTCTCCAAGAAGGGCGAACGCGAATTGACGGCCGCCGGTCAGACCCAACTGATGGCTGCGAATATCGGTGACCGATGTCATCCGTGCGGCAATCTCCGCCGCGATTGTCTCCTGACTGCGTAGCCGCTCGGACTTGTGCGACAGCGTCAGTTGCACCGCGAAACCGTTTGTGCACGAACGGTCGCCCGCCGCGGGCTGCCGAAAGGCGTAGATCTGCGTGACCTCCGGAATTGTGCCAAGGAGTGCGGCGATCTCGCAGCATTTGCGGACCATTGCAGCCTGGCTCGTGCCGTCGGCCAATTCGATCTCCAGCGTCAGTCGGGCGCTATCCTCGGCCGCGAGCGGCAACGCGACGCAAACAAGACCGAAGGCGACGGTGACCACAGCCATGTCGACATTCACTCTGTCGCGCCCGGCCTTAGCTGCCGCAAGACGAAAAAGGGAAAGAGAAAACCGGCGCACGGACAGGCGGAGCAACCTGGAAGGGCGTTGCGATTGTCAGGGTCCCCGAGAAGCCCGGCCCTGGTGAAGATCAGCAGATCTGGGAATGGTCGAAAGCGTCTCGCGCACGATCTCCTCGGAATGACCTAGTCATGCGACGGAAGTTCGCTTTGAAGCACATATAGACTATATATGTTATGCATTTTGCAAAGCGATTTCCTGCTTCACACCGCCTGGTGAGGTACGAAATTCCTTCCTTTGATTTCTGGACCAACGCCCTTGCCGGCGAATAGGGGGGGCGGTCATGCTGGTCGGAATCGCCACTGGCAAAGTGAGCAGGAGCCAGAACGCCTGCCGCTCCGGCTCCATGCATGAGGTTTACTCCGCGAAACGTGTCAGCCAGTGGCGCGGCTTGTTGTCGGCCAGCTGAGCGACCCGGTCGATCTTGTCGCTCATCACCCAGGCCATGGGCTGCTGGTGCAGCGGCAACATGATCATTTCGTCCTTGACCATCTGGAGTGCCTTGCTCTGCAGCTCGAGCCGCTTGGCTCGATCCATTTCGGTCGATGCCTGGATGATCAGCTTGTCAATCTCCGGATAGCTCCAGCCACCCCAGTTGAAGACGCCGGCCTTGTCGCTCCTCGTCTCGATCATCTGGAGCAGGATCGAGTAGCTGTCGAGCATCGGCTCGTTCGCCCAGCCGATGATGTAGACGTCAGAGAGACCACCCGTGCGCTTGGGTGCTTGTGCGGCCGTAGGGCCGATGTCAAGCTGCGGCTTGAAGCCGGCGCGGCTCAGCATGTTGACGATGCTCTGGCAAAGCTCCTCCTCGTTGACATAGGCCTCGTTCGTGCAGACGAGCGTGAAGGGCAGATCGCTGGCGCCGGCCTCCGCCAAGAGCTTCTTCGACAGTTCGGGATCGAACGGCACGACCTTGTCCAGCGCTTCGCTGTATCCAGGGATTTCCGGTGCAATGATCGCGCCCGCCGTTCTCGACTTGCCGCGCATGACCCGCTTCTGGATGAGTTCCTTGTCGAGCGCGTGCGCGACGGCCTGGCGGACGCGAAGGTCGTTGAACTTGTTGTCGACGCCGTCGGCCAGTTTCGACTTGCGGTTGAAGCCCATCATGATGGTGCGCAGGTCGGTGCGCTCCATGACCTTGAGATCCGGCTGCGCGACGAGGCGCGGAAGATCCTGCGCGGGGGCGTTCTCGGTGAAGTTGATCTCGCCCGACAGCATTGCGGCGACGCGCGTCGCGGCCGAAACGATGGGCGTGAACTCGATGCGATCGATGTTGGACTGCGACTTGTCCCACCACGTGTCGTTCTTGATGAGAACGGTCTTGCTGTCGGGGGCGCGGCTCTCGAGTTTGAACGGACCGGTGCCGTTGGTGTGGTACGTGGCGTAGCCTTCGATCTTCTTGCCGACGTCCGTCGGCTTCAGCGCGTTGTTGTCGGTGAGCCAGGTGGCGTCGAAAATGTGGATGTTCGTTAGGTCGTTCAAAAGCAGCGGGTAGGGGCCGGTGAGCTCTATGTCGACCGTATGGTCGTCGACCTTTTTCGCAGACTTGTAGGCGGGAAGGTTGCCGCGAAGCGGCGAGTCCGGATCGCTGACCCGTGTGAGGGAGGCAATCACGTCGTCCGCACTGAAATCGGCGCCGTCGTGGAACTTGACACTCTTGCGAAGATGGAACCGCCAGACCGTGTCCGATACGGTCTCCCAGGATGTCGCAAGCGCTGGCTCGATCTTCAGTTCACCATCAAAGCGGACAAGCCCTTCATAGACGTGGTTGAGGAAGGACAGCGTGTAGCTGTCGCCGTAGGAATAGGGGTCGAGCGAGTAGATGTCGCGCGAGGCGCCCCATTTGAGCGTTTCCGCATGGCCCGGCGCGGAAAGCGCAGCCGACATGACGGCTGCGAGCATTAATTTCTTGAGCATTCTGCTGTTCTCCTTGGTTGAGGTCATCTGTCCCCTTGAGCGGGGAACTTCTTCTTGAAGAGGAAGGACGGCCTGCTGGCCGTACATCTGGTCGCAAGATACGGATCGGCAGTGGCGCGGCCCGTCGTCGGCGCGGGCATGGCCTGCCCGATCTGTCGGTTGCCGCCCGGGCGATCGACAGTTCGTGCGCGGGGGTGATGATCAACGCTCGTTCCTGGCCGGCGAGGCAGTCAAGTCGAAGCATCCCGGCGATGCATGAAACGCCAAGTTCCGGTGTCGATCATCTCATTCGAAAGCCAGCACACGCACCACCTGGACACAGGCTCGTCCACGCACCCTTTGTGGGTCCGGTTGAGGCGCTCAAGGTTCGAATTGGGACGTGGGAACGGGGATCGAATGTAGAGGTGTCAGGCTAGCTCGCCCGGTGGCGCGGGTCGGCGTTGGCGTTCTTCGCCGAAAGTCGCGCGGATACGCAGGCGCACCGTCTTCCAAAGGCCTTGCATCAACCTGCTCCTCCCTAGCTCGTTGCTGCTGATCGGAACCATCGCACGCCAGAAGTATTTGTCAACGTATTTGTCGACAATCTTGGATACGACACATTTGATGATTGTCGACAATATTGAAGTGCTACAGCGGCACGAGCAGGTACGCCGGCAGCTTACCCCGATTTTGCTAGCAAAGTCAGTGGCTTGTTCGGCTCGGGATTGGGGCTGCCACTCAACGACTGGTCGCTTGTCGCCCGAAACTTTCACTTCGCAATGAAATTCTCGTCGTTGCCGCCGCGAGAAAGTGCGTCGATGCGGGTGCGAACGCGGGCGACGCCTTCGGAGATGCTCGTACTCGGAATGGAGGAGTATCCCATGCGGAAGTAGCGGCAGGGCGTGTCGCTTCTTGGGAAAAAGGGGGAACCGGATTCGACCAGCACGCCGTCCTGCCGCAATTCGCTGACCAGCCGGTCGGCGTCGAGCCCTTGTGGCCCCTCCATCCAGAAGGACGTGCCACCGAAGGCCGAGGAGCCGGCGATCGTCAGGTTCTCCCGGCGCAGCGCCTCGGCCATCAATACGTGGCGCTTGTGGTACTCGGCCCGCATGCGGTGCAGCACGGCGTCATAGTGGCCGAGCGCCAGGAAATAGGCGGCGGTGCGCTGAAGGTGTCCCGGCGGGTGGCGCAGCATTAGCGAGCGAAGCGCCCGCGCCTCACGGATAAAGGGCGCGGGGGCGACGAGGTAGCCGAGCCGAAGCCCGGGAAACAGCGATTTCGAGAAGCTGCCGATGTAGAGCACGCGGCCGGTGGGATCGAGGGCCTTCAGCGCCGGTGAGGGCGGGGCGAGGAAGCTGATCTCGAATTCATAATCGTCCTCGACGATGACGAAGTCCTTCTCCTCGGCGGCCTGCAGCAGTTGGGTACGCCGGTCGACCGGCATGGTCGCACCCGTCGGCGAATGGTGGCTCGGGGTGACGAAGACGGCGTCGACTTTCTCCGGCAGCGCGTCCGGCGACAGGCCCTCGCGATCGACGTCGACGGTCGTGACGTCGGCGCCGCTTAAGAGCAGCGAGGCGCTGATGTCCGGGTGGCACGGGTTCTCGCAGACGGCGGCAGAGCCCTTGTCCAGGATCAGCCGGGTCACGATCCAGAGCGCATTCTGGGCACCGACAGTGACGAGGATTTCGTCCGGCGTGGCATGAATGCCACGGCGCGGCAGGGTGCGGGAACAGATGTAGTTGACCAGCCGCACATCGTCGGCGGCGGCAAAATCGCTCGCCATCAATACGAAGTCTTCCCGCGCTAAGGCCCGGCGGGCGCAGTCGCGCCAGGCATTGAGGTCAAACAGCGTCGGATCCATCTGGCCATAGAGGAAGGGAAACGGGTAGCGCCGCCAGTCGAGAGGCTTCGGAACCTGGCGCACCACCTCGAAATTCATCTTGATCTTGCGGCTCCAGTCCACTGGATCTGCGCCTGCGGATGGGCGATTGCCCTCCACACCCGTGCCGGGCGGGTTGCCGGAAATCCGGTAGGAACTGCGGTTGGCGGCTTCGACATAGCCTTGGTTGATCAGTTCCTGATAGGCGAGCGTTACCGTGATGCGTGAGATCTGCAGATAGTCGGCGAGCTTGCGCGTGGAAGGCAGGTGCGCGTGCGGCTGCACCCGGCCGGCAAGCACGGCTGAAACGATCGTCTCGCGCAGTTGCGCCTGCAGGCCGATCCCGCTTTCGCGGTCGATGAAGAAGATGGTTTCGGATACGTTCATCCGCACGGCGCCGCCCCCCAACGACGTTAATCTGGATCTATTCAACTTCCATACTGGATATAACGCAAGCCGGATCTCGGCCGTATCGTCATGAGCAAGACCGGAAAAACGGCCAGGGAATGAACAAAAGGGAATAAACAAAGAGGAGGACGAAGAATGCTACATGGACATTTCAGACGACTGGCCGCCGCCGCCAGCATCGTGGCGAGCCTCGCCGCATCCGGCGTGGCTTACGCGGAGACGAAGCTTGTCGTCGGCTACCAGCAGATCGTCGGCCCGTTCGTGGCCGCCATCGCCGACGGACGCTTCGACGCCGCCGCCAAGGAAGCAGGTTATGCGATCGACTGGCGCCAGTTCAGTTCCGCCGGCGACATCACCACGGCGCTCGCCTCGGGCGACGTCCCGATCGGCGTTCTCGGGTCTACCGGGACTGCGGCCGCCGCCACGCGCGGTGTCGAACTGCAGCTCTTCTGGATCCTCGACAATATCGGCCAGTCGGAGGCACTTGTCGCCCGCGACGGATCGGGCATCGAAACGCCGGCCGACCTCAAGGGCAAGAAGGTCGCCGTGCCCTTCGTCTCGACCTCGCACTTTCATTTGCTGGTCGGCATGAACAAGGTCTGGAACGTCGATCCGCGCGAAGTGGAAATCCTCAATCTGAAGCCGCCGCAGATCGTTGCCGCCTGGCAGCGTGGCGATATCGACGCCGCCTATGTCTGGCCGCCAGCACTTTCCGAAATCCAGAAGACCGGCAAGACGATCTCGGATTCCGAGGTGATCGGTGCTGCAAGCGTACCGACCTTTGACGGGCTGGTGGTCGACAAGGCATGGGCTGCGGAAAACCCGAAACTCATGGAGGCCTTCACCAAGGTCCTGGCGGACGCCTATGCCGACTACAACACCAACAAGGCTGCATGGACGGAGGAATCACCGCAGGTGGAAGGCATCGTCAAGCTGATCGGGGGCGATGGCCCGAGCACGGTCGAGGCCCTGCGTCTGCTCTCGTTCCCGAATGCGGACGAGCAGGCCTCCGAGGTCTGGCTCGGCGGAGGCGCAACGCGGGCGCTGACCGAAAGCGCCAAGTTCCTCGTCGAGCAGAAACAGATCAGCAGCGCGCTCGAGGATTACGCGCCTTACGTCAACGCCGACTTTGCCAAGGCGGCAGCGCAATAGGCCCATTCGTCGATTGCGTCGGCCGTTGAGGAGCGGCCGGCGCATCATCATAGACCGTGACCGAGGTGCAGGGAGGCATTTCTCATGGAAACATTGAGCGTCAGGAACATCAGTCTGACCTACCCGGGCCTGTACTCGGATCAGGCGATCATCGCCTTGAAAGGCGTCAATCTGACCATCAACAGCGGCGACTTCGTCGTCGCCCTTGGAGCTTCGGGCTGCGGCAAGACGACCTTGCTCAACCTGATGGCGGGCTTCATGGCCCCCTCGGAGGGTGACATCACGCTAGGCAACCACCAGGTCAACGGACCGGGTGCGGAGCGCGGCGTGGTCTTCCAGAAGCATGCCCTTTTGCCGTGGCTGAACGTCATCGAGAACACCGAGTTCGGCCTCAAGCTGCGCGGTGTCGACAAGGCGACCCGGCGGGAGCTTGCCACCAAGAACCTGGCGCTGGTCGGCCTGCAGGATTTCCACCACCATATGATCTATCACCTCTCGGGCGGCATGCAGCAGCGCGTCGGCATTGCGCGGGCGCTCACCTGCGACCCGGCCATGCTGTTGATGGACGAGCCGATGGCGGCCCTCGACGCGCTGACGCGCGAGACGATCCAGGAGCTGCTTCTCAAGGTCTGGCAGCTCACCAACAAGATGTTCTTCTTTATCACCCACAGCGTCGAGGAAGCGCTGTTCCTCGGCTCGCGGCTGATCGTCATGTCACCGCGTCCGGGGCGCATCACCCACACCTACGAGCTCAACTTCAACAAGCGTTTCCTCGCCGAGGGCAATGCGCGGGCGATCAAATCCAGCCCGGAATTCATCCGCATGCGCGAAGAAGTGCTCGGCATCATCTATGGCGACGAACGTGCGTCCGGCAACCCGGAGGTGGCCCATGCTTGACAGAGTGACGCGGGCCAAGCCCGTAAAGGCCGGCAAGATCTTTGGCGCGCCCGGTGACGGCAGCAGTGGCCTCATCAGCTTTTCGACGACCGTCGTGATCGTCGCTCTCTGGTTCCTGGTGACCGAGTCCGGCTGGGTCAAGCCGCTCTTCCTGCCGTCGCCGCTTTCGGTCTGGGACAAGTTCATTCTTGCACTGACCGACGGTGTTTCGAATTCGACGCTGATCGAGCATACGCTTGCCAGTATCGGCCGCGTCTTCGGCGCATTCCTGCTGGCGCTGGTAACCGCGGTGCCGATCGGTATCCTGATGGGCGTCAACCGCGTCGTGCGCGGACTGTTTGACCCGATCATCGAATTCTACCGGCCGCTGCCGCCGCTTGCCTATCTGCCGCTGGTCATCATCTGGCTCGGCATCGGCGAGTTCCCGAAGGTGTTCCTGATCTATCTCGCGATCTTCGCGCCGATGGCGATTGCCGCAAGGGCAGGCGTGCGTTCGGTCTCCACCGAGCAGATCCATGCGGCCTATGCGATGGGTGCAACCCGCGGACAGGTCATCAGCCAGGTGATCATGAAGGCGGCCTTGCCGGAGATTTTCACCGGCATGCGGATCGGTATCGGCGTCGGCTGGACCACGCTGGTGGCAGCCGAAATGGTTGCCGCGAACCGGGGCCTCGGCTTCATGGTTCTGAATGCCGCGGAAAACCTCGAAAGCGACACGGTGATCATGGGCATCTTCATCATCGGCATCTTCGCTTTCGCCTTCGATCTTTTGATCCGCTACCTCGAAAAGGTGCTGATCCCCTGGAAAGGCCGCCTCTAACCTAAGCGACCGTTTCGACACTTCATCTCTACTCGGCCTGGCGGCCTTTGAAGACGGGCTCTCCCGTCTCCGGCGAAGCCATGCCCTGCGACCACGCCAAAGGACAGGACGATGACACTCTCTGCAACCGATCTCAAAACCTTGTTCGATGCCTTCAACCGGCACGACATCGATGGGGTCATGCACTTCTTCGCCGAGGACTGCGTGTTCAACGCGGTCGGCGGCCCGGAGGTCTACGGCAACCGCTTCACAGGCACAGACGCGATAGCCGATGCCTTCAGCGGCGTCTGGACATCGATGCCGGATGCCGAGTGGGGCAACCACAGCCACTTCGTCGAGGGCGATCGCGGCGTGTCCGAATGGACATTCTCCGGCACGGCCGCCGACGGCAGCCGCATCGAGGCCGAGGGCTGCGACCTCTTCACATTCCGCAACGGCAAGATCGTGCGCAAGCAGGCGTTCCGCAAGAACCGCCCGGTCCTGCAACCCCGCTACTGACGGCTGGAGCGAAAGCCATGCAACTGCGCGCCATTCCCCTGAAGCCCGCAAGAGAGCCGTTCGATCCGGCCTACGACCCCAACCATGCCCGCAGCCCCGGCACGGGCAAGGACTATGCGCCGACCTACTGGATCGGCACGGCCGGGCCGGAACCGGAGGATGACGGCCCGGTCACACGCGACATCGATGTCGACGTCGCCATCATCGGCTCGGGGTACACCGGTCTCTCCTGCGCCATCCACCTGGCGCGCGAGCACGGCATCAAGGCGACGGTGCTTGAAGCCAATGGCGTCGCCTGGGGCTGCAGCACCCGCAATGGCGGGCAGGCGCAGATTTGCGCCGGCCGGCTGAAGCGCTCGCAATGGATCGCCCGCTGGGGCGTCGACATCGCCCGCAAGATGCACGCCGAGATTTCCGAGGGCTTCGACCTCTTCCGTTCGCTCATCCGCGAGCCCGAAATCGACTGCGACCCCCAGGACGGCGGCCATCTCTATATCGCCCACCGCGACAAGATGCTGCCGACGCTCGAAAGCGAGGTGCGCGTCCTCAACGACACCTTCGGCTATCGCGCCCGCATGGTTTCCCGCGACGAGATCCACCGCGATTTCGTCCGTGACGAAGAAGCGCGCGGGGCGATGTACGAGCCCGATGGCATGGGTATCCATGCGGCCAAACTTGCTTTCGGCTACCTGAAGCTTGCGCGCAGGCTGGGCGCCAAGGTGCACACCTCAAGCCCGGTGCTTGAGTGCATCGCGAACGGCGGCGTGCACTACCTCACGACGCCCGGTGGAACGGTCAGGGCGCGCGCCGTCTGCATCGCCACCGCCGGCTATACGTCTCCCGGCATGAACACGCTCACCCGCCACAGGCTGATGCCGATCCTGTCGAACTCGATCGTCACCCGGCCGCTGACGGCAAGCGAACGGCAGGCGCTGAACTTCAAGGCGCGCATCCCGCTCACCGACACCCGCACGCTGCGCCATTACTACCGCATGCTGCCGGATGGTCGGGTGCAGATCGGCAGCCGCAGCGCGATTACCGGGCGCGATGCGAGCAACCCGAAGCACCTCGAACTGCTGCTTGCCGGCCTCTACCGCAAGTTCCCGGCCCTTCGCGGCATCGACATCGACTACTCCTGGTGGGGGTGGGTGGATGTCAGCCACGACATGATGCCGCGCATCTTCCAGCCGGATCCGAGCCAGCGGCTGTTCTACGCCATGGGTTATGGCGGCAACGGCGTCATGTATTCCGCCCAGGCGGGCCGGCGCATGGCCCAGATGGTCGCCGGCCAGGGTGGCGGCCTCGATCTTCCGATTTTCACCTCGTCCCTGCCGGGCCACGGGCTGCTGACGCCGTTCCGAAGGCTTGGGCAATGGGGAATGTACCGCTGGTACTACCTCCGCGACGAGATCCTCTAACTCTCTGAAATCACTGCCAGGAAAGGAACCACCCCATGAAAATGACCACCGAGGAAGCCTTCGTCAAAGTTCTGCAGATGCATGGCCTCGAACATGCCTTCGGCATCATCGGTTCTGCGATGATGCCGGTGTCGGACCTCTTCCCGAAGGCCGGGATCAAGTTCTGGGACTGCGCCCATGAGACCAATGCCGGCATGATGGCCGACGGCTTCAGCCGCGCCACAGGTACGATGTCGGTCGCGATCGGCCAGAACGGTCCGGGCGTCACCGGCTTCATCACCGCGATCAAGACCGCCTACTGGAACCACACGCCGCTTTTGATGGTGACGCCGCAGGCGGCCAACAAGACGATCGGCCAGGGCGGCTTCCAGGAAGTCGACCAGATGGCGATGTTCGAGGAAATGGTCTGCTACCAGGAAGAGGTGCGCGATCCCTCGCGTATCCCGGAGGTGCTGAACCGCGTCATCGAAAAGGCCTGGCGTGGCTGCGCACCGGCGCAGATCAACATCCCGCGCGACTACTGGACCCAGGTGATCGATGTCGACCTGCCGGCAATCGTCCGCTTCGAACGTCCGGCCGGTGGTCCGCAGGCGATCGCGGAGGCTGCCAAGCTGCTGTCGGAGGCGAAGTTCCCGGTCATCCTCAATGGCGCCGGCGTCGTCATCGGCAATGCAATTTCGGACTCCATGAAGCTTGCCGAACGCCTCGATGCGCCGGTCTGCTGCGGCTACCAGCACAATGACGCTTTCCCCGGCAGCCACCGCCTGTCGGTCGGCCCACTCGGCTACAATGGCTCGAAGGCGGCGATGGAGCTGATCTCCAAGGCGGATGTCGTGCTGGCGCTCGGCACAAGGCTCAATCCGTTCTCGACGCTTCCCGGCTACGGCATCGACTATTGGCCGAAGAACGCCGCGATCATCCAGGTCGATATCAATGCCGACCGGATCGGTCTTACCAAGAAGGTCTCGGTCGGCATCTGCGGCGATGCCAGACAGGTTGCCCGCCAGATCCTCGAGTTGCTCTCGCCGTCGGCGGGTGATGCCGGCCGCGAGGAGCGCAAGGCGACGATCCACCAGACCCGTTCGGCCTGGCAGCAGCAGCTCTCCTCGATGGACCACGAGGACGACGATCCGGGCACCGAATGGAACGAGAGCGCCCGTTCGCGTGAGCCGGGCCGCATGTCGCCGCGCCAGGCCTGGCGAGCAATCCAGGCAGCGCTGCCGAAGGAGGCGATCATCTCGACCGACATCGGTAACAATTGCGCGATCGGCAATGCGTACCCGACCTTCGAGGCCGGCCGAAAGTATCTGGCACCGGGCATGTTCGGTCCCTGCGGCTATGGCTTCCCGTCGATTGTCGGCGCGAAGATCGGTTGCCCTGACGTGCCGGTGGTCGGCTTTGCCGGCGATGGCGCCTTCGGCATCTCCATGAACGAAATGGGCTCGATCGGCCGCGAGGGCTGGCCTGCGATCACCATGGTGATCTTCCGCAACTACCAGTGGGGTGCGGAAAAGCGCAACACGACCCTCTGGTACGCCAACAACTTCGTCGGCACCGAACTCAATCCCAACCTCTCCTACGCGAAGGTGGCGGAAGGCTGCGGCCTGAAGGGCGTTGCCGTCGATACCACCACGGCGCTCACCGAGGCGCTTTCGACGGCGATCGCCGATCAGAAGAAGGGCGTGACCACCTTCATCGAAGTCATCCTCAATCAGGAGCTCGGCGAGCCCTTCCGCCGTGATGCGATGAAGAAGCCGGTGCCGGTTGCCGGCATCGACCGCGCCGACATGCGTCCGCAAAAGCGGGCCTGAGCCTGCCCGATTGCCAGATGCCCGCCCGGAAAACCGGGCGGGCAAAGCGTCCCGCGAGCGACCGGAATGACCCCATGACCTTCACCGCCTCTGTCCACGAACGTTTCCGCAGCGTGCCTTCCGGCTTTACGGCCTATTGGCCGGGCTTCGCCGTCACCGCAGCGGTTGCTGTCGCCGCGCAGTTCCTGTCCGACCATTACGGCGCGCCGGCCATGCTGATGGCGCTTCTTCTCGGCATCGCCTTTCACTTTCTGTCCGAGGAAGGGCGCTGCGTCGCCGGCATCGATTTCTGCGCCAAGAAGGTGCTGCGGATCGGCGTGGCACTGCTCGGCATGCGCATCAGCGTTGACCTCCTGATCGGGCTCGGCGCCGGCACCATCCTTCTTCTCATTTCTGCAATCGCTGCCACGATCGGCTTCGGTCTGCTCGCGGCGAAACTGCTCGGCCGTGGCTGGCGGCTGGCGCTGATCACCAGCGGTTCCGTCGCGATTTGTGGTGCGTCGGCGGCAATGGCGATCGCTGCGGTGCTGCCGAAGAACGAGTTTTCCGAGCGCAACCTGATCTTCACCGTGCTTTCGGTCACGGTGCTCTCGACCCTTGCGATGATCGGCTATCCGATCATCGCTGAGATGATGGGGCTCGATGCGCGCGCGACCGGCATCTTCTTCGGCGGCACCATCCATGATGTCGCCCAGGTCGTCGGCGCCGGTTTTTCGGTCTCACCGGAAGCGGGGGAGACCGCGACGCTCGTCAAGCTGATCCGGGTCACCATGCTGGCGCCGGTCGTGCTCATCTTCTCGCTGTCGCTGCGCAAGGTGCCGCAGCCCGAGGGCGAGACCGACAAGCGCCCGCCGCTGCTGCCCGGCTTTGTCGTCGCCTTCCTGATCTTTGCGGCACTCAACTCTTTCGGCTTCGTGCCGGAACTGGTGGCCAAGGCCGGCATGGAAACCTCCCGCTGGGCGCTGCTTGCCGGCATCGTCGCCGTCGGCATGCGGACCTCGCTTCGCCGCGTTCTCGACGTCGGCGGCGACGCCGTGGCGCTCATCGTCGCCGAAACCGTCTTCATCGCCCTCTTTATCCTCGTTGGCATTCACTATCTGGGGCACGCCTGATGAAACCGCTCGATCGCATCCTCGAAGCCGCGAAATCCGCACCCCGTCATATCGTTCTCGCCGAGGGCGAGGACCCGCGCATCGTCGAAGGTGCCTTGCGGGCGGTGCAAGCCGGCCTTGCCGAAATCACGCTTGTCGGCAATCGCAATGTCGTTGAGGAACGGCTGGCAGACGCTGGCGCGCGATCAGACGAAATTTGTATCGAGGATCCGGCATCGTCGCCCCTGACCCCGCGCCTTGCTGCGGCCTACCATCAGTTGCGCCGAAGCAAGGGTATCGACGAGGCGGCAGCAGCCGAAACCGTGCGATCGCCGCTCGTCTTTGCCGCGATGATGGTGCGCGAAGACCTGGCCGACGGCACGGTCGGCGGGGCGGTCGCGACCACCGCCGACACGGTGCGTGCCGCGCTCCAGACCATCGGCCGCGCGCCTGGCGTCGGGTTGGTGTCGAGCTTCTTTCTGATGATGCTCTGCGCACCGCACCACGCCAAGAAAGGCGCCTTCGTCTTTGCCGATTGCGGACTGGTGGTGGACCCCGATGCTCAGGGCCTTGCCGATATTGCGGTCACATCGGCGGGCTCCTTCGAGGCGCTTGCAGGAAAGCCGGCGAAGGTGGCGATGCTCTCGTTTTCGACCGCAGGCAGCGCGGCGCATGATCGGGTTTCCAAGGTGGTGGAGGCGACAAGGCTTGCGCATGCCGCAGCTCCCGGTCTGGTCATTGACGGCGAGTTGCAGTTCGACAGTGCCTTCGTCGAAGCCGTCAGTGCTGCCAAGGCGCCCAATTCGGCGCTTCACGGAGAAGCCAATGTCTTCGTCTTCCCGAACCTCGACGCGGCCAACATCGGTTACAAGATCGCCCAGCGGATCGGCGGCGCCACGGCCATCGGCCCCATCCTGCAGGGGCTTGCCAAACCGGCCAACGACCTTTCGCGTGGCTGCACTGCCGACGACGTCTTTCACATGATCGCCGTCACCGTCGTTCAGGCTTCCGGCGGGAAATCGATCGGATAGGCGGACGAGACCGAACGCTCATCCCGCGGCCTTGGCAAGACCGCGGGCGATGTCGAAGAAGGCGCTGACGAGCTTGCCGTTGCATCGTCAACATCGCGTCGCTCCTGTCTTTTCAGGGCGGCATTCGTGTCGCTTCTTACACGGCGTCAAAGCACGGGGTGCTCGGCATCACCCGCGTCCTTGCCAACGAATGGGCAAGTCAGGGCATTAACGTCAACGCCATCGCCCCCGGTTACATCGTCTCCAACAACACCGAGGCGCTGCGCGCAGATATCGATCGCCACGCTGCGATCCTTGAGCGCATCCCAGCCGGCCGGTGGGGCACGCCCGACGATATCGGCGATGCCGCAGTTTTTCTGCTGGCGTCGGCATCACGCTACATGCATGGCGCGGTGATCCCGGTTGATGGCGGGTGGCTGGCCCGATGATGCAAACTGAGATGCGTTGGCTGGGCGACTGGCTCGTGCAGTGCCACAAATTGCGCCGCGATTTCTAGGAGATGCTCGAAGCCTACGGGCTGATTGGCAGCGCAACCTACAGATCCGACTGCCGCCAAGGCCGCTGCGCAAAGAAAGGATGCGAACCTGATGGCCGTCGAGGGTCTCGCGAAGGCTGTTCCAACGCATTGCCTTCGCCGTCGCTCGCGAGCCGGGAATCTTTACGGGAACCTTACGCTTACCCCCGACAGCCGGAATCGATTCCAGATCCGATAGGAGACTATCTTTGGACATCCAAGTTAGAGGATGTCACCCATGTCCGTTTCCTACCTTCGCCTCGAGGGGACCATTACCGCTCTCATTACGCCATTCAAGGATGGAGAGATCGATACTGATGCTTTGGTTTCGCATCTCGAATGGCAAATCCGTCTGGGTGTTTCGGGTGTCGTTGCTTGCGGAACGACTGGGGAGGCTGCAACTCTGTCTCGCGCCGAGCGAGGCTTAGTGATTTTCCGCTGCGTCGATGTCGCCAACAACAAAATTCCCGTCCTCGTCAGCACGGGTACAAATAGCACCGAAGCGACCATTGAGCTGACCGCCGAGGCGAAATCGCTCGGCGCGGATGCGGCGCTCATAGTCACCCCCTACTACAACAAGCCGTCACAAGAGGGGCTTTATCGCCACTACGAGGCAATTACGCGCGCCGTTGATCTGCCTGTCATCGTCTACAATGTGCCATCGCGAACCGGCGTCGATCTTGCACCGCGCACACTTGAACGGCTTTCGCAGCTTCCGAACATCGTCGGGATCAAGGATGCCACAGGCGATATCGGCCGGCATCTTTCGACCACGCCTGACGTCAAGGCTCGACTGTTCCTGCTTTCCGGACATGATACCACGGCGCTTGCTTTCAACCTATGTGGTGGCAACGGCACAATTTCGGTCGCTGCCAACGTTGTGCCCCGCCTGATGGTTTCGATGCATAGGGCGATAGCCTGCCGAGACGTGCAAGAAGCGATCGCCATCCAGCAGCGCTTGCAGCCGTTGATTTCGGCGCTTGAGCGCGAAACAAACTCGGGACCGGTCAGATACGCTCTGCATTTCCTTCGTGGCACGAGCCCGGAGGTCCGCTTGCCATTGTCGGCCATTACGCCTGAGACAGCAGCCGAGATTCGCGGCGCACTTGAACCTCTGATGGAGGACCGCGATACGAACGCCACCGCGTTTCGCATCGTCGCATGAAGCAGCGGCGGCGACCCACGGCAAAATCACTACATGGTTGCCGCTGTCCGGCACGTTGACGTTAGCCATATCCGACGCTGGCCGCGCCACAGGGGCGGCCATCATGAGTGGCTGATTACTTGCTGCCGACCGGCAGGCATTGATCATTAAGAGAGACGGCTTGCCCGATAATGCAGGCAGCCGGGTAGGGCATGGAAAGAACGCATTCGGATCCACGGGCTCGGAAAGAAGCTCTCGCAATCGCCACGGTCGAGGGGTTGGCAAGAGAGTGCCGCGGACTGATTCCGGTCGTTGTCGCGACGGTTGTTACTTGTGTGATCGTCACCATCGTCAGGCAGTTCGTCCGGTAGTGTCGAAGGATATCGCTTGCGCGACTTGGAGCGCGGTCAACGCGTGAACCATTCCGTTTCCGGCCGATTACTTGTCGATGTAGCGGGCGTATAATCAAAGGGCTGCTTTCGGCCGCGAACGACCGTGCCGGATGCGCGCTCTCGTCAAGGTGTTTTCGCGTCGAACGGCACACGTGCGTGGCAGGAGTTGAAGCTATGGCTAGCGTCAAGTCGAAGATGTTCCGGGAGGGGCCACCTGTCCTCGATCCCGATGCGCTCCTGGTATCGGTACCGACGGTACCGCCAGTCGCAGTTGGTTGTTTCGCTTCGATTGTGATGACCGGCATCGCGACCGTTGTCGCGATCGGCGTCGACAATGGGATCTCGATCCCGAACCTCTCGCTCGTGT
Organism: Ensifer sp. MJa1; assembly: GCF_037026475.1. Taxonomy (NCBI): domain Bacteria; kingdom Pseudomonadati; phylum Pseudomonadota; class Alphaproteobacteria; order Hyphomicrobiales; family Rhizobiaceae; genus Ensifer; species Ensifer sp. MJa1. Next base: position 257,114 of record NZ_JAKUMO010000007.1, on the reverse strand, counting down.
TTGTGGTGCCAGTGGTCATTGCAGGTGTCGGCTTCGGTTTAGGGCCCGCACTTTGCTCGGCCGTACTAGGCGCTCTTGCCTACAATTTCTTCCTGACCGAGCCTCGCTACACGCTGATGGTTGACGACCCCGCGAACATTTGGGCGATCGCGCTCCTGTTCGTCATCGGGATCATCGTCAGCGGCGTTGCCCATACCTCCCGCCATCGAGCAAGCGATGCGGCCAAATTGCGGCGTCAGATATTGGTGCTTAAAGGCTACGGCCGCGAAGTTGTAAAAGCGCGCGATACGAAATCGATGATCGAAATAACGTCCAAGGCGCTTGCCGTACTTTTTGAGGTTCCCGCGGTCGCCATGGTCGTTACCGGGGGCAAGGTGGCTTTCTGTGAGACTACCGGAGACATTGCCCTAAAAGATGCGGAACTCGACGCGGCACGATCCTCGGTGGCGACGGGAAGCCACCAGCTTGCCGAGGTGTATTCCGAAGTGGATTCTCGCCTTGAATTTTGGCCCGTGGAAACGGCGTCCGGTCAGCGCGCGGTGATCGGTCTGGCATTCGAACCGGACCGTCGCCCCGAAACGCCAGAGACGGTCATCGACGTCGTTCGGCACATACTGGCGCTGGCGATTGAGGCCCAACAATCAAAAGGCAAACCGTGATGGACAACGCCCGCTGCATTGGGCGACGAGGGCCTTAAAGCCAGCCAGATTTCTTGAAACGCCAGTAGAGAATGGCGCAAAGCGTTGCAATGACAGCGAGGACGGCGAAGTAGCCGTAACGGGTCGCCAGCTCCGGCATGTTTTCAAAATTCATCCCGTAGATGCCGGCGATGGCGGTCGGCACGGCCAGGATCGCCGCCCAGGCCGCAAGCTGGCGTGTGATGGTGCCCTGGCGCTGCTGCTCCAACAGGTTGGAGGCCTCGAACACGGATGTCATTATCTCGCGTAGCCCGCCGACCAATCCTTCCACACGCCTCACATGGTCGTAAACGTCCTTGAAAAACGGTTTGGCATTGTCGTCGATACAGGGGAGTTCGAGGTGGGTGAGCTTTCCCGCCACTTCCCCCATCGGCCCGAGCACGCGCTGGAAGCGGATCACGTGACGGCGCATGCGGAAGATGCGCCTGATCTGCTCCGGCTGCAGGAACGACACGAGGACGTGTTTCTCGAGCTCCAGAACCTTGTCCTCGAGCGTTTCCACCACCGGCAGGTAGCCGTCGACAACGAAATCGATGATGCCGTGGAGGACATAGTCGGGACCGTGCTCAAGAAGCCGCGGGGACTGTTCGAGCTGCAGACGCAGTTCCTTGTGCGAGCGGGCTGAACCATGACGAACGGAAATCAGGTGGTGCTTCCCGACGAAGATGCAGGTTTCGCCATAGGTGATCTTGTCACCCTCGAGGTGGGCCGTCTTGACGATGACGAATAGCTGGTCGCCGTAGATATCCACCTTCGGCACTTGGTTGCCGTTAAGCGCGTCCTCTACCGCCAGGGGATGAAGCGCAAACATCGCCTGCAGGCCCGCCATCTCGTCGGCGGTCGGTTCAGTCACGCCGATCCAGGCAAAATCGCTGCCCGAAGCCTCAAACGGCTTGGCGGTGAGCGGTACTTCCTCTGCGCGCTTGCCAGAACGATAAAGATAGGAGGCGACGACTGCCATTCTTGTTTTCCGAAGGTTGCTTTGGTGTGTCCGCGGCGCTTGCCGGAGACTAGATCGTGACTTGCTCGCCGATTTCGACAACCCGGTTGGCAGGCAGTTTGAAGTAGGACGACGGGTCGATGCCGAGGCCCGCGAGCGCGATATATAGCTTGTCCTGCCAGGCTGGCAGGCCGGAGTTCGGATCACTGATGAGGGTCCTGCGCCCCAGATAGAACGATGTCTGCATGATCTCGAACTTGAAGCCCGCCTTCTTGCAGAGCGAGAGCGCTTTCGAGACGTTCGGCTCGTCCATGAAGCCGAAGCACAGTTCGAGCCTTGCAAATCGGTCCGAAAGCTCCGTCAGCGATACGCGGTCTTCCTCCGCGACATACGGGTGCTCGGATGTCCTGATGGTCAGGATGACGTTCTGCTCGTGGAGCACGTGATTGTGCTTGATGTTGTGCAGGAGGACGGCCGGCGTCTTGTCGCCCACGCTCGTTAGAAAGACAGCCGTCCCCCGCACGGTCTGGGGCGCATGCTTGGACTTTTCGACGGACCGGATAAACGTCTCCAGCGGGATATCGTTGCGCGCGGTCTTTTCGCGCAGCATTTGGGAGCCGCGCGTCCAAGTCCACATCACGACCATGATTGCCAGGGCAAGCGCCACGGGCACCCAGCCGCCGTCATGGATCTTGAGCAGGTTGGCGAGCAAGAAGACGCTCTCGATGACAAACAGGGGCGCAAGCAGCAGCCCCGCGACAAGCGTGGAGTACCGCCAGACGGAACGGAGATACTGGAAAGCCATTATCGTCGTCACGACCATCGCGCCCGTCACCGAAATTCCGTAGGCGGTGGCGAGAGATTCCGAGTCGCCGAACGAGAAAATCAGCGCGATGACGCCAACGAACAGGAGCGCATTTACGGCGGGCACATAGATCTGGCCGGTGTTGGTCTCGGAGGTGAACTTGATCAGCAGGCGAGGGAGGAAGCCCAAATGCACCGCCTGCCGCGCCAAGGAGAACGCCCCCGTGATAACGGCCTGGCTGGCGATGATTGTCGCCATGGTCGCGAGGATGACAATCGGCAGCAGGGCCCAGTCTGGATAGAGGAGGAAGAAGGGATTGTGCACGGCGTCAGGGTGACTGAGGACAAGTGCGCCCTGGCCAAGGTAGTTTAGTGCCAGCGCAGGGAACACAAGCGCAAACCAGGCCGTGCTGATCGGCTTTCGCCCGAAGTGACCGAGGTCCGCATAAAGTGCCTCAGCCCCTGTGACGGTCAGGAACACCGCACCGAGGACGACCAGGCCAGCCCAGCCTGCATGGGTGATGAACCACAGGGCATTGATCGGGTTCAAAGCCTGCAGGATCGTCCAATCGTCGCCAATATGGATGAGACCGCCCCACGCCATGGCGAGAAACCACACGACCGTAATCGGCCCGAAGAACTTGGCGACCGCTTCCGTACCCTTCGACTGGACGGCGAAAAGCAAGACCATGACGGCCGCCGAAAGCGGGAGCACATAGTCCGAAAAGGCGGGCGTGACGAGCTTCATGCCTTCAAGAGCCGACATGACCGAAAGGGCAGGGGTGATCATGGCATCACCGATGAACAGTGCTGCCCCGATCAATCCCGCGAAAAACAGCACGGGCATGAAGCTGCCGGTCTTCTTCATCAAGAGGGCCAGAAGCGACAGGGTGCCGCCTTCCCCGTCATTGTCGGCGCGCAGGAGAAAGAGCACGTATTTGAACGTCACGATAATCGTCAGCGTCCAGACCATGAGAGAAATGAGACCAATCACTTCGGCAGCCTGCGCACCGTCGCTCAAGAAGGGGCGCAGTGCCTCGCGAAACGCGTAGAGCGGGCTGGTTCCGATGTCGCCATAGACGACACCGACGCATCCAAGCAGCAGAACGAGGAAGTTTCGCGTCTCCGTTTGAGGCTCGGAAACTTCGCTTCGCGCAGTGGGCATGGGGTCTCCTGGATCGGGCCGCTAGAACGAACCCCAGTATATGCTGCATTGCGAAAGGCCAGGCAATTGGGTTTTCCTGCGAGCTTCGCCGAATGGTGTTTCCATCGGGCAGGACAGCAGTGGAAAGCGCCGCCTGCGCGGCGTCACCGATGAGCAAATCCACCTCCTGTGGCTCGCACGGCTGCTGTCGAATGGAAGCCCCTGAGATCAATCGATGGCGCGTCTGTGGGATTCGACGCGCAGATGGAAATGTCCGGACCGTTCTCTTGGCGATGTGGGACTTTTTCGATCCTACATCGTTCTGCTCACGACCTGAGCGGCGACGGATACCAGCAGGGCCGCAAGGGCGACGGCCGTTCCGTATCGCGCAATCTTCATTCGGCGCCCGCGCGCGCCATTCCAGTCATAGCCCATCATGTCCCCCAAGCCGGCATCATGCCGCGATGGAATGGTCGCGTGTTTTCCTCACAAAGAGGTAAAACACATCGCTCGCTATTTACCGAGCGCGTCCGGTATCGCCGGTTCAGTTGCGACTGTGTTCGGCGAGCGGTCGAAAGCGCGATGGCACCGGCAACGTTTGAAGGCTTTCGGTGCCTCGATTGCCGCTCTGATCTCATATGTCAAACCAAGCGGCGGCCGCGAGGAACACAAGCCCGACGCCGGCGACCCTCAGCCAATGATTGTGCGTCGCTTGGCTCAGCAGGCCAGGGGAGCCGGGCTTGCCACTGACATATCGATTGGTGACGTCGTCATCGGCATAGACAATGTCCTCATCATCCCAACCGTAGCCTGTCGAAACTCGGGGCGCCCAGCTTGCATGGAGGTTGACCTCGTCAATCTGCCTCAGACTGCGCTCTTGCATGGCTTTGAGAACCTCAGCTCTCGGTTCGGCTGTTTCGATTATCCTGACCCCCGTAAGTTCCGTGGTGTCGAGAATCCTCTGCTGGAGATGGAGCCTTCCTCCGGTGCGGTAAGGGGTGACAAATTTTCGTTTGAGCTCTGTCTCGCTCAGGTCGCCGAAAAGAAAAATCGGGTCATCGGCATTCTGCTGCGTCCACGCGACAACGTGGAGAAATCGCTGCTGCTTCATCGGTTGCCCTCCATTGTTAGAGGGAGCGAAGGAACCTAGGTTTTCCAGACTGTTGCCGAAGTCTCGGTAATCGCACCGAGAGGCGTGCCCATCGATTTGTTTCAGGTCCCGCCTGAAGGATAGTGTCGTCGAAAATCAACTTGGAGGCAATTGCAGGTATTTGCCTCTTGATTTTGATCGGAAGTCTGCTGTCGCCGCCGTCTTGAACTGATCAATTGAAAGTGACGCGCGTATCGAAGACGACGCGCGTCGCGTGCTTGGGCGGATTAACCATCAGACTGCCAACTGGCCGGTTTGAAATCTCGATGAGGCTGATCGCAACCTGGACATCATCCAACAGAGGCTCCTCGACAGCTTGATAGATATTTTCTATCGATCCATTGGTTCAGCGGCCTTGATGCCTTGTCTGCCTCCGGCATAGACGGGCGCATGAGAACGAATTTCATTGGAAAGAAATCTGCAGCTGCAGGCGGCTGGGGCGCATTGAAAAGCTGCGGGAAGCGGCTCTTGCAAAGCGGCATGCCGGTTTCCGGCGCGAGAACCCTGCTGAAGGCAAACCAGCCTGACGGATTCGATTGCCCTGGCTGCGCCTGGGGCGATCCGGCGCATGGTTCGTCGTTCGAGTTCTGCGAGAATGGGGTCAAGGCCGTCGCGTGGGAGGCAACGGAAAAGAGAGCGTCACCGGCCTTTTTTGCCGCCCATACGCTTTCGCAGCTGCGAGAGTTGACCGACTACGAACTGGAGCTCAACGGCCGTCTGACGCATCCGATGCGCTATGACGCGGCGAGCGACCGCTATCTTCCGGTCGCCTGGGAAGAGGCTTTCGCGCAGATCGGGGATATCCTGCGGGAACTCGACGACCCTAACCAGGCCGAATTCTATACCTCGGGCCGCGCCAGCAACGAGGCTGCCTATCTCTACCAGCTTTTTGTGCGGGTCTTCGGCACGAACAACTTTCCCGACTGCTCGAACATGTGCCACGAGGCGAGTGGCATCGCGCTCCGCCAAGCGATCGGCGTGGGCAAGGGGACGGTGCTTCTCGAAGATTTCGAGGAGGCGGATGCAATCTTCGTCATCGGCCAGAACCCCGGCACCAATCATCCCCGCATGCTTGGTGATTTGCGACGGGCAGCCATGCGCGGCGCGCGCATCGTCGTCTTCAATCCTATCCGCGAGCGTGGGCTTGAACGTTTCTCTGACCCGCAAGACAAGATTGAAATGCTGCGGGGCGGTTCGACCGAGATTGCCAGCCATTATTTCCAGCCCCAGCTCGGCGGTGACATGGCAGCCGTGCGCGGCATGTCGAAGGCGATCCTGGCTGCCGAGGACGCGGCGGTTGCCGCCGGTCTTCCGCCGGTGCTCGATCACGCGTTTCTGAACGAGCATTGCATTGGCTTCGAGGAGTACCGCAAGGTCGTGGAGGCGACGAGCTGGGCCGAAATCGAGGATCAGTCGGGGCTCAGCCGCGAAGAGATCGAGAAAGCGGCGCATGTCTACATGCATGCTGATCGCGTCATCTGCACCTGGGCAATGGGCGTGACACAGCACGTCCATTCGGTGGCGACGATCCGCGAAATCGCGAACTTCATGTTCCTGCGTGGCAACGTCGGGAAGCCCGGCGCCGGGCTCTGCCCGGTTCGCGGTCATTCCAACGTGCAAGGCGACCGCACGGTCGGTATCAACGAAAAGCCATCTGACGACTTCCTTGATGCTCTTGAGAAGCATTTCGGCTTCGCAGCGCCTCGTGCACACGGACACAACGTGCTCTCGGCCATCGGCGCCATGCTGGACGGCTCGGCCAAGGCGTTCATCGGTCTCGGCGGGAATTTTGCGCGCGCCACGCCGGACAGCGCTCTGGTCGAACAGGCGCTCCGACGCTTGAAGTTGACGGTCCACATCGCCACCAAGCCGAACCACTCGCATCTGATGCCGGGCGAAATTTGCTTTCTCTTGCCGTGCCTGGGCCGCACCGAAATGGATCTCAACGGTGAAGGGGAGCCTCAGCTCATCAGCGTTGAGGACTCGATGAGCATGGTTCACGGCTCGGCCGGGATCAACCGCCCGGCGTCGCCGCACCTGCTATCGGAGGTCGCGATCGTTGCGCGAATGGCTGAGGCAACGGTGGGGAATGCGGTCGTCGATTGGCCCGCCCTTGCTCAGAACTACGATCGCATTCGCGACCATATCGAAGCGACCATTCCTGGCTTTGACAACTACAACGACCGGCTTCGCAAACCACGAGGGTTCCATTTGCGCAATGCGGCAGCCCACCGCGAATGGGATACGCCCGATGAAAAAGCGTCGTTCTCCCGTGACAGGCTTCCTGAAGAGACGGTGCACCAACGGGCGAAAAAGGGAGGCGGGCGGTTCGCGCTTCAGACGTTCCGCTCGCACGACCAGTACAACACGACGGTTTACGGCCTCGACGATCGTTACAGGGGTGTCTATGGCGAACGACGGGTCATCTTCATTCACCCCGCCGATCTGGAGGCGATGAACCTGAAGGCGGGTGACCGGGCGGATCTGGTTGGCGAATTCGATGATGGGATCGAGCGTGTCGCCGAGGATTTTCGCTTCGTGCCCTACGACATCCCTCGTGGCAGCATCGCCGGCTACTATCCGGAACTGAACGTGCTCGTCCCGCTTGGAAGTGCCGGCACAGACAGCGACACGCCGACCTCAAAGTCGATCATGGTTTCGTTTCAGCAGCGGAAAACCGCATGATCCCCGACGCCGTTGACGTCGATCAATTCATGAACCTTGTCGCTGCAGCTCAAGAGTTGGATCCGAAACTGACGTCGATCCAGGCTGAACTTCTCGTTGCCGCACGACACGGGCTTGCTGGCGACAGCCGCTACGTCAACCCGACCACCGGGGGTGACGTGATGTCAACGATCCGCTGCGAATCTCATCGTCTGCGCGCAGGCATTTCGACCGCGCCGCGTCACGAAGTTGGCTCAACCGTTTTCCAGGTGTTCAACGGGCGGGGGACCATCGTGATCAATGGCGATGAGCGGGGCATCGGTTGTTTCGCTCCACGTCTTTAGAGCGCGCACGCGAGAGGAACCCTCTCACATCTGGCAAGTAGGAACTTGGTCACGCGGAAGCGGAGGCGGCAGGTTCCTCCAAAGTGACTTCGAGCGATCGGTCAGGTAGGACCCATCACTCAAGCCGGTTCGGCTGATGCCACCAGGAACGCTAGACACCATGTCATGCCGGACCAGGTAGGGGCCGTTTCCCCTTATCTTCAGGCCATAACGACGCGAAGCGGATCGGCAGCCTCCAGAGCTGCTGCACGATCGGCGCTCGGCGGATAGATCCATGTCGTCTTGATGGTCGTCTTGAGTTTCTTCGCTTCTGCGCCAGAGAGTTTTACCTGACGATCCCACCCTTCGGTGTAAACCGCACCCCACGGGCCTAAGTCGAGGCAGGTCACGTACTTTTCCTGGCTGTAAGGGATGGGGGGCACGCCTAGAAGGTCGGCGGCGACGTTGTAACCGGAAGAGCGCCCGAGGTTCTGCGCATGCTGGCAGCTCATCATCGTTCGATTGCCCCGATCATCCGTTGCAGCACAGGCGACATCGCCGGTGGCAAAGACGTTCGCGTGGCCGATCACCTTAAGGTTTCGATCAACATGAAGGCGTCCGAAGGAATCCTTTTCTGCGTCAATCTGCCCCATGATCGGATCGGCGCGAGCACCCGCCGTCCAAATCACCGTGGCGGCGTCGATACGCTCCCCGGAATTAAGGGTGACGCCGTTGTGATCAATCTCCATTATCGGGGACAGCAGAAGCGTCTCGACGCCCAATTCCGAGAGCGCCTGCTCGATGACCGGGCGAGGGCCGGGGCCAAGGTCCGGTCCGATCGCAGGTGCACGCTTCACAATTACGACGCGGATGTCGGCGTTTTCACCAAGCGCTGCGCGCATGCGATGCGGCATCTCGGCCGCCGTTTCGATGCCAGTGAAGCCGCCACCGGCAACGACGACGGTATTGCGAGCGCGCGTTTCCGGCAGGCGTGCCAATTGGGAAATGTGAGAACTTGGGCGGCGGTAGCCACCCTCTTGCAGACCGCCAAAATTAACAACGTCGATCCGCTCGACTGGCTCTCGCAGACCTTGACCCGCATCGCTCAAGGCTGGCCCGCATCCGAAATCGAAGCCCTCATGCCCTGGAACTTCAGGTCAGACGCCGTCAGCCGCTTACCATGACCCAGCCGTGCTCCAGCCTGTACTTGCAACCGATAGATCCAAGCCGAAACATGGCGCGCTAGTATGCGCTTTCGATACAGCGAAACCTGTTTGGTGAAATTTGCCTCATTCGGTCGTGGGGGCGTGTCGGAACCCTTGGCTAGCAACTAAGCCACCGTTTTGCGTCCGAGACTGAGGCAGTGGCGCTCCTTCACGTATTCGCCCATCAGAAGACCGCGAAGGGCTACGTGCCTACCGCAAGTCTTCAAAGATCGACGCTGTGTAGCGACATCCGAGGCGTAGCTTTGCCTGTTGCGCAATCAGCGGCGTGAGGATTTCACTCCCGCCTTGTCAGGCTACCTCTCTTTCGCGACCGACAAGATGATACGGCTCCACAAGGTGGTCGGACGGAATATTCCAGGCTTTATGAAGCCGGTGGATCATCTCCACGGTCAGAGCGCGCCTTTTATTCAGAACCTCAGAGGCACGAGAGCGCGAACCTAAAATCACGGCAAGATCGGCCTGCGTGCGGCCGAACATTTCCATGTGGGCCTTGATGAGCTCAACGGGTTCAGGTGCCTCTATCGGGTAGTGCGCGTCTTCATATGCCTCGATGAGGGCCGATAGAACGTCGAAGCGGTCAGCCTCTTCAGTCCCGAGTTCCGGCTGGTTCTCGAAATATGCCGAGACCTCTGCAATAGCCCATGCAAGGTCATCATCATTCCTGATGGCTCGAATGTTGTCCATTACACCGTCTCCGGGTTGATCTGATCGTACTCTTTGTGGGTGCCAACAAACTTGATCAGCACCCGCTTATATGGATAGGCAACGTGGACGATCAGGCGATACTTGTTGCCGGAAATGTCGAATATGATGCGATTATCGCTGACAAAGTCGATGTTGGCACCGAACACCGTCTTCACATCCGCCGGCCCCGTCCACGCCGCGCTGCTCACCAATGCGTACCAGGTCTTCAGGGGTACTTCCGCTTGGGGATGCTTTCCCCAGAACGCTCTCAACGTGGACTTCGCTATGATTTGCATGCGTCATGTGTATTCCCATATTGGGAACAAGTCTACAAATTTGTCAATACACAAACCCCTTCGTGACGATGCACACGGTGGATTGCCACCGCCCGCGGGACCGGTCCAACGCGATATCGGGAGTGGGCGTGGCGACCGATTATGTTTCTGGGCACATGCGAAATCGCACTCAACCCTGAAAATTTGCGCGGTGCCCACTCGAAGCGGACCGCAGACACGAAAAACCGCGGTTCGCACTTAACGCACCCAAACGCCACGCAGACTGGTCGGGACCTGTGCTTTGTGGCGACAACCTTTTCCGCGGTACTCTCGTCACACGAACTTGGGAACGGTTGGATGTTTCGAGAAAAGTGGCTTGCAATGTTGAACGAATGGCTGAAACGCGGAGCGGTTGCTCTGCGTCTGGTTCCCCCTGCGTCCCTAAAAACGGAGAGTTTCGAAATACACGGCGCGACGGCGAGCGATGTGGCCTGGCATTCTCCCGGGCAATGTCCTCGACGCTGCGGGAATATATCGCCAGCGCCGGCACAAGCGGCTCAACTTCTTCGACCGCCCTCGCCACACTCTGCCCGGTTCGCTGCACCTCGTCGATGGCTGGAGACTGAGGGGCGGCCGAATGAGCACGCTCCTCGCCAGCACCGGAGCGAAGTGCCAGCCGCTCGTCCGCCCGACCAGGCGAAAGGGTGACAGCGATCTCGCTTGCGACGCCGAACTCTTCCGCCAGCCCCGCCGCTCGGCAAATTTGTTGGTAGTCGAGCGTCGTTTCCTTTGCCCCCGATCGGCTCATGCTGGCGCGAAGGGCCTTCATGTCCTTCAGCTCATCACGACCGGCATAGAGCTGTACCTGATCGCGGTGGCGCGTCATCGCCACGTAGGTCAGATGCCGGTGCGGTAAGGTCGCCGAGCGTGTCGAAAACGGGCGCTGCGGTGCAGGTCAGGCCGATGTGGCTGGCGTCGAAATGATCGTCCTGGTGAATGATCACCGGTTCCCCAGAGACGATACAGGCACCGACCGCGCAGGTTCCGGCCCGGTTTTCAGACCATTCCGAGCCGAGGTAGAGGCCGGCCTTGCGCAATTGGTTGTCGAAGGTCGGGTCGCCCATGAAATCGACGGTAACGCCGCGCGCATCGGAGAGCAGCAACACATAGTTTTGCTCGGCGACCTGATTGAACAGCCCTTCAAGGCCAGACCGCCCGATGCGGATCAGCTCCTCGGCTTGCTCGCGGTGCTCGCGCAGCTTCGATCCGGGAACAATATAGGCTTCCTGCGCAATGGTCGGATCCAGCTTGTAGTCGTTGAGGCAGCGCAGCCAGGACTGGATGACGGGTGCGTCGCGCGGGCTCATCGCCCCAGAGGCGACACGTTCTATCTCACGAATATGCGATAGCGATGTTGACATCGATCGCCCTCCCGGCGGGAAAGCTGACACACTCGCGTCGGCAACGTCAAGCAAACGACGCGTGGCGCATCGGGAGGCGGCTAACGTGCCGTGACCGCACATCGTTCGGTGACCATCCTCATGTGCCTTCGTGCCTGTGCGCCACGCGGATGAGACCAGTGCCGCATCAGGACATGATCGGGACCTCCGCCAAAGCCACCAGGCGACGACTCGAGTACGCGGTGCCAGCAGCGCTATTGAGCGAGATATCCGCCGTCGATGTTCAGCTCGATCCCCGTCACGTAACTGGCTTCGTCGGACGCAAGGTACAGGCAGCCATAGGCGATCTCGAGCGGCTTGCCACCGCGCTTCATCGGCGTCATCGCGATAACGGCTTCGTTGAGCTTGGGTGCCTGCGCATCCGTGAGCGGTGTGTGTATGAAGCCCGGGTGCACGGAGTTCACGCGGATGCCGTCGGCGACGTAGGTCATCGCCGCGTTCTTCGACATGTTGCGGACAGCACTTTTGGCGGCATGATAGGAATGGGCGCCTGCAACGGCTGCCGTACCCCAGATCGACGAGATGTTGACGATCGAACCCGCCTGCTGTTTGCGCATGACGCGCACTGCCTCGCGCATGCCGAGGAAAACGCCTGTCTGATCGACGGCGATCATCTGCAGCCACTCCTTCATCTCCAGCTTGTCCAACGGCTCGTACGCAATGATGCCGGCATTGTTGATCAGGACATCGAGGCGACCGTGCTTCTTGACGATCGCGGCAACCACCGTCGCCCATTGCTCTTCACTGGTGACGTCATGCGTCATCGGTTCGATGGCGCCCGGATAGCTCTTTGGTGGCGGCTTGATATCGCTCGCCACTACGATGGCACCCTCGCGATCAAACAGTTCCGCCGTGGCGTAACCGATACCGCCAGCGGCGCCCGTTACCAATGCAACTTTGCCCTGAAGTCTCATAGCGGAACTCCCTTCCGGTCACGTGGTGCCGCGCACAAGGCGGGCAGGTTTCGATCTTTGAACGATTGGCCGCGCCGCCTCTGTTTGACTTGTTCTGCTAGTTTCCGGGCGGCGTCAGCACCTGCATTCGCATCACGGTCACGCCTCCCTCGGCAAGGTCCGGCAGCTTGGCAAACCATTCCTGCACATAGGGCATGGCGTTGTGTGCCTCGAAGTCGGCCTCGTTGGCGAAAATCTCGTAGAAGATGAAGTGGCCGGGTTTCTCGCGGTTTTCCTGAAGAAAATAGATGAGGTTCGCGGGGTCACCACGCACAAGGTCGATGAGGGGGAGGGTGATGGCGCGCAGCTCGGCTTCCTTGCCAGGCTTGGCGCGCACTTCGGCAACGACCGAATAGGCGCCGTTGGCGATCTTGCGGTAGCCCTGGCCCGGGCCTTCCTGTGCTGATGCGCCCGTATGGAAAGCCGGTGCCGCAAAGAGGCCCACGAGCAGGACAAGCGAAGTCCGCAGTCGCATTGGCGTGATCATGTCCGTTTCTCCTGATTTCGACAGCGCAAGGCGGCTCTGCAGCCGATCTGGCTGCCGGCTTGCAACGTCGATGCTGATGCCTGTTGTGACTATTTGGCGCTTGCGAGTTGCAGATGCGCCGCCAACGCATCGGAGAACCGCTTCTTCACAGGCCCGAGCGCCTTCACGAATTCGAGTTGCTCTCCCTCGGGGCCCTTGCAGTAGATCAGCTCCCACCCGTCTGATGGGGCAACCGTCACCTTGTTGGTATTGGTGTCGATCGGAGCGGCCTTGCGCTCCTCTTCAGTCGAGACGCGAATGATGCGATTTGCCCGAACCTGGGTCATGCCGCGGCGTGCGGACTCGGCCTCGAGGTCGGCGATGAACTGATTGAAATCGACGTCGTCGCGGACGTGGAAGCAGATGTGCATCATGCGCGGGAAGGCCGGGCTCATGTGCTCGACCGGTTCGGCGAAGGCCTTGGGGCCGCCCATCGGCTGGTCGGCGTCGCGATACTGCAGCAGTTCGATCACGACGTTATCGAACTGAATGAACCGCACATCGAGCCGTTGCGCCCCGCCCCTGAGGTCGGGCACACCGATCGTTCGCGGATTGACGCCAAGCTGGTTGGCCAGGATTTCCTGGTCGGCAAGCAAGGTGTTCTGGACAGCGTCGCCTTGGAAGTCACCGTGGCGGAAGACCTCGGTGCCGCCGAGGACGCCGGTGTAGAACTCATAGGCGCGCTCCATGTTCTGAACGGTCAGGCCGAAATGCTGGACACCTTGGAGCCGACCGCCCAGTGAATTGGGGTCGCGGGCTGGTGCAGGTGTCGCTTGCGCGGATGCAGTCGCATCGGCCGAAAGGGCGGCTGCGATCCCGCCGATGGCAACACCTCCGGCGGCGCGCAGGATGGTGCGGCGGTCAGGGTCACCCAAATGGATGGCTGGCTTTTGTTCGTGAGACATGGCTGCTTCCTATCGATCACGTGGTGATTGGACCGATCCTAACGCCGGCGCAGTTGCCGGGCTCGTTAAGTTCGGTGAAATCTGGTGAAACGCGCTGCCAGCCAATCAAGTCGCGGCGCTTCTGCGAAGCAGCGCTAACAAGGGCATCGTTGGGACATGGACACGACAATTGGGCTGGCGCGGCGAATAGCCATTGTATTGGGCGCCGGTGCCGGCATGTATCTCAGCATCGGCATCGTGCTGATTTACGGCTTCAGCGTCTTCATTGTGCCGATCGCCGAGGATACCGGCTGGGACCGAACCGTCGTCGCCGCCGTTGTCGCACCGATAGCCATCGTAAACGGCCTGATGTCGCCTGTGGTGGGAGCGCTGACGGATCGCTTCGGTCCGCGCCGGGTGCTCACGGTATCCTCCGTGTCGATGGCGGTCGGATTGATCGGCGTGGGCATCCTGTCACAGAGCCTCACCGCTTTCATCGCGGCTGTCGCCGTCGCGAGCCTCATGGGTGCTGCGCAGACCGGCGTGCCATACACTTATGTGGTGGTCGGATGGTTCTCGGCCCGGAGGGGGCTCGCGCTCGGGATCATGCTTTCCTTTGTGGGGCTTGGGATCGCGACGGTCCCTCCCTTCCTTGCGTTCCTCATCTCGCAATGGGGCTGGCGCCTTGCCTTCGTGGCGGCCGGCCTGGTTTCGATGGCAGTCACCCTCCCGGTCGCGCTGTTTGCTATCCGCGACCCACCAGTGGTTCAGAAGGGCGATCGCCTGAGGGCGGAGGGATGCACCGTCCCCCAGGCGGTGAGGACTGCAAGCTTCTGGCTGATGCTCGCGGCATTCTTTCTCAATTATTTCGCCGCCGCCGCCGGGTCCATTTCCCTTCCTGTGGTGCTGGCGGATCGCGGTGCCGATACAGCAAGATCGGCCCTGGTCATGAGCTTCGTGGGATTGTCATTCATCGTCATGCGTCTCGGCTTCGGGGCGTTGCTCGATCGGTTTCCCCCGATCCCTTTGACCAGCCTGGCTTTTCTGTCGCCCGTTGCCGGTCACTGCATCCTGCTAAGCTCCGAGGGATTGGTGCCGGTCTATGTCAGCGCCGTCTTTTTTGGCCTGGCCACCGGAGCAGAGGGCGACGCGATCGGGTACCTATTGTCGAAACGCTTCGGAATGCGAAGCTTCGGCAAGCTCTTCGGCATCAACTACATGGGTTTGACGATGGGCGCCGGCCTTGGCCCGGCATGCCTGCACATCATGGCCTCAGGCGGCACGCGATATGTCGAGACCTTCATGATCTTTGCCGGCATTGCTGTGATTGCACCGATCCTTCTGATGCTGGATGGGCGCACGCGTTCGCTAAAACGCTAGGAAAACGGGTGCGCGGCCCCGTTGCGCCGTGCGCGGCGGGAAACAGCGGCGCTTCTCTTGCCCGGATCCTCGAGGGCATCGAGTACTGCGCGCGCCCTCAGCAGATCGCGCGTGGTGAACCCTTCGCCAAAGCGTTGAAAAATCGGTGCGAGCAGCGTTGCAGCGCTTTCACCCTTGTCTGAGCGGAGCCAGCTTTCGGCGAGGGTCGTTGCGGCGCGCAGCTCCCAGGACTGTGCACCCTGCCGGTGCGCGAGTTCGATTGCCTGCATGTAGAGGGCTTCTGCGTCCGCCGAAATACGTCCGTCCTTGAGGGAGAGCCCCGCCTTGATACGCAGCAGTTCCGGAACGCACCAGATTTCGCCGGTCGATGCCGCAAGCGCGATCGCCTCGTCGATCGCCACCAGCCCGGCATCGATGTCGCCGTGATCGCCGAGCCCTGCCGCGTAGACGCCCATGTAGAAGGGGCAGCGCATGCGGAAACCCACCTCAAGAAGCTCATCGAGCGCGGCTTTCAAGATGGTCAGGCCCGAAGCATCTCCGCTCTGCAAGAGCCATTCGCCGCGCAGGTAGCGGGCCATGGCACTCCAGATCGTCATCGCATGTTCGGCCACATGCGCCTGGATGCCGACAAGCATGCGCTCCGCGGCGGCAAAATCGCCCGTCAGCATTGCGATGGGGCAGGTCGTGTGGACGACTGCATTGCAGAGCGCGAGGGCGTGGTGCGCGGCCCGTGCCTCCTCCAACTGACGCTGCGCCATGGTCACCGCCTTGTCGGGCTGTCCCTGCAGCCACAATACATTTGCAAGGGTCCCCCTTGCCGCGGATCGTGGATCCAGCTGGAAACGGGCAATATCCGAACGGGTGACGGGAGGAACATACCTGGAAATCATGCGCTCGAGGTGGCGTCGCGACTCTGCAAAGTCTCCCAGATAGCGCAGCGCGGTGCCGGTCTGTCGGTCGACATTGTTGCATGCATCCACGTCCCGGCAGTCGGTTGCCAGGATTCTTATTCTGCCCGCGATCGCCAGGGCAGATCGATGCTCGCCGGTCCAGGTGAAGTAATCGCACAATCCCCAGAGACACCGAAGCATGTATTCGATGTCGCCAAGCACTTCGGCACAGCCCAGCGCTGTGTTCCAGGCAGCTCTGACCTCGGGGAGCGGGCCGCGCGTATGAAGCAGGGTGGTACCAAGCGCCAGATGCAGCTTCATGTCGTCGCGGGCACTACGGTACTTGGCGAAGGAAGCGCTGATGGCTCTCTCGACCCTGGCCCGGCACTCGTCCATGAGGGAGAGATGTTCCCAGAACGGGATTGCTGCGACTGTAAGCGCAATGCCCATGGCGATGCTGCGGTTGTCCAAGAACGCCCAGTTCAGGGCGCTGCGGATATCGTCGACCTTGCACCCGTATTCGGCGAGCCACTGGTCGGTCGGTCTGATTTTCCATTCGGCTTCGGCGCGTTTGGCAAGTTCGAGCAGGTGGTCGGCGTGTCGCTGACGCAGGTGATCGTGCTCGCCGCTCTCGTCCAGTTTCTGGCGGGCATATCTGCGGGTCGTGTCGAGCAGCCTGTAGTGTGTCCCGAGATCTCCCCGCTCGGTCGAGACGAGCGACTTGGCAACGAGGTTTGCGACGCGGCGGGTACAGTCGGCGCGAGGGCCGTCGTTGTCGACCGCGATGGCGCAGGCCGATTCGAGGCTGAACGCGCCGGCGAAAACCGAGAGGCGCCGCAAAAGCTGTCGCTCGGGCTCGGCGAGAAGGCCGTAGCTCCAGTCGAGTGTCGCGGCCAGCGTCTGATGGCGGTGGTCACCGCAGCGCATATTGCTCAACACCTGGGTTTGATCGGCGAGAAGATCGAGGAGTTCACGCGTGCTAAACGCGTCCAGCCGCGGTACGGCGAGTTCGATCGCGAGTGCCAGCCCGTCGAGGCGCCTGCAGATTTCCGCCACGATGGGTGCGTTGTCGTCGCTGAGCGCGAACCCACTGCGACTGCTGGCCGCGCGCTCGACGAAAAGCTCGATTGCCGGGAACGCCAGGGCCTGGGCTGCCGTCAGTCCGCTCGCCTTGGGAGGCGTTTCGAGTGGCGGTAGCCGATACACGTGTTCGCCGGGAATTCGCATCGGTTCGCGGCTCGTGGCCAGTATTCGCACCCTGACTGCGGCCGTCAGCAATGTCTGCGTGCAGGTGGCTACGGCTTCGATGAGATGTTCGCAATTATCAAGAACAAGCAGCAATTCCCGATCGGCCGCAAAAGCGATCAGCGCGGCTTCGATGTTCGCGGAATGCACTCTAAGGCCAATAGCTGCGGCGATCGACGTCGGCACGAGGGCGGCGTCGCACACCATAGCCAGATCGACAAACCAGACGCCGTGGGCGTAAGCAGGAGTGAGTTGGCCGGCAACCGCGAGAGCCAACCTCGTCTTGCCGATGCCCCCGGGACCGACGATCGTCAAAAGACGGGACATATCGAGAGCGCCCTGGATCGCGTCTAAAGCATCGCTTCTTCCCAGCAAACGGGTCGTTGAAGCCGGCAGATTGTGTCGGCGGGTGGGCTGGGGTCGCTCGACAGGCTGGATGTCGCCATACACCGACACGCGCACGGGAGACACGAACCGGTAACCGCGGCCGCTGACCGTCGCGATGTATTGCGTGTCATTGGCGCTATCGCCAAGTGCTCGACGGAGAGCTGCAACATTTACCTTGAGGTTGCTTTCCTCGACAAAGGTATCCGGCCAGGCACGCGCAACAAGCTCCGTTTTGCTGACCACTTCACCGGGGCGTTCAACCAACGCCGCCAGGATTTCCAAGGCGCGGCTACCCACGCGAACGATCACCTGATCTCGCAGGAGCGACTGGCGCTCTGGAACAAGGACAAACGGCCCAAAGGAATAGGACGGCACGATCGAAGCTCCAGGTGAAACGGACAAGCTTCATTGGCCGGTGAACAATCGTTTCACATGGCTTGCTGGATAGTACCTGCTGTCCGTCGCCAAACAAAGCGAAGATGGATTGATAAAGGCGATCGTTCCGCACCGCTGAGATGCGTTCGTGAGTGTGCATTGCTTGACCCGGCAAGGCCGTCCGTGGGACGGTATCGACGGGCTGCCGGCAGTCTTGTCAGTATCGCGCCACTTCGCATAAATTTGTAATTTATCGTCAAAAAACATTGACATTTCAACGTCTGTTGTAGTTATAAAGATAACAACAAATTTCTGGACTGCTACCATGTTGGCCATTGTCGCTGATGATTTGACAGGTGCCCTCGATGCTGCCGCGCCGTTCGCTGCGCGGGGCATGCATGTCGAGGTCGCTTTGGTGAACGAGGCAATCGAAGGTGCACTCCGCCAAAAACCTGACGTTCTTTCAATCAACATCGGTTCACGAGAGCTGACTGGCGAAGTCGCAAGACGGCGCGCGGCGGCTGCCCTTGCTGCCCTTCCGCCCAAGACCCGCATCTTCAAGAAGGTCGACTCCCGTCTGAAAGGGCATATTGCCGCCGAGCTCGACGGAATGTCGTTTCGTTCGGCTCTGGTCGCTCCGGCCATTCCCGCATTTGGTCGATATGTGACAGGCGGATGTGTCAGCGGTTTTGGCGTCGATGCGCCAATTCCCGTTCGTGAAAGGCTGGGTCAGCATGCGGACGGGTGCACGATCCCCGATACTGCCACCACGGCCGAGATGCGTGCCGCGCTCGAGGACGCAGAGCGCAATGGCGTCGAGCTTTTGATCGGGGCGCGTGGCCTTGCTGAGGCGCTTGCCGAACGCATGACCGGCGATGCGGCCGCGAAGGCCGCCGAAATCTCCGTCGGGCCGGTCCTGTTCGTCATCGGATCCCGGGACCCCATCACGCTTGCCCAAATCGACGTGCTGCGCCGCTCGGTCACGGCGCGCTATCTGGCGGCACCCAATGGGCAGATTGCGGAACCGAAGGACGACGGCAGCGCGATTACTTTGGTCCAGGCCGTCCCAGGTGAAGGGGAGGTCTCGTCGGAGGAGGTTTCCGAGGCGCTTGCCGAGAGCGTCTGCCCGAACCTCACGCGGTCTTCGGGCACGATGCTCCTCTCCGGCGGCGCCACGGCCGAGGCGGTCTTGCGAAGGATGGACATCCAGCGTTTTCGTCTGCTCGGCGAATGCCTGCCGGGCCTGGGCTTGGCTGAGATCGACGGACGTTGCATCATCGCCAAATCCGGCGGATTCGGGGCGCCGGACACGCTGAAGCAGATCGCGGAGGCGACGCTGCGCAAGATGGGAAGATAAATGGGACTGGAGAACGGAACGGCGCGCAAGAGTTTGGGCGATCTCGTTTTTGAGCGCATGCATCGTGCGATCAAATCCGGCGCTTACAAGCCTGACGAGCGCCTGCCGACCGAACACGATCTCGCAAGCGAGTTCGAGGTGTCCCGCCCGATCATTCGCGAAGCTCTGCGCCGGCTGCGCGAACAGGGATTCATCTATTCGCGCCGTGGGGCAGGCAGCTTCGTGCGCGCCGTCGGCATGCGTGAGCCGCTTGGCTTTGGGCAACTGGAGAATGTTGCCGATCTTCTCAATTGCTATGAATTTCGCTTGACCGTCGAGCCGGCGGCGGCGGCCGCTGCGGCCGAGCGCCATGACGCAGGTTCTCTGGCCGCCATTCGTCAAGCGCTGGAACTGATGCGGGATGCGACCAATCGCCAATCTCACCGCGAGGACGCAGATTTCCAGTTTCATCTCGCGATCGCGCGCGCCGCACAGAACAGCTATTTCTACACGGCGATGGAAGCGTTGAAGGATCACATCGCCGTCGGCATGCGGTTCCATGGCGCCTCGGTCAAGCGAGAGACGTCAGGCCTGACGCGGGTCTTTGCCGAGCACGAGGCGATCGCCGAGGCCATTGCCGCACGTCAGGCCGCCAAGGCGAAACAGCTGATGCACGAGCACCTTTCCGGTTCGCGCGAGCGCCTGTTTCAGGCAACGAAGTAGCGTTAAAAACATAAACCCCGGCCCAGGGCCGGGGTTCTGCTTCGGCAGTGGGGTGCCCTAGTAAGCCGCCTTATAGACGGCCAGCACATCGTCGACGCTCATGTCGATCGGATTGTTGTCCATCAGGCGGCGGTTGGCATGAGCCTCGCTCGCATAGAGCGGCAGGTCATCCGTCTTCGCGCCGTGGGCTGCAAGCGACATTTCGATCCCGAGATCGCGGCAGAAGCCGCGGGCAGCAGCCAGCAGTTCGCGGGGCCCGAGGTTGTCGCCAAGCCCCAGCGCCTGCGCGACTTCCGCCGTCTTGCCAGTTGCAACGGTCTGGTTGAAGGCCAGTACATGCGGGAAGATGATGGCGTTTGCCAAGCCGTGCGGCAGGCCAAGCCTGGTTCCAAGCGGATAGGCAATGGCGTGGCCGGCCGCCGTGTTCACCGGTCCAAGGCAGATGCCGCCATAGTAGGACGCAAGCATCATCCCTTCGCGCGCTTCAGTGTCGGTACCGTCCTTGACGGCGCGCGCGAGATATTTTCCGACGAGCCTGAAGCCCATACGGGCAAAACCGTCGATCATCGGATTGGCGCGGCGATTGGTGAAGGCCTCGACGCAGTGCGCCACGGCGTCGACACCCGTCGCTGCGGTGACCGCCGGTGGCACCGAATAGGTAAGTTCCGGATCAAGGACGGCGATATCGGCAATCATGTGCGGGCTTTCGACCGCAATCTTGTTGCCCTTTTCCGGATCCGTGATCAGCGAGCGGATACCCGCCTCCGAACCCGTGCCGGCGGTGGTGGCAACCTGGGCAAGGCGTGTGCTGCGGTCGGCGACCCTGTTCGGTCCGGCAACATCGGCAAGCGTCTGCTCCGAGTTCCAAAGCACGGCAACCAGCTTGGCAACGTCGAGAACCGAACCGCCGCCAAGGCCGACGATCAGGTCCGGCTTCTCTTGGCGCGCAGTCTCAATCGCGGCGTTCAGTGTTGCGATGTCGGGTTCGCCGGGTATGGCGTCAAAGACCGCAACGCGCCCCTTGAGCTTCAGTCGATCGACAAAGCCTGCGGTGATCGGCGTTGCGATCACGAGAATGGTCTGGGCGTCGGCGGCCCAGGTGCCGACCTCTGCGATTGTGCCGGCGCCGACGACCAGGCGGCGCGGTTGATGAAGGGTGATCTGAGCGATGGTCATGGCGTCATCCTCGCTTGGCTGCGCCCGACACCAGCTTGCGGGCGTAGGCGATCGCGGAGTTCATGTTGCCGTGGTTGGCAATGCCCTTGCCGGCGATGTCGAAGGCCGTGCCGTGATCGACCGAGGTGCGGTCGATGGGCAGGTCCACCGACACGTTGACGGCGGTGTCGAAGGCAACGAGCTTGACCGGGATGTGCCCCTGGTCGTGATACTGGGCGACGACGAGATCGAAGCCACCCGAATAGGCACGGTGAAACACGGTGTCGGCCGAGATCGGGCCGTAAGCGTCGATGCCTTCCGCCCGGGCGGCCTTGACGGCCGGCGCGATCTCATCGTCATCCTCGGTGCCGAAAAGGCCGTTTTCGCCGCAATGGGGGTTGACGCCGGCGACAGCGATTTTGGGTGCGGCGTAGCCGATGCGCTTCAGATGCGCATCGCCGGCCCGGATGGTGGCAAGCACCCGCACGGTCGTCGATCGCCGGATCGCTTCCTGAAGCGACACGTGCGTCGAGACGTGGATGACCTTGAGGCGCTCGGAGGCCAGCAGCATGTAGGCTGCCTTGGAACCGGTCAGGCTGCGCAGCATTCCGGTGTGGCCGTCATAGTGATGGCCGGCAAGGTTGAGTGCTTCCTTGTTGATCGGCGCGGTGACGATGCAGCCGATGATACCGGCTTCGGCATCGCGCACTGCCTTCTCGATGAACCGGAACGCGGCATCGCCGGCAACGGGGCTGAGCTTGCCCCAGTCAAGCGGCGCGCCTTCGACTGGCAGATCCACGACGTAAGGCGTGAGGTCGATGTCGATGCCGAGCGCTGTTCGGGCTGCTTCAAGCGTTGCAAGGTTGCCGTAGATACGGATCGTCTCGCGTTCCTGCGGCGACATTTCCGCAAGCGCGCGGACTGAAATCTCCGGGCCGACGCCACACGGGTCGCCCATGGTGATGCCGATGATATTGCTCATGAAAGTCTCCGTGCGTCGGCGTGGTCCCAGCCAGGGGCTAGGCGGACATATTTGATGGCGCGCCGGTGATAGGTGTAGGCGAGGTGCATGGTTCCGTCCGGGCCCTCAAGCAGCCAGGGATAGGACATTTCCCTGTTGCGGCCGTCGGTCGAGTCGTTGGAAAGGCAGGTTCCGGGGCCGTCTTCGATCAGGAGCCGTACAGGAAAAGTCTTGCCGCCGTCCTCGGAGATGCAGAGCGCGACGGGCGCGCGCGGCACGCCCCAGACCGGCGCGCAGCCACCTTCCGGGTCGGCATCCGGGCGGCCATCGTCCTCACCGAGTTCGTCGTAAAGCGAAGCGCGCCGCTCGGTGAATTCTGCCGCACTGACGGGATTGCAGATCGTTGCAATCCGGCCATCACCAAGACGGATGGCGGCGATCGAGGAATTGTTGTTCGGCACATCGCTCGCCTCCGGCGCCGACCAGGTGCGGCCGCCATCAAGGCTTTCCGTCCGGTAGATCCAGTCGGCCTGTCGGCGGCGGAAGAGCGCGGCGAGGCGTCCTTCACCGAAGGAAACTGGCGACATATGTACGCAGCCGATCGAATGATCGAGCTCTTCGAGCCGCCACGTTTCTCCCTGGTCGAGTGAAATGCCGACCGCAGCAGTGTCATGGCTGCCGTTCCACTTTTGCCCGGGACGCTGCACGCAGCGGAAAATCGGCAGCAGCCACGCACCGTCTTCGCGTACCACAAGAGGCGCGCGGACGAAGCAGCCGCGCGGCAGATCGAGATAGCGACCTTCCGCAGAGATGAGCGTCGATGGGTCGGACGGGTCGCGTCGGATCTCGGCCATCCGGATCCGGCACTCGTCCTGATTGCCGGAGGGTTGGGAGGTGTGAAAGAGCCAAAGTCTGCCGTCCGGCGCGGTGAAGAGCACCGGGTTCTGTTCCGAATGATCAGGGTCGAAGCTCAGGCGCTGGGGTGGTCCCCATGTCTTCGCACCCTTCTGAAGCACGGAGGCAAAGATCGAAATGTCGGACTTGCCTTCGAGCGTGCCGCCGAACCAGGCGCAGGCAAGCGCACCATCCGAAAGCAGATGCAGGAATGCGGCGTGGTTCTGCACCATGGGCGACGGCAACAAGGCTTCCTGCCGCGTGGGCGACGTGGATTGAAGCGCGCCATTCATGTTGCGAGCTATTTCCTCTGGGGTCATTGGCTCCTCCTGATTGGTCTGAAAATCGACGAATTTACAAAGTTGTCAAGTTCTATTATGTCAGTGATTGAAGCGCAATAAGCAGAATTGTTTTGTAATACATTGAAAAACCGTGATTAAATTGAGAGAAAAGCTTTTATTGATTTTTACATCGTGAAATCATTTGACAAATTTGCTCGAAAAGGAGATGGTCTTGGCAAGCCGGCAAGAGGATGCCGGGGAGGAGGTTGGTATGTCGGGAGCCGGCAGCCCTCATGGGGCTAGGGTGGCCGTGATCTTTGCGATAGGCGCTGCGACCCTTGCGGCAGCCGACGCTGTGATCGTGCGCGCATTGAATGGTGTCGTGCACCCCTTCGTCATCGGCTTCTTTCGCGCCTTCTTCGGCGCTGTCATTTTATTGCCCTGGGTGGTTTTGCGCCCGTCCGTCCTGCGTTCAAGCCATCCGTTGCGCCAGCATGCGGTGCGCGCCGGCTTCAAGCTTCTGGCCATGGTCGCGTTCTTTGCAGCCTTCAGCTGGGGGCCGCTGGCCGACGTGACGGCGATCGCCTTTACGTCGCCAATCTTCGTGCTTCTGGGCGCGGCGCTCACGCTTGGCGAGCGGCCGGGGCCGGTGATGATTGGTGCCGTTGCGCTTGGTTTTGCCGGCGCAATGCTGATTGTCGGGCCGTCGGGGGCCGGTTTCAGTCTCGCTATCCTGCTCGCCCTCATCGGCGCTGTGCTGCAGTCCGCCATTCAACTGATCCTGAAATCGATGTCGAAGGGCGATTCAACTTCGACGCTCGTCGTCTGGAATCTGCTTCTGACCGTCCCGATCGCATTTGCCTTTGCCCTTCCGTTCTGGGTGACGCCGGGCGCCAAGGAATTGTCTCTGCTGGCGCTCCAGGGTGTCGTCGGCACGGCCTGCATGGGCATGATGACGCATGCGTTTTCGCTCGCCCCCGCCACGATCATCGCGCCGGTCGATTTCCTGCGGCTGCCGCTGGTGGCGCTCGGTGGTTTTGCGCTCTTTGGCGAAAACGTCGCCCTCACCACGCTATGCGGCGGTGGACTTATTGGCCTTGCGGCGCTGATCGCCGCCCGATCCGGAAAAGCAACATCCGGCTGAAACGAATTTCACTAGGGAGGAAATGCCGTGAAGAAACTGTTTGTCCTAAGTGCGCTCATGCTGAGTTCTGCCCTGTCGCCGGCTTTCGCAGGTTCAGGTCCGATCAAGATCGTGCTGGCCGAAGAAGCTGACCTGCTCGAACCGTGCATGGCCACGCGCTCGAACATTGGTCGCGTCATCATGCAGAACGTCAGCGAAACCCTGACCGAGCTCGATGTTCGCGGCGACAAGGGCGTCATGCCGCGCCTTGCCGAGAAATGGGAACAGAACGAAGACGGCAGCTGGCGCTTTCACCTGCGCCAGGGCGTCAAGTTCTCCGATGGCACGACCTTCGACGCCAAGGACGTCAAGCACAGCTTCGATCGCATCATGAGCGAAAAGAACACCTGCGAGTCGCGTCGCTATTTCGGCGGCATCACGGTGACCCCGGCCGTCGTCGACGACTATACGATCGACTTCAGCGCCGATCCGGTCCAGCCGATCCTGCCGCTCCTGATGTCGCTCGTCACGATCGTGCCGGAGGAAACGCCGCTTGAGTTCATCCGCGAGCCCGTCGGCACAGGCCCCTACAAGCTTACCAACTGGACGCCGGGTCAGCAGATCGTGCTGACGAGCCGCGACGACTATTGGGGTACGAAGCCCGAGGTCACGGAAGCGACCTATCTCTTCCGCGCCGATCCATCGGTGCGCGCCGCCATGGTGCAGACCGGCGAGGCCGACCTGTCGCCGTCGATCTCGCAGCTCGATGCCACCAATCCGGCAACGGATTTCTCCTATCTCGACAGCGAGACCGTCTACCTGCGCATCGACCACAACATCGAGCCGCTGAACGACGTTCGCGTCCGCCGTGCATTGAACATCGCGATCGACCGTCAGGCGTTCCTCGGAACGCTTGTTCCCGACAGTGCGCTGCTCGCCACCGCGATCGTGCCGCCGCCGACGCTCGGCTGGAACCCCGACGTCAAGGTCTTCCCCTATGATCCGGAAGGCGCCAAGAAGCTGCTCGAGGAAGCCAAGGCCGATGGCGTGAAGGTCGAAACGCCGATCACCATCATTGCGCGCTCGGCCAACTTCCCGAACGTCACCGAAATCATGGAAGCCATCCAGGCACAGCTTCAGGAAGTGGGCTTCAAGGTCGATCTGAAGTTCGTCGAGGTCGCCGAGCACGAGCAGTATTACTCGAAGCCGTTCAAGGAAGGCCGCGGCCCGCAGATTGTCGCTGCCATGCATGATAACTCCAAGGGCGATCCGTCATTCTCGATGTTCTTCAAATACGCGACCGACGGTACGCAGTCCGGCTTTTCCGATCCGAAGGTTGACGATCTGATCAAGCGCGCGTCAGCCGCTGTCGGCGACGAACGCGCCAAGCTCTGGTCCGAACTGATCGCCTATGTGCATGACGATGTCGTCGCTGACGTCCTCTTGTTCCACATGGTCGGCTTCTCCCGCGTCTCCGAACGGCTGGATTTCAAGCCGACAATGGCGACCAACGGAACGCTGCAGCTTTCCGAGATCAAGATCAAGTAAACTGGCTCTGGCAAGTCAACTGGTCTGGCGAACGACGTTCGCCAGACCAACAGCAATCAAGGCGGTGGGATGATCCCACCGCCGGATTTCGAGGGCGCCATGCTGAAATTCGTTCGAACACGCGCCGTGGCCAGTCTGATCTCGCTCGTCGGGCTGCTCGTCATGGTCTTCTTCCTGTCGCGGTTGACGGGTGATCCGGCGGCTTTGTTCCTGCCGGTCGAGGCTTCCGCCGAAATGAAGGAGCAGTTTCGCGAGCTGCACGGTCTGAACGATCCGCTGCTGGTGCAGTTCACGCGCTATGTCGGCGACGTCGTCACCGGCGATTTCGGCGAGTCCCTGCGCAAGGCGCGCCCAGCACTCGACGTGGTGCTCGAAGCTTTCACCTGGACGCTCTGGCTTGCCGTCATCACCATGACGCTGGTCGCGGGTGCTGCCATCGTCGTCGGTTCGCTTGCCGCCTTCCGCGCTGGCGGCTTCTTCGACCGGCTCGCCTCCGTCATTTCGCTGATCGGCGCCTCGGTTCCCGATTTCTGGATCGCGATCGTCGCGATCGTCGTCTTCTCGGTCAATCTCGCCTGGCTGCCGACCTCGGGTACGGGGTCGCTGCTCCATTGGATCCTGCCGATTGCCGTCCTGTTCATCCGGCCTTTCGGCATCATCGTGCAGGTGGTGCGTGGCTCGATGATCGGCGCGCTTTCCTCGGCCTATGTAAAGACGGCCCGCGCCAAAGGCGTCAAATCCGGTCCGATCATCTTCGTGCACGCCTTGCGCAACGCCATGCTGCCGGTGATCACCGTGCTTGGCGACCAGGCTGCGAGCCTGTTGAACGGTGCTGTCATCGTCGAAACCATCTTCGGGTTTCCAGGGGTCGGCAAGCTGATGATCGATTCCATCCTGCAGCGCGATTTCAATGTCGTGCTCGCCGCCATCCTTGTCACGGCGCTGGCGATCTTCGTCATGAACCTGTTGATCGACCTTGCCTATGCGCTGCTCGATCCGCGCATAAGGCATTGAGGAGACGGCCCATGACCCTTGTGACCAACGACAGCGTCATCCTCGAAGAGCCGTCTTTCGCCAGGCGGATGTGGCGCATGCTGCTCGCCGACAAGTTTGCCCTTTGCGCGGTGATCTTCCTCATCTTCATCCTGATCCTTGCGATCATCGGGCCAAGCTGGCTCGGTGATCTCGCAACCAAGCAGAACCTGCGCGGACGCAACGCCGCCCCCTTCGACTGGGAGCGCGGCTGGGTCTGGTGGATGGGGGCGGATGCGCTCGGCCGGCCGCTGCTTGCCCGCATCATCGTTGCGACGCAGAACACGCTGATGGTCGCAGCCGGTGCCGTCGCACTTTCCGCAGTTGCCGGCACCTTCCTCGGTCTCATTGCCGGCTTTTCCTCGCCGCGCGTCAATCAGGTGATCATGCGCCTTGCCGACGTCATCATGTCGTTCCCGTCGCTGCTGATCGCAGTGATCGTGCTTTACATCCTCGGCTCGTCGATCCTCAACCTGATGCTGGTGCTCGCGATCACCCGCATCCCGGTCTACCTCCGCACGACCCGCGCTGAGGTCTTGGAAATCCGCGAACGCATGTTCGTCCAGGCCGCACGCGTGATGGGCGCATCGAAGAACCGCATCCTCTTTCGCCATATCCTGCCGGTGGTGCTGCCGACCTTGACGACGCTTGCGACGCTCGACTTCGCCTACGTCATGCTCGCCGAAAGCGCTTTGTCCTTCCTCGGCATTGGCATCCAGCCGCCGGAAATCACCTGGGGTCTGATGATCTCGCAGGGACGGCAATACCTCACCAATGCGTGGTGGCTGTCCTTCTGGCCGGGCCTTGCCATCATTCTCACGACCATGTCGCTCAACCTGCTCTCCAACTGGCTGCGCATCGCGCTCGATCCGGTGCAGCGTTGGCGCCTCGAAATGAAGGGTCACAAGAATGGCTGACCATCTGCTGGAAGTCCGCAATCTCTCGGTCGAGTTCCACACCGCCGTTGGCGTGGTCAAGGCGGTCCGCAACATCTCCTATCACCTTGACCGCGGTGAGACGCTGGCGATCCTCGGCGAGAGCGGGTCGGGAAAATCGGTCTCCTCGTCGGCGATCATGAACCTGATCGACATGCCGCCAGGGCGGATCAGCTCGGGAGAAATCCTGCTCGACGGTGTCGACCTGCTGACGATGCCGGCGCACGAACGACGCCGGATCAACGGACGCCGCGTGGCGATGATCTTTCAGGATCCGCTCAGCCACCTCAATCCGGTCTATACCGTCGGCTGGCAGATCCGCGAGGCGCTCACCACCCACGGAACCGATGCCGCCAAGGCTGCCTCGGAAGCGCTGCGCCTTTTGACACGGGTCGGCATTCCTGACCCAGAAAGGTCGCTCAGCAAGTATCCGCACGAGTTTTCGGGCGGCCAGCGTCAGCGCGTGATGATTGCCATGGCGCTTGCGCTTCGCCCGGACCTCTTGATTGCCGATGAACCGACGACGGCGCTCGACGTCACCGTGCAGGCCGAGGTCCTGGCACTTCTCGAGGAATTGCAGCAAGAAACCGGGATGGCGATCCTCATCATCACCCATGATCTCGGTGTGGTCGCGGAAGTCGCCGACCGCGTCGTGGTGATGGAAAAGGGCGTGCTGGTCGAGACCGGTACCGTGCGCGAGGTCTACAAGAACCCGCAGCATCCCTACACGAAAAAGCTGATTGCCGCCGCACCGGGCAAGGGCGACATGCACGCGCCAGCCGCCCGGGTAGAGCCCGTCCTGTCGGTTCACGACGTGCGCAAGCGCTATGGTTCCTTCGAGGCGCTGAAGGGCATTTCCTTTGACCTCATGCCCGGAGAAACGATGGCTGTCGTTGGCGAAAGCGGTTCCGGCAAGTCGACGCTTGCGCGTATCCTGCTGCGTCTCGACGAGCCGGACAGCGGCAAAGCCCTATGGAAAGGCCGCGATCTCTTCACCATGTCGCCGGCCGAACTCTACAAGCTGCGGCGCGACCTGCAGATGGTGTTCCAGGATCCGACGCAATCGCTCAATCCGCGTATGACCGTCTACCAGCTGATCTCTGAGGCCTGGGTCATTCACCCCGATATTCTGCCCAAGGCCAGGTGGCGTGAGCGCGTGGCCGAACTGCTGGTGCAGGTGGGGCTTGGCCCGGAACACATGGGACGCTACCCGCACCAGTTCTCCGGCGGCCAGCGCCAGCGCATTGCGATTGCTCGCGCACTTGCGCTCGAACCGCAACTGATCATCTGTGACGAGGCGGTCTCGGCGCTCGACGTTTCGGTGCAGGCGCAGGTGATCGCGCTGCTCGACAAGCTGCGCAAGGAAATGGGCATCGCGTTCATCTTCATTGCCCACGACCTGCCGGTGGTTCGCGATTTCGCCGATCACGTCATGGTCATGCAAAAGGGCAATGTCGTGGAACTCGGTACCGTGCGCGACGTGTTCGAGACGCCGCGCCAGGACTATACGCGCGCGCTGCTTGCCGCCGGCCTCGACCCGGATCCCGACGTTCAGGCCGAGCACCGCGCCGCCCGTCTCCGACGCGCCTCCTGAGGCACGAGATTATTCAAAGGACTATCGAATGACCAGAAAAGCCTATGTCGCCCTCGTCACCTGCTTCAACGAAGACGAAACGATCAATTACAAGGCGACGCGCGCCCAGGTCCGCCGGCAGGTGGAGGCGGGCAACAACATCATGTGCGCCGGCACCAACGGTGACTTCTCCGCGCTCACGTTTGAGGAAAAAGTGCGCCTCACCGAGGAAGTGGTGGACGAGGTCGGCGGCCGGGTGAAGGTGATCGTCAACGCCGGCATGCCGGCGACATTCGAGACGTTGAAGCTCGCGCGCGAATTCGACCGCATCGGCGTCGACGGCATTGCCGTGATCACGCCCTTCTTCATCGCCTGCACGCAGGATGGTCTTATCCGCCACTTCTCGACCGTTGCGGATGCGGTGAAGACGCCGGTCTACCTCTACGACATTCCGGCTCGCACGCAGAACCACATTGAACCGGAGACCGCCCGCACGCTCGCGGGTCACGGCAACATCGCCGGCATCAAGGATTCGGGTGGTGCAAAGGAGACGCTCGAGGCCTATCTGAAGGTTGCCAAGGAGGTTGAGGGGTTTGAAGTCTATTCCGGTCCTGATCATCTCGTGCTCTGGGCGCTTGAGAACGGAGCCGCCGGCTGCATTTCGGGCCTTGGCAATGCCATGCCGCAGGTGCTTTCAGGCATCCTGAAGGCCTTCAATGCCGGCGACACGGCCGAGGCAGAGAAACAACAGGCGACCTTTGCCGCCTTTCGAACGGATCTCTATGCGCTGGGCTTTGCCCCTGCCATGGTCAAGCGAGCCCTCTTTCTGCAGGACGCCTCGGTCGGCGCGAGCCGTCAGCCGGCGCTTCTGCCGAACAAGAAACAGGACGACCAGATCGCCGAAATCCTTGCGCGCTACAGCCTTCTGTGAAGGTCGGCGAAGGTAGGGGAAAAGTCCGAATTGACGCTAAGTCTAACGCTTAGTCCGCGAGCCGATGAACCCGCCAGCGGCAATCACACAAGAGTGGCGCCCCGAGCCTGTAGATTTCCTTGAAGGAGCGCCGCCGTCCCGTGGCGAAGATTAGGTGCTGCGTTACAGGTCTTTCCACCTATGAAAGACGGCGGCCTGACCGAAGTATTCGCCGCCGGGGCGCACAAGTTGCCAGACGGTCGCCTCCTCGATCCAGAACCGGCGCCCGGATCTCGCGATGCGAAGGCCGCGATAATTGTCGATGAACCCCTGGGAAGAAACGCTGTCGAGAAAGCGCTGCCTTTCTTCGCGCTCAGGGGCTTGCGCAGAAAGGCGCGAAGGCATCCCTACCATTTCGTCCCAGCTATACTCGAAGCAATCCTGGGCGGTTTTGTTGGCGTAAATGAAGCGAGGATCATCGGATCGATCGTGCGCAAGGACGGCAAACGGCGCGCTCTCGTAGAGCCATCTGCTACTCGCCGCCGGGTCGATCAGGTTTCGGCCCGTCAGTTGTCGAAAGCTTGCAATGAGCAGCAGGCCGATTTCTTGCGCATCATGATCCGACATCAATTCCGTTCCCCAGTGGCATTCTGCAGGTGCCCGAATCCTACCTTGGAGGTCGCCGAACAATACTCGATCCGCAGGCAGGCGATAGCCGCCCCTGGTCCTTCAACCCCGTTCTGTCCGATCACTCAGGTCGCAAGCCCGATCAAGGCCGCCGCCTCACGATATCGGGCGATGACGTCGGGCGTGAAGTGGAAGGTGTCGAGGAAGTTGTCCGTTCGGTAGTTCGGGTTCTGGAGGCGAATGCGGGCAGCGTAGCTGCGGGCCTCGCCGATGCGTCCGGCGAGTGCGAGGCAGTGGGCGGCGATCGCGAGGATGTGGACATGTGCATTAGGACGGGCGGCCGCCTTGACGGCCCAATTGGCCGCTTCCTCAAAGGCACCGAGCCGGATGAGGGCGATCGCCCGGGTGCCGAGCATGCCGAAGAGCAGGGGATCGTAGGGGCTCAAGAGACGTGAATGATCGGAAGCGGCGATCGCCGCTGCAGGGTCGCCGGACTGCGAATGCACGAAAGCGAGTGCATAGTGGCCAAGTGCGAAGTTGGGGCTCAAATGGACGGAGTGCTCCAGTTCGCGCACTGCCTGGTCGTGATCGCCGGTCAGCCAAAGGGCACGCCCCATCGACCAGTGCGCAGCCGGGTTTTGGTCGTCGACCAGCAGGCTCTGCCCGGCGGCCCTGAGCGCCTCCCGGGTCTCTGCTTCGCGGTCGCCCCAGCGCTGGAACGCTCTTTGCCAATGGGTGAAGGAGAGCCCCGCATGGGCGCGCGAGAAGGTCGGATCGAGGCGGGTCGACTGGCGGAAGAACGCGGCAGCGCGGGCGTTTTCCTCGGCCGTGAAGCGAAACATGTGCCAGAGCCCGCGGTGATAGGCCTCCCAGGCATCGAGCGAGTCCGGATGTTTCAGGATCGCCCGGTTGCGTTCTTCGTTCTCGATTTCGGCGGCGATGGACGAGACGATGCTGTTGCCGACCTCATCGACGAGGGCGAAGCGCTCGGCAGAGCGGGCCTCGAAGCGCTCGGTCCAGATGATATGGGCGGTTGCCGCCTCGGCAACCTCCACCGTCACGCCTATTCCGTGATCGTGTCGCTCGAGGAAGCCGGTCGCGATGTAGTCGACGCCAAGGCGGCGACCGATTTCCTGCAGTTCGAGCCCTTCGTCTGCGATGGCAAAGACAGAGCCACGGGCAATGACGAAAAGGCTGCGCAAGCGCGCGAGTTTGCTGACGACGTCATGCGCGATCGCGCTGCCCAAATCGTTCTTGCCCGCCAGGCCAGGGGAAAGATCGCGGAACGGCATGACGGCGATCGAGGCGCGGCGCGAGGCCGCCATTTGAACGGGCTCGACCGGTCCGCTGCCTTCCGAAATGATCGTGACGGCCGATTGCCGAGCCGGGCGCTGGAGATGCACCCATGCCGCGTGGACCGGTTGAAAGTCCTCGCCCTCATCGGCAAAGAGGCGTGCCGCGGCATGGAGATGCCGATCGCAGGCGTCGGTCATTCGCCGGTGGATCAGTTCCGAAAGTAAACGGATATTGGCCCCGGGGTCGAGCGGCGCGCGCTCGAGCCATTGCAGTGCCGCCGGCAAGCCGTCCTCACTACCGACAGGTGTTCTCCTGCCGATCTCTGCCACAATCTCCAGCGCGTAAAGACGAAATTCGCTCCTCAGCGACGTCAGCCAGTGTGCGAAGGCGGGACAGTTGTCGATGTCGACGCCTTCAAGGAGGTCGCCGCCGCATCGCTCGGCGATCGTTCGCAACGTAGGCAGGTCCAGGTTGTTGATCCCGCTCCGCCTTGCCTCTTTGAGGCGCCGAACGTCGACGTCATCGCAGTCGCCAAGGTCGAGCGAAATCTCGTCGCCCGCGGCGATCACGCGCTTGCGGCCATCGGCGTCGATGAGCGATCGCAGCTTACTCAGGCTCCAGCGCAATTCTCCGCGCGGATCGCTCGGCCCGTCCCAGAGCAGATTACAGAGCCGCTCACGGGATACCGGACCGGGCGTGAGGGCCAGATAGGCGAGCAGCGCGCGGACCTTGCGCGACG
The DNA here is from genome assembly GCF_037026475.1 of Ensifer sp. MJa1. Taxonomy (NCBI): domain Bacteria; kingdom Pseudomonadati; phylum Pseudomonadota; class Alphaproteobacteria; order Hyphomicrobiales; family Rhizobiaceae; genus Ensifer; species Ensifer sp. MJa1. Next base: position 223,973 of record NZ_JAKUMO010000007.1, on the reverse strand, counting down.
GCGGCAGGGTCACGAGCACGCCGCGGCGCAAGAGTTTCATCGGTCCGAGGAGCCGCAGTTCCAGCTCCGGCGCCGAAAAATCCACGTCCGGGCCATCCGTTTCCATGCGCACTCCCACGCGGGCTCCCACGCCCGCACTTTAGCATCGCTTGCGTAACCTGGCATCCGGAAGAGTGAGAGAACCCATGCCCACGAATTCAGGACAGAGAACCACGAGCGGCCGCGGGCGGCTTTTTGACAGCGTGCTGGAGACGATCGGCGACACGCCGTCGATCCGCGTCAACAATCTCGGCGTCGACAACGCAACCATCTATGTGAAGGCTGAGTTCTTCAACCCGGCGTCGTCGGTGAAGGACCGGCTGGCGGTTGCGATCATCGAGGAGGCCGAACGCAGCGGCAAGCTGAAGCCCGGGCAGACCGTGGTCGAGGCGACCAGTGGCAACACCGGTATCGGACTGGCGATGGTCTGCGCGCAAAAGGGCTATCCGCTCGTCGTCACGATGGCCGATAGTTTCTCCGTCGAGCGTCGCCGACTGATGCGCATTCTGGGCGCCAAGGTCGTGTTGACGCCGCGCGCGCAGAAGGGCCTCGGCATGTATCGCAAGGCGGCGGAGCTCGCCGAGAAGAACGGATGGTTCCTCGCCCGGCAGTTCGAGACCACGGCCAACGCCGCGATCCATGAAGCGACGACCGGCCGGGAGATCGTCAACGATTTTGCCGGATCCCGCCTTGATTACTTCGTCACCGGCTACGGCACAGGGGGCACGCTCGTCGGTGTATCCCGCGTTCTGCGGCGCGAACGGCCGGAGACGAAGATCGTTCTTGCCGAGCCCGAAAACGCGCAGTTGCTCGGCAGCGGCCATGTGCAGCAGCGTGGCACGGGCGGTGGCCCGGCAGCAAGCCACCCGGCCTTCGAGCCACATCCGATCCAAGGCTGGACACCCGACTTCATCCCGGATGTCCTCAAGGAGGCGATCGATCGCCACTACTATCACGAACTTGTCCCGATCGCCGGTCCAAAGGCGATGGAATGGGCAAAGGCGCTTGCACAAAAGGAGGGCATCTTCACGGGTGTTTCGGGCGGCGCAACCTTCGGTGTTGCGCGCCAGATCGCGGAGCGCGCGCCGGCAGGCTCGGTGATCCTCTGCATGCTGCCTGACACCGGCGAGCGCTACCTGTCGACGCCGCTGTTCGAAACGATCCCCGCGGACATGGGTGCCGAGGAGATGGAACTGTCGCGCTCCACGCCCGGCTTCCAGCTCGCAGCCGAGTAGAGGAGGAAGCAATGGAAGCGCAATCCCTGGACTGGAGCGACGGATCGGTGAAGCGGCCGGAAAATCTGCCCCCTGCTGAAACCCTCGACCCGCCGGACTGGGCGTCCATTGCGGCGCTCGCCCACCGGGTGGTCGACGACGCCGTCGACCACGTCGGCCACGTCCGTCAGCGTCCGGTCTGGCGGCCGCTGCCGGAGGAGGCCGAGGCACTGTTCCGGGCGCCGGTCCCGGACGGACCGACGCCGATCGAGGACGTATACAGGCTGGTCAAGGACACGGTGCTCGTCTATCCGATGGGCAACATCCACCCACGGTTCTGGTCCTGGTACATGGGCTCGGGCAACTTTACCGGCGCGCTCGGCGATTTCCTGGCCGCGATCCAGGGTTCCAACCTTGGCGGCGGCCGCCATGCCGCAGCCCTCGTCGACCAGCAGGTCGTCGGGTGGCTGCGCGACATGATCGGCTTTCCCGAAACGGCGACCGGGACGCTGGTCAGTGGCGGCTCGGTGGCGAATCTCATTGGGCTCACGGTCGCTCGAAACGCCATGGCGGGGATCGATCTGCGCGAGGAGGGGGTTGCAGCCCTCAAGCAGCCCTTGCGTTTCTACGCTTCAGAGCAGGTTCATTCCTGCCACCGCAAGGCGGTCGAAACGCTCGGCCTCGGTAACAAGGCACTGCGACGGATCCCGAGCGATAGCCGCTACCGGATCGACCTTGCGGCTCTGCGCGCAGCAATCGCCGAGGATCGCGCGCGAGGCTTCAGACCCGCCTGTGTCATCGGGACGGCTGGCACGGTCAATTCCGGCGCGGTCGACGATCTCACCTGCTTGGCCGGGATCGCCGCTAAGGAGGATCTCTGGTTCCATGTGGACGGATGTATCGGCGCGTTGCTGGCGATCGCGCCTGAGAACGCCTGGCGCGTCAAGGGCATCGAACGCGCTGATTCCGTCGCGCTCGACCCGCACAAATGGCTGCATGCCCCGTTCGAGGTCGGTTTTGCGCTCGTCCGCGACCGGACGAAGCATCGGGAGACCTTCGCCGTGTCGCCGGAATTCCTGCAGGGCATGCCGCGCGGCATCGCCTCCGGTCCGTGGCTTCACGAATTCAATCTGCAGACCAGCCGCGGCTTTTCGGCGCTCAAGGTCTGGATGGCGCTGATGGAACACGGCGTTGCCAAGTTCGGTCGGCTGATCGACCAGAACATCGCACAGGCCACTTACCTCGCCGACCTGGTGCGCGCGCATCCGCCGCTGGAGCTTATCACCGAGCCCGAGATCAACATCGTTTGCTTCCGCTATGCGCCGGAAGGTCTGAGCGAGGAGCGGCTGAAAGAGATCAATCTCGAGATCATGCTGCGCCTGCAGGAAACCGGGGTGGCAGCGCTCTCCGACACGACGATCCGGGGGAGACACTGCCTGCGCGCGGCGATCTGTAACCATCGCACCCGCGCAGAAGACCTCAGCCTGCTCATCGCTGAGGTATTGCGGCTTGGCAGGGAGGTTGCGCGGTCATGATCGCCTTGCACCGGCAGGGCGGCTTTCCGTGCAGGCTCTGCTGCGCGCGATCATCGCCTTTTCTAGCTGAGCCCTTTCGCACCAGCCCTTGACCTATCGCGCTGCAGGCGTCCAGGCCTGCCGCCGTTGAGGCCGTCCCTTGGCGCCTGCATTTGCCCATCCGGTGGCGGCTCTCTATTCAAAGTTTGTCTGCCCCCATCAAACGGGATGCTGTGTAAGATTTCCCCAACTCGCACCGGACGGGCCAAGGCTCTCATGGCCACGTCCCGGTGCCCTTCGTTCCGTGGGGAAAACAATGGATCTGCAAAAGATCAAGACGCTTCTCGATTTTGTCGGGCGTTCGCGTGTCTCTGAGCTGACAGTCAGCGATGCGGACACGACGGTCATCATTCGCAACCCGGTTCGTGAAGCTGCCGCCAACCCGGAACGCCTGACCGTGGCGCAGGCAACGCCTTCAACGGCGGAACCGGAAAAATTGGATGATCAGGCGCAAGGGCAGCTTGTTCGCGCTTCGACCGCAGGCATCGTGCATCAGTCAAACAGCCCCGGATCCGCTCCAATGGTTGCGGAAGGCGACCAGGTGGAGGTGGGGCAGGCTCTCTGCATCGTGGAGGCGATGAAGGTCTTCACGACCATCTCGACCCCGCTCGGCGGCATCGTCAAGCGCATCTTCTTTGAGGATGGGCAGGAGGTTTCTTTCGGCGATCCGCTTGTGGAGATCGGCTGATGGACGCGTCCTTCGAGGCAGCCCGGAAACTCGGCCGTCCATTCCAGTCCGTCCTCATCGCCAATCGTGGAGAAATCGCCGTCCGGATCGAACGGGCCTGCAAAGAACTCGGCCTTCGTGCGATCCGCGTTGCTTCCGAGGCAGATTGTGCCGGAGCGGCGACCCCGAGCGAAGGTGGCCCCCTGTCGATCGGGCCGTCGGCACCGACAAGGAGTTACCTCAACCAGGCGGCGATCCTGCTTGCAGCGCGCGCGACTTGTGCTGAGGCGATCCATCCGGGGTACGGGTTTCTTTCGGAGAACGCCGACTTCGCCGAAGCGGTCGAAAGGGCCGGGCTGGTTTTCATCGGTCCTTCGGCTTCGGCGATCCGCATCATGGGCGACAAGATTGCTGCGAAACGCGCCATGATGGCTGCCGGGGTCCCTTGCGTGCCGGGACCTGGCGAGCCTCTACCGGATGATTTCGAGGCCGTGCGCTCAATCGCCGAGGAAATTGGCTATCCGGTCATCGTCAAGGCGGCCGGTGGTGGCGGCGGGCGGGGCATGCGCGTCGTGCGCGACGGTGCCGATATGGCCGATGCGGTTGCAATTACGCGCGAGGAGGCGCGCCGCGCCTTCGGCAAGCCTGAGCTCTATATGGAGAAGTTCCTGGAGCACCCGCGCCATATCGAGTTCCAGGTGCTCTGTGACAATCACGGCAACGCCGTCTGGGTTGGTCATCGCGATTGCTCCGTCCAGCGGCGCCACCAGAAGGTCGTCGAGGAGGCACCCGCACCCGGCATCGCGCCGGACCTCGCAGAGAGGGTCGGAGCGCGCTGCGCGGAGGCCTGTCGGCAGATCGGCTATCGCGGAGTTGGGACCTTCGAGTTCCTTTACGAGCGCGGCGAGTTCTACTTCATCGAGATGAACACCCGGCTGCAGGTCGAACACCCGGTGACGGAGGCGACAGCCGGCGTCGACCTGGTCCACGAACAGTTGCGTTCAGCGCAGGGCAGCGTGCTCGACACGAACCGTTTTCGTGGCGAGGCAGGAGGACACGCCTTCGAATGCCGCATCAATGCGGAGGACCCGACCACTTTCGTGGCTGCCCCCGGTCGCATTTCAGCAGTTCATTTTCCGGGCGGACCGGGCATTCGCATCGATACCCATGTTTCGGCCGGTTACCGGGTTTCCCCATACTATGATTCCCTGATCGCCAAGCTGATCGTCCATGCGCCGACCCGCGGCGAGGCGATCCGGCGCATGCAGGTCGCCCTCTCGGAAACCAGGATCGAGGGCATTTCCACCAATCTTCCGCTGCACGGAAGGATCTTTGCCGATCCGGATTTCGTGCGGGGCTGCGTCGATATCCATCATCTTGAAAAACGTTTGAGGGAAGAAGCCAATGGCAAGGCGTGATCGCTCGTCGGTGAGATCCGGGATCGGCGATTTCTCCGATCCGGCGCTCATCTCCACTTTGACCACCTGGCTTGGCGCATCCGGCGCGAGCGAACTGGAGATCAGCACGACGGAGGGGCACGCCCTGAAGATCGTGCTGGCCCCCGACGTCAGCTACGTGAAGCCTCATGACGCGGCTCAGGATGCCGCTGCGCCGGTGACGGAGGGATGGGCCGTCAAGGCGCCACTCGCCGGGGTGTTTCGGGATCGACATCCCGGCGGCGTCGATGCTTCACCGCTTGCCCGTGAGGGCAGCACGCTTGAGGCGGGCGAGATCGCCGGTTTTGTGGAAGTCGGGCCCATCCTGCTTCCAGTCATCGCGCCGAAAGCCGCGATCGTCGCAGGCGTTCAGGCCCGTGCGGGCGAATTGGTTGGTTATGGCGATCCGGTATTCATGATGGAACATGCCCAATGAGTGTCCTGCAACAGGCCCCGTTCCCGTCGCCCGTCTCAATCGTTCCTGACACCGAGGGGTGGGCGAAGATTTCCTTCATCGGCACACGTGCCTTTCTCCTTGAAGCACCCGGTGACTTCGACCTACCGAACCAGAAGCGCATCTGGGCGCTCTCGCATGCGCTTGCGACACACGGCGACGTCGCCGAGATCGTTCCCGGTATGACGAACGTGCTTGTGATCCTGAAGGCGACCCCGGACAATCCGGAAGAGGTCGTCCGGCAACTACAGCACGAATGGCGGAGAGCGCAGGGCATCGATCTCGCCGGCCGGCAAATTGAAGTCCCCGTCACCTATGGCGGCGAGCATGCGACCGACCTGCCGGCGCTCTGCAATCTCAGCGGGCTTTGCGACCGCGAAGTCGTGCGCATTCACCACGAAGGCATCTATCGCGTCTTCGCGCTCGGCAGCGCGCCGGGTTTCGGATACCTGCACGGCCTTGATCCACGCATCCACATGCCGCGAAAGACCGTGCCCTCGCTGAAGATGGCTCGCGGCTGCGTCACGATCGGCGGCATGCAGACCGGTGTGGCCGTGCTGACCGGCCCGAACGGATGGAATTCGATCGGCTTTGCCGAACTTCAGATGTTTGATCCTGAGGCCGCAACGCCCGCCCTGATGGCGCCTGGCGACACCGTTCGCTTTCTCCCTGAAAGGATCGAGCTGTGATCGAGATCATCGAAACCGGCCCGCTGAACACCATCCAGGATCTGGGGCGTCCCGGCTATCGAAGCATCGGGGTTACGGCTTCGGGCGCAATGGACCCCCTGGCCATGGAGATCGGCAATATTCTCCTCGGCAACCAGAGGGGCGTTGCCGTCATCGAGGTCCAGACTTTCCCCTTCCGGCTGTCTTTTACCAAAGGCGGCGCATTCGCGCTGACGGGTGCCGATTGCCGGGCGAAGCTCGACGGCGTCGCCCTGCCGCCGTGGTGGGCAGCGGAAGCTGAGGCTGGTCAGGTGCTGGAACTCTCCCCGCCACTTCGCGATGCACGAGCCTATGTGAGCCTGGCTGGCGGGGCCGACGTGGCAGAGGTGATGGGATCGCGCAGCACGTCGCTGCGTGGAAGCTTCGGCGGGTTTTCGGGGCGGACACTTGCCGTCGGCGACGGCATCGCGTCCGGTGCGGTTGAGCCTGTTTTCCTGCCGAAAGGCGGTTTCGGCGTCGTGCCGCCAGCTATTGCCTTGAGGGATATGTTCCCTGTCGACGAAGATGGGGCGCTTCGCGTTCGCGCGCTGCCGGCCGGCGAACATGACCTTTTCGGGGCCGATGCGGACCGGTTCTGGCGTCAGCCGTGGAAGGTCTCGGCGCGCAGCGACCGCACCGGATATCGCCTCAGCGGTGATCCGATCCACCCGATAGAGGTAGTGGAGATGCGCTCGCACGGCGTCGTGCCCGGTGTCATCCAGGTGCCTCCGGCAGGCGAACCGATCGTGCAGATGAGCGATGCCAACACGGCCGGGGGCTATCCGAAGATCGCCGGCGTCATCGAGGCGGATCTCTGGCGGATGGGGCAGGCTCGCATCGGTTCGACGCTGCGCTTCGTGCCCGCCACGCACGCCGAGGCTCGGGCCATCGAGAAAGCGCTCGCTGCCTATATCGAAGACATCAGAAGTACTGCGCGCCTCGTCCGCGAGGCGCTCGTCGCAATGGCTTAGGAGATCTTCATGAAGGTGGACCTCAATTCCGACATGGGCGAGGGTTTCGGGCCCTATTCGCTCTGCGATGACGAGGCGATGATGGATGTCGTGACCTCCGCCAACGTCGCCTGCGGCTTTCATGCCGGCGACCCCGAGACAATGGCCCGGATGGTTCGTCTTGCACGGGCGAGGGGCGTGGATGTCGGCGCCCATCCGGGCTTGCCGGACCGGCAAGGTTTTGGCCGCCGCGAACTGCCGATCGGCGCGGATGAACTGCGCCAGCAGATGCTCTACCAGCTTGGCGCGTTAATCGCGATCGCTCGCGTGGAAGATGTTCGCGTCTCCCATGTCAGCTTTCACGCGGCCATGGGCAACATGGTCAATCGCGACCCGGGCCTGGCGGCGGCGACGATGGCGGCGATCCGTGCCGTCGATCCCGATCTGATCGTCTTTGGCACGTCCGGCAGCATCATTGAACGCGCAGCGCTCGAGGCCGGGCTGAAGACGCTCACCCTCTTTCTTGCGGACCGTGCCTATGACGCCGCGGGCAAGCTCGTGCCCCGCGGGCAACCCGGTGCCCTCGTCAAGGAGGAGCCTCGATTGCGCGCAAGGGTGCGGCAGTTCCTGATCGAAGGCACAGTCACCGCTATCGACGGGACCGTGATCCCGATGCAGGCCCGTTCCATCCTCGTGCACAGCGATACGCCGGGTTCGCTTGAACTTGCCCGTACCGTCCGCAGCGAAATCGAGGCGGCAGGCGGCGTGGTCACGCCCGTCTCCAAGCTGCTGGGCTGAGCCAGCCCGCTTACAAAACCTTATCCGTCCCCTATCGAAAGCAACGATCATGCCCGCCATTGCCGACCGCCTGAAGAATGTTTCCGTTTCCGCTTCCGCCACGATGACCCAGCGCGCCCGCGATCTTGCGGCTAGCGGCATAAAGGTCATCAGCCTTTCCTCCGGCGAGCCGGATTTTCCGACGCCCGGCAACGCCGTGGAGGCCGCCCATGCCGCAGCCCTTGCCGGCGACACCAAGTATCCGCCGCTTGATGGCACTCTGGCGCTGAGACAGGCTGTCGCGCGCAAGTTCAAGCGGGACAACAATCTCGACTACGATCCTTCCGAGATTGTCGTTGCCGGCGGCGGCAAGCAGATCATCTTCAACGCGGTCCTTGCCACCTGCAATCCCGGCGACGAGGTCGTCATCCCTTCGCCCTCATGGATCAGCTATGCGGATATCGTGAAGTTCGCCGGCGCGGTACCGGTTCCGGTCGATTGCCCGCAGCAGAACGGTTTCAAGCTCAGGGCCGAAGACCTCGAAGCCGCGATCACGTCGCGTACCAAGTGGCTGTTCTTGAACTTCCCGAACAACCCGACCGGTGCTGCCTGCTCGCGTTCCGAAATGAAGGCGATTGCCGAAGTGATGCTCCGGCACCCGGATGTCTGGATCATGACCGACGATATGTACGAGCACCTGATCTACGACGACTTCGAATTCTGCACGATTGCCGAAGTCGAGCCCCGCCTTAAGGGCCGCGTGCTGACGGTCAACGGCGCATCGAAGGCCTATGCGATGACCGGCTGGCGTCTCGGCTTCTGCGGCGGCCCGAAGGACCTGATCAAGGCGATCAGCAACGTCAACGGCCAGAACAGCGGCGGTACCTCGACGATTACCCAGGCCGCCGTTGCCGCCGTGCTCGATGGTCCACAGGACATCCTCAAGGAACGGGCGGCGATCTACAGGAAGCGGCGCGACTTCGTGGTTGAGCGGCTGAGCGCAATCGAGGGCATCCGCTGCCACAAGCCGGAAGGCGCTTTCTACGTTTTCCCGAACATTGCTGAATTGATCGGCCGGACCAGCAGGAAGGGGCGCCGGATCGAGAACGACACGGATTTCGTGTTGGCGCTGCTCGACGAACATCACGTGACGACCGTGCAGGGCGCGGCCTACGGCATGAGCCCGTTCTTCCGTATTTCCTATGCAACCAGCATGGAACAGCTGGGCGAGGCTTGCGACCGCATCTCCGAATTCTGCGTCGGCTTGCGGTAAACGTTCAGCCTTTAAGCCTTTAGCTAGAGCCAAGTGACTGGATCGCGCATTCCGTGAACTACGGCCACAATCTCCACCCCTTAAGGTGTTGGCTCATAAATGGCGATCAATCGGCCATCGATGAGAAACCTGGCGGTCGCGGCAATATCCGGCCGGGCTGCCCCCAATTCCGGGTGAGCGGCGGCAAGCTCGAACTTGTCAAAGAGCTTGTTGACAAGCTGGTCAGCCGCCCTTTCGTTGTCCATGGCAATGTTACGCCAAATGTCGCGCAAGTCGCGTTGGGCGCGAGGCGTCAGACGATACTCAGCCACGGACAGAGCGTTCTGCTTTCAGGTCTTTCAGGAACGAAACCCGGTCAACATTCTCAGGCTGGCCGCTAGCCTTGCCTTCGGCGTAGGCACGCTTGAGGTTTTCCAGCTCGATAGCGCGGACTTCCTCGCGCTGTTCGAGCAATCGCAGGCTGTCGCGCACAACCTCGCTTGCGCTGGTATAGCGGCCGCTATCGACGAGTTGCCGCACAAAGCCCTCGTAGTGTGCGCCGATGCTATAACTGGCTGGCATGGTGTGTCCTTTCATTCGATCCGAAGTTATCAATTTTTGATAAATTCGGCAAATAAAACCTGACAGGCATTCAACGGTAACTTAGACGAGCGGTGAGCTCCATGAGAATGGATCTTACCGCCAGTGCCGGCTCCGACAGTTCGCTTTGATCGGAAACGCAGAGCGACAGGGTTTCCTCAATCTTGGGTGTCACCATGCGCGAAACCAGAGATTCGGAGGACTCAGCAACGATCCGTTCGGCGATTGCGCGCGGCATGATGGTTGCGCCGACGCCACTTGAGACGGCGCGCCCGAGCGTGCGGACGATCTCGACCTCAGCCACGACATTCAGAGACAGGCGCGCGCGTGTGAAAGAAAGGTCGATCGCCCGGCGCACGAAGTTGTAGGGCGGAGGAAGAAGCAGCGGAACATCGTTCAGCGCGCTCAACGGAAGCAGCGTATCGCCCGGTTCTATCCCGAAATCGCGGTGCGCCACGAGATGGAACTCCTCCACAAAGACCGGCTCGAACCGTACGCCCTTGATCGGTCCCGTGCCATGGATCAGCGCCATTTCCAGCCGGCCGTTCATGATCATCTGGCTATAGGTCTGGCCGACGCTTTCAGTCAGATGCAACAGGATGCCCGGATGCCGCTTGCGCGTTTCTGTCAACAGGTCGACCGAGAGCGTGGCAGCACTTGAAAATGGCACAAGACCGACCGAGACACGCCCGACAAGCGAGGCGCCGGCTGCCTTCACGTCTGCCTGCGCCTGGTCCATCTGGCGAAGGACGATCTGGGCATGACGGTAGACGGCCTTGCCGGCCTCCGTCATCGAGACCCCCTGCTGGCTGCGGATCAGGAGTTTCTGTCCGAAATGGTCCTCCAGGGCCGCAAGTTGCTGGCTGAGGGCCGGCTGGGCGATGTGAAGAACGTCGGCCGCACGCGTGATGCTCCCGGTGTCGACGATGACGATGAAGGATTTGAGACGCCTGGTATCCATGTGCCCTGCCTGCTGTTTCGCCCAAATGTTGCAGCCCGGCGGGTTCGCCGCAAGTCATAAGCCTTCGTTATCCATCCAGATTCAAACGGTCTTATTCAGACCTGAAAAGCTTCGCTACTCTCTCTTTCAACAACAGGGGAACCAAAATGTCCTTTTCCGATTACAGAACCGCACTCGTGACCGGCGCTTCCTCCGGGATCGGTGCTGCGGTCGTCGAGCGGCTCCGCCGCGAGGGCCTCGAAGTGCACGCGGTTGCCCGTAGCGCCGATGCGCTGAAGGCACTTGCCGAGCGAACGGGCTGTATCTCCCATGCGATCGACGTAACGGACCGCGCCTCTCTGGCAAAGCTTGCCGGCGAAGTCGAATTCGACATTCTGGTGAACAATGCCGGCGTGGACCGCCCCAAGAAGTTTCTAGAAGCCGAGGATGGCGACATCGACCTCCTTGTCGATGTCAACCTGCGCGCGGTTCTTCATCTCTGCCGGCTGATCGTGCCGGGCATGGCTGAGCGTGACCGCGGCCATGTCATCAACATCTCCTCGATTGCCGGCAACTACAACTTCAATGGCAATTCCACCTACCACGCGACCAAGGCCGGCGTCAGCATGCTCTCCAACCAGCTGCGCATCGATACCTTCGGCAAGCGCGTGCGCGTAACCGAGATTTGCCCGGGCCGGGTCGCGACCGACATCTTCAACCATGTGCACGGCAACGATCCCTCTATCCGCGAGCGCTTCATCGACGGCTTTGAACTGCCGCAGGCGAGCGACATCGCCGATGCAATCGCTTTTGCGATCGCCGCACCCGTCGCCGTCAATATCGGGCACATGGAAATCACCCCGACGCTTCAGGTCATGGGTGGCCTGCAGACCGCCAAGCCTGAGACGGCAGGCGAACCGAAGGAACCACGGTCGTGAAGGGCTTCGAACTCGCCGCGATCCTCGGGAACCCGGAATACGTGGCCATGCTGGTGCATGGCATCGAGATGACCTTCATCATCGCCGTGTGCTCGTGGACCCTGGCGATGGCGCTCGCAGTCATCCTGCTCGCAATCCGGTTTTCTCCCGGTCGCATCGGCAACGCGGTGGTGGCGGCTTACGTCTCCTACCACCGAAATGTGCCGACGCTCGTGCAGCTCATGCTCTGGTATTTCGGTATCTACGCCATCCTGCCCTCAGGCCTGTCCGACTGGCTTTCTGCGCATTCGGCGGAAATGATCTTTGCCATCGTCGGGCTCGGCCTCTGCCAGGCGGCCTATTTCAGCGAGGATCTGCGCTCCGGCCTGCGCTCGGTCAATCCCGGCCAGATGGAGGCGGCGCGTGCCCTTGGGCACGGATATCTCTCGGCGATGCGCTTCGTGCTGATCCCGCAGGGCGTTCGCAATGCCTTGCCGGCGCTCGTCAACCATAGCGTCTCGCTCTTCAAGAACAGCAGCCTAGCCATCGTGATCGGCGCCCCGGAGCTCACCCATGCGGTCAAGGAGATCGAGAACCTCTCCTTCCGAACCTTCGAAATCTACCTGATCGGTACGGTCCTCTATCTCTTCTTCACCCTGATAATCATGGCTGCCGGTGCCTACCTCACTTGGCGTGCTGATCCGGCGAATGGAGCGAGACGATGATCCATGACCTGATCGCCATCGTCGACCAATACTGGTTGCTGCTCCTGATCGGACAGTACCCGAACGGTCCGCTCGGCGGCCTTGCCAACACGCTGATCCTTTCGGCGCTCAGCATCGCGATTGCTTTCCCGTTTGCGATCCTTCTCGCTTTCGCAAGGCTCTCCAAGTATCGGATCCTGCGCTGGCCTGTGACCGTGCTCGTTTATGTCACTCGTGGAGTGCCGCTCCTGATGCTGGTGCTGTGGAGCTACTTCCTCGTGCCGCTTTTGACCGGCGCCGATGTGCCGAGCTTCCTCACCATGCTGACGACCCTGGTCGTCTACCAGGGGGCGTTCTTAAGTGAGATCATCCGCGCGGGCATCGTCGCCTTGGGCCAGGGGCAAATGGATGCGGCTCGTGCGCTCGGTCACAGCTACTTCAGCGCGATGCGTTACGTGATCCTGCCGCAGGCGCTCTACAACATGATCCCGAGCATGCTGTCGACCTTCGTGGCCACCATCAAGGACACGACGCTCGGCTATGTCATCAACGTGCCGGACCTGACCTTCGCTGCCAGCCAGGTCAACAACCAGCTCCTCACGCAGCCCTTCCAGGTCTTCCTCATCCTGGCGCTGACCTACTACGTGATCTGCTGGTCGCTCACCTGGCTTACCAACGTTGTCGAGCGGCGCATTACGCGCCGGCGCGCTGGCCTTGTTGCCCCGAAGCGCCGTGGGCAGTTGCCGATTTCCCTGACACCGAACGCCACGGAGCAGCCATGACCGCGTCAACCTCCACCTCTGCAAAGGATCAGGCGATCCGGCTTGCCGATGTCCGCAAGAGCTATGGCGACTATGACGTCCTGAAAGGGATCGACGCGACAGTGGCGCGCGGGGAAGTGGTCGTCATCTGCGGCCCTTCGGGCTCGGGCAAGTCTACCTTGATCCGCACCGTAAACCGGCTCGAGGAGATCAACAGCGGTTCGATCTTCTTTGAAGGGCAGGACGTGCACGCACAGATGAGCGGGCGGGACCTCAACCGGCTGCGCAGCCGCATCGGCTTCGTCTTCCAGAGCTTCAATCTCTTCCCGCACCTCTCCGCGGTCGACAATGTCGCGATGTCCCCGATCCGGGTGAAGGGGGTGGCTCCGGCGGAGGCACACGAGAAGGCGCTGAAGCTGCTCGATCGCGTCGGCCTTCGTGAAAAGGCAAACTCCTATCCGGGCCAGCTTTCCGGTGGGCAGCAGCAGCGCGTGGCGATCGCACGTGCGCTCGCCATGGAGCCGCCTGTCATGCTGTTCGATGAACCGACCAGCGCGCTTGACCCTGAAATGGTCGGCGAAGTGCTGAACGTCATGAAGTCGCTCGCCGCCGAAGGCATGACCATGATGTGCGTCACCCACGAAATGGGTTTTGCCCGCGATGTCGCTGACCGCATCTGGTTCATCGACGCAGGCCAGATCATCGAGACCGCGACGCCTGAGGAGTTCTTCAAGAACCCCAGGCATCCGCGCGCGCAACGGTTCCTTGCCGACCTGCGCCACTAGAGCATCCTGCCCCCAAGTGAACCACTTGGGGGCAGGATGCTCTGAAATCAAAGTGCTAGAGCGTCCTTTGCGCGTTCATATGAACGCACGGCGCTCTAGACCACGCAATAACCAACAACGAAGGAGAACAGCAATGAAGTGCAGGCATCTTATCCTCGGAATGACGGTTGCGGCAGCGGCGCTCGCAGGTCCCGCCAAGGCCGATCAGCTAGAAGAGATCATCGCGAACAAGACACTGCGTTGCGCGACCTTCGCAGACGTGCCCCCGTTTGCCGCCCCAGACTCAAACACACGCGAAATGGTCGGCTTCGACGTCGATCTTTGCGGCGCGATCGCCCGTGAACTTGGCGTGAAGGCAGAGATCAAGCCTGTTTCGGTCGAAGCCCGCGTGCCGGAGGTCAAGCTCGGTCGGGTCGATATCACCGTCGCCAACCTTGCCTATACCCAGAGCCGTGCCGAACAGATCCAGTTCAGCGATCCCTATTATCTGGCCAAGGAAATGCTGATCGTGCCGGCGGACGATGCCGGTAAGGCAAAGACCGACTATGTCGGCCAGCGCCTGGCCTCCACCAAGGGCTCGACTTCGGAGATGTCGATCAAGCTCAACAAGTCTGACCCGCTTACCTTCCAGGACACGGCATCGGCTTACCTCGCCGTGCAGCAGGGCAAGGCGCGCGGTATGGTCGCCAACACCATGACCACCACCAAGCTGGTCAACGAATCGAAGACCCGTGGCAAGCAAATGCGCATGATCCCCGAGCCGATGCTGTTCCAGCCGATCGGCATTGGCATGGCAAAGGATCAGCCGGCACTGACGTCCAAGATCAACGAAGTGCTGCGCAAGCTCGACGACAGCGGCGAGATCAACAAGATCTGGGACAAATGGCTCGGCCCGAACACCGAATACAAGATGGCTCGTACCGACAAGGTTGCACCGCTCTCCGAACTGAAGTTCGACCCGATCCCCTGATGGGGCCGGGCCTCGCGTAAGCGACCCCCGTTTTTCCGAATCTCTTGAACAACGCAAACGGCGGGCGTTGCGCCCGCCGCGACCACCCGTGGGAAAAATCATGACGCATATCAAGAAAATGCCCGTTCGCCCGAGTGCCGCCGAAGTGGAAGCGGTCGCCAAGTTCTCGCCGGCGACGATCCATGAGGCACAGGGACGCCGGGGGGCACTGTCTTCCCGCATCAAGCCTGTCGACTACCGCATGAGGCTTTGCGGTCCGGCCTTCACGGTCCGTTGCGCACCTCGCGACAACATCATGCTGCAGCTTGCAATCAACTACGCTCAGCCGGGCGACATCATCGTCGTTTCGGCGGGCGAATACGAAGAGGCGGGATCGTTCGGCGACGTGCTGGCCAACGCGTGCCTCGCCAAGGGCATTGGCGGCCTTGTGACCGACAGCGGCGTACGTGACACAATGCAATTGCGCGAACTTGGCTTCCCGGTGTTTTCGCTCAGCGTCTGCATCAAGGGCACGGTCAAGGAAACGCTGACCTCCACCAACGATCCGATCATCATCGGTGGAGAGGTTGTCCATCCCGGCGACATCATCGTCGGCGACGCTGACGGCCTGGTCGTGGTGCGGCGTGAAGAAGCATTCGAGGTCGCCAAGCTGTCGCAATCGCGAGAAGATGCCGAAGCCGAGTACATCGCCGCATACAAGGCGGGAAAGTCGGTCATCGAAGTCAGCAATCTCGAGCCGGTGCTGAAGGCAAAAGGGCTCGTGGTCGAAGGCTGAGCCATGAGCCGGGGCGTCTCGTGCGAGGCGCCCGGCGGTGAAGGAGAACAGGTTTGTCATTCCCATTGTTTGACCTCAAAGGCCGTCGCGCCCTGGTGACGGGCTCGTCGCAGGGCATCGGGCTTGCGCTGGCGCGCGGTCTCGCCGAACACGGTGCTTCCCTTGTGCTTAATGGTCGCGACCGTTTGAAGCTGGAGGCGGCCGCCGCCACACTGAAGGATGCTGGCCACCTGGTCGATGTCGCCGATTTCGACGTCACGGATGCGGAAGCTGTGAAGAGCGGTGTCGATCAGATCGAACAGGATATCGGCGCCATCGATATCCTCGTCAACAACGCCGGCATGCAGTTCCGCACGCCGCTTGAGGATTTCCCGGTCGATCGCTGGGAACAACTGCTGAAGACCAATGTCTCCAGCGTCTTTTATGTCGGCCAGGCGGTCGCCCGGCACATGATCGGCCGCGGCTCTGGCAAGATCATCAACATCGCCTCGGTGCAAAGCGAGCTCGCGCGTCCGTCGATCGCCCCCTACACGGCGACCAAGGGTGCGGTGAAGAACCTGACGCGCGGCATGTGCACCGACTGGGCCAAGTATGGATTGCAGGTGAATGCGATCGCGCCCGGCTACTTCAAGACGCCGTTGAACCAGGCGCTGGTCGACAGCGCCGAGTTCTCCTCCTGGCTGGAAAAGCGCACGCCGGCCGCTCGCTGGGGCAACGTCGAAGAACTGGTGGGGGCCGCGGTCTTCCTGGCGAGCAACGCCTCCTCCTTTGTCAACGGACACACGCTCTATGTCGATGGCGGCATCACGACCAGCCTCTGAACTCTGCCACGGCTTCGGCCCGGTCGTCGTCATGGGCGTATCCGGTTGCGGCAAGTCGGCGGTCGGCGAACGGCTTGCCAGCTACCTCGGCGCGCGCTTCATCGAGGGCGACAGCCTGCACTCGGCGGCCAATGTCGAAAAGATGCGCAGCGGCATCCCGCTGACCGATGCTGACCGCTGGCCCTGGCTCGACGAGATCGGCGGCCGGCTGGCGAGTTCTGCCGCGACCGTCGTGTCGTGCTCGGCGTTGAAGCGCGCCTATCGCGAACGCCTGAGGGAAGTCGCCTGGCAGCCGATCACCTTCGTCTTCCTGCAGGGGACCCGGGCGCTACTCGCGGCGCGGCTGGGAGAGCGAAAGGGCCACTACATGCCGCTGTCGCTGCTCGACAGTCAGCTTGCCACCCTCGAACTGCCATCGGGGGAGGCGGACGTCGTTACCATCGAAATCGATCAGTCGCTGGAGCGCATCGTTGCGCTGGCGATGAACACGCTGGCAATCCGCGCGGGTCGCGCCGCCGGTGAACAAACCACGGGAGGAAACTGATGACGAAACCGGACATCCTGCTGATGGGTCCCTATCCGGACTGGGATCTGGTCGAACTTGAAGCGCGCTATGCGGTCCACAAGATCTACGAGGCCGAGGATCGGGATACCTTCCTGAGAGCACATGGGCACAAGATCCAGGCGATCGCCACTCGAGGCGAGATTGGTGCGTCGGCGGACCTGATCGGCCGGCTGCCGCAAGTCAAGATCGTCTCCGTCTACGGTGTCGGCTATGACGCCGTTGATCTCGTCGCTTGCCGCGAGCGCGGCATTCGCGTTACCAACACCCCTGATGTGTTGACCAACGACGTTGCTGATCTCGGCGTCGCGATGATGCTGTGCCAGTCGCGCGGCATGATCGGTGCCGAAAGCTGGGTCAAGAACGGAAGCTGGGCAGCCAAGGGCCTCTATCCGCTGAAGCGGCGGGTCTGGGGGCAGAAGGCAGGCGTGCTCGGCCTCGGTCGCATCGGCTTTGAGGTCGCCAAGCGCCTCAAGGGCTTCGACATGGACATCGCCTATAGCGACGTCTCCGAGAAGCCCTATGCGGACGGCATGACCTTCGTCGCCGATCCTGTCGCGCTGGCGGAGCGCTCCGACGTGTTGTTCGTCACGCTCGCAGCCTCTGCCGCGACGCGCCACATCGTCTCGAAGCAAGTGATCGAGGCGCTCGGACCGGAAGGTATGCTGATCAACATCTCGCGGGCCTCCAACATCGACGAGGATGCGCTGCTCGATGCGCTCGAAAGCGGTGCACTGGGTTCGGCGGCGCTCGATGTCTTTGAAGGTGAGCCGAAGCTCAATCCCCGTTTCCTGAAGCTCGACAACGTCCTGCTGCAGCCGCACCACGCCTCCGGCACGATCGAAACCCGCAAGGCGATGGGCAAGCTCGTGCGCGACAATCTCGCTGCGCATTTTGCCGGCGAAGCCCTGCCCACCCCCGTCGTCTGAGGCCATAAGATGAAAGCCGTTGTCATTCATGCCGCCAAGGATTTGCGGATCGAGGATCGTGAGCTCGAAGCCTTGGGATCGGGCCAGGTCGAGGTCCAGATCGAGGCCGGCGGCATCTGCGGATCGGATCTCCACTACTATAACCACGGCGGCTTCGGCACGGTGCGGCTGCGCGAGCCGATGATCCTCGGCCACGAGGTTGCCGGCACGGTAAAGGCGCTCGGCGCCGGCGTCTCAACGCTTGCAGTCGGCGACCGGGTGGCGGTATCTCCGAGCCGCCCTTGCGGGGCTTGCGACTATTGCCAGCGCGGGCAGCAGAACCATTGCCTGAACATGCGCTTCTACGGCAGCGCCATGCCGATGCCGCATATCCAGGGGGCGTTCCGGCAGCGACTCGTCGCCGAGGCGTGGCAGTGCCACAAGATCGCTGATGGTGTCTCGAGCAACGAAGCGGCGATGGCCGAACCCTTTGCGGTGACGCTTCACGCCGTTTCGCGTGCCGGCTCTCTGCTTGGCAAGCGGGTCCTGGTCACCGGCTGCGGGCCGATCGGCGCGCTGGCGATCATCGCCGCGCGTGCCCATGGCGCCCGCGAGATCGTCGCAACGGACGTCATGGATGGCGTGCTTGAGAAGGCGCTATCGATTGGCGCGGACCGGGTGATCAACGTTGCCAACGATCCCGATCAGCTCGCAGGCTATGCGGCCAACAAGGGCAGTTTCGACGTGCAGTTCGAGGCCTCCGGCAATGCGCAAGCGGTACGCTCCGGTCTCGACGTTCTAAAGCCGAGATCGGTGCTCGTCCAGCTCGGGCTTGGGGGTGACGTTGCCATCCCGCAGAACCTGGTGGTGGCGAAAGAGATCGAGATGCGCGGCACCTTCCGGTTCCATGAGGAGTTTGGCCTTGCCGTCGATCTCATCAATGCCGGCCGGGTGGACCTGACGCCGCTGTTGACCGGGATCTTCCCCTTGGAGGACGCTGTAGCCGCCTTCGAGACCGCCGGCGACCGCAGTCGCTCGATGAAGGTGCAACTTGCCTTCTAGCCTTCATCGCTCGGTTTGGGGCTCCATCGGCCGGTTCCCCCCGATCGATGGAGCCGCAATCACCCGCGCTGAAAAACATTAAGCTCGCGTCCATCTCCTCAAGGAGTCAATCACGTGTCACAGGCGGAAATCGGCCTAATCGGTCTCGGCGTCATGGGCTCGAACCTGGCGCTCAACATCGCTGAGAAGGGCAACAAGATCGCGGTGTTCAACCGTACCGTCGAAGCGACGCACAAGTTCTACGCGGAAGCGGGCGAGCTCAAGGGCCAGATCGTGCCCTGCGACACGATCGAGGAATTTGTCGCCGCCATCCGCCCGCCGCGCCCGATCATCATCATGATCAAGGCCGGTGAACCGGTCGACCAGCAGATGGAAATCCTCAAGCCGTATTTGGCCAAGGGCGACATCATGATCGATGCCGGCAATGCCAACTTCCGCGACACGATGCGCCGCTTCGAGGCGCTGAAGGACAGTGGCCTCACCTTCATCGGCATGGGCGTTTCCGGCGGTGAGGAGGGCGCGCGTCACGGCCCGTCGATCATGGTCGGCGGCAAGGAAGAATCCTGGAAGCGCGTCGAGACCGTTTTGACCTCGATCGCTGCCAAATACGACAACGACCCATGCGTTGCCTGGCTTGGTGAAAACGGCGCCGGCCACTTCGTCAAGACGATCCACAACGGCATCGAATATGCCGACATGCAGATGATCGCCGAAATCTACGGCATCCTGCGCGACGGCCTGAAGATGTCGGCGAGCGAGATCGGCGAAGTCTTCGGCGCCTGGAACAAGGGCCGCCTCAACTCCTACCTGATCGAGATCACCGAGAAGGTGCTGAAGGCTGCCGATCCGCTGACCGGCAAGCCGATCGTCGACCTGATCCTCGACAAGGCCGGCCAGAAGGGCACCGGCAAGTGGTCGGTGATCGAGGCGCAGAACATGGGCGTGCCGGCAACCGGCATCGAGGCGGCGGTTGCAGCCCGCAGCATCTCCTCGATGAAGGACGAGCGCGAGGCGGCCGAAAAGATCCTCGGGCTGCCAGCCGTTGGTGAGTTCAAGGTCGCCGACAAGGCTGCCTTCATCAAGGATCTCGAAAGCGCGCTGCTGGCCTCAAAGATCGGTGCCTATGCGCAGGGGTTCGCCGTGATGTCGGCGGCATCGAAGGAGTTCCACTGGAGCCTGCCGATGCCGACGATTGCCAAGATCTGGCGCGCCGGCTGCATCATCCGTTCGCAGTTCCTGGACGAGATCACCACCGCCTTTACCAAGGCGCCGGACGCCGCCAACCTGATCGTCACGCCGGCCTTTGCCGCCATGGTCAAGGAAACCGACGGAGCGCTTCGCCGCGTCGTCTCGGCAGCCGTGCTCGGCGGCCTGCCGGTTCCGGCCCTTGCCTCGGCGCTCGGCTATTTCGACAGCTACCGCCGCGGCCGCGGCACGGCCAATGTCATCCAGGCCCAGCGCGACTTCTTCGGCGCCCATGGCTTCGACCGTATCGATGGCGCTGACAGCCATCATGGCCCGTGGGGCAGCGGCTTTTAGCCGGCATCCACTGTTGCGGTTCGAATCCCTCACATCAGGATTCTTGTCAATGGTTCATTCAGATGCCATCGAGTTCTCCTTCGCATCCGGATCCACGGTCTGAGCCCATAGCGATTACCGGCCCGTTCGCGGGCCTATACAACCTCACATCCGGTCGCCGCTTTCAACGGCTGCACCATTATCCCGCTTTCGACGGGCACGGCTCAGGAGATCGGGGCCAAACTCAAGATCGGCGGTTAAGGCCAAAAGGATTCCCGGTCCGTTCACCTGGATCCGTCAGGACTGATCGGGTCCTGAGGATGAGTATTCTGCGTTCGATGGCTGTTTTTGTGATTCAGGCGGTTTTCATGCTCGCGAGCTATCAACGCATCCCGTTCTGCTTCCACAGCCTTGATCTATGTCAGCAGCAATCCGAGGCGATCGAGTTCTCGGCAGATCTCGGCTCTCAGGTGCTTCGCTAGCATCCGGCCATCTCCGGTTCGAAGCTCATCCAGGCGCTGACGGCGATCACGACGCAAGGGCTCGTACTCTCGTATTCCTTGCGTAAAGAGCAGCCCTTTATGCGATTGACGTGGAAAACACGTTCCGCAATCAGGGTTTTTCGCTCCCGTCCAAGCCTGCGGATGTCTTCCGCATCCGGCGTAAGCAACTTGACCATTGAGCAAGCACGCGGCTCGTCGCGTCTTCAGGCCATCAAGGCGCGTATCAATGTTTCGCCATCGATGCGGTCCGTCTTTGCGCGGCGATGACGGCGAGGCATGGCAATGGACGCGGCTTCCACCTTGGCCTTGGTATCGGCTTTGCGCCGGATCTGATGGCGGCTATCTATGATTGCTGACTGGTGGCCGTCGGAACGCCTCAGTACTTCGCCCGACACCCGGTACCCGAGACGCTGCAGGGACTGGTCGGGCCCAATTGCATCAACCATCGTCAGGCGGGTCCATCGGCCTGTACGCTTGGGAGTTTGCCAAGGACGACCGAGACTCGGATTCGTGTCTCTATGCCATGGACGATGCTGCCGTGGCTGTTGCGGCATCGCCTATGTGCCGGAGGACCTCGTTACAGCAGAGGTACGCTCGGGCAGCTTGGTCTAGGGAAGTCATAGAGTATGCCATTTGTGCGATACTCCAACAGACCCATCCTCTTGCTCGATCTGCCTCAGTGCCCCTTCGATCGTGGATTTGTATCGCACGCGCGGCGGCCGCACATTATGTGCAAACAACATGCGGCGAGCCTGCGCAGAGGCCCCCGTGATGAAGAAGCGCACTTTGGCACGCCCAGCTTTGTGCGCAGTGCCTTCAATAACGCTCGCAGCAGTAGAATCGAGAAATGGGACAGCCGAGCAGTCGAGAATGAAGTTTCGCCGTTGGTCAGCAATGCGATCGAGGATCGCGCCGACCGTCGAGGCGGCGGCGAAGAAGAAGGCGCCGGAAATGCGGTAGACGACCGTGTCCGGATCACTGGCAACTTCCGCATGATAAGGCTGGCGCCCACCATTTGCTTCATCGGCGATGTCGTCGACCGGTGAAGGGGTATGAGCTTCGACCGCGATCGTCTTCGACATCCTGTCGATGAAGAGCACTGCGCCAAGCGCGAAACCGACGACGATGCCTTCCGTTAGATCGCGGAAAACAACAAGCAGGAAAGTGACGATCAGTACCAGCGCGTCACCCCGCGAGGAGCGCAGCAGGGCGGCCACCGACTGCGTCTCGATCATGTTCCAAGCAACGACCGTGAGCAGGCCGGCGAGCGCAGAGAGCGGAATGTAGCTCGCGAGCGGCGCGGCTAGCAGCATAAATCCGAGGAGGAACAAGGCATGCAGCATCCCGGACACCGGGCCGTAGGCGCCGGCTCGAACATTTGTCGCCGTGCGTGCGATCGTGCCTGTCGCACAGATTCCGCCAAACAGTGCCGATGCGATATTGGCCACCCCCTGTGCAACAAGCTCGCAATTGGAACGGTGGCGCCGTCCTGTCATGCCATCGGCAACGACCGCTGAAAGGAGCGACTCGATCGAGCCCAGCAGGGCGAAGGCGATAGCATCCGGCAAAACGGCAAGCAAAAGATCGCTTCTAATCGCAGGCATTGTCGGCAGTGGTAGACTGCGAGGAATGCCGCCGAAGCGAGTCCCGATGGTATCCACAGGTAAGGCGAAGACTGCTGTAACGAGCGATGCAGCGGCGATGGCGAGCAGCATGCCTGGCCAGCCCGGCCGCAAACGTTTCAGGGTAAGGATTGTGCCGATTGTCAGTATTGCCACGCCAAGTGCTGGAAGACTAAGCGTGGGCGCTGCTGCAGTCAGTGCGGTCAGCTTCGCCAAAAGCTCGCCTGGTTCCTCGCCCGACAATCTCAGGCCGAACAGTTCTCTGAGTTGGCTGGCGAAAATGATGACCGCGATTCCGGCCGTAAAACCGATGGTCACGGGATAGGGAATGAACTTGACATATGTGCCGAGCCGCATGTAGCCAGCGGTCAACATGAATACGCCCGACATCATTGTCGCCAGAAGCAGGCCTTCGAGTCCGTGACGATGCGCTGTCGCCGCTACGAGCACGATGAAAGCGCCTGCTGGTCCACCGATCTGGAAACGGCTGCCGCCAAGGGCCGAAATCAGGAAGCCGCCGACTATCGCGGTGAAGAGGCCGCGTTCGGGAGAGACGCCCGAAGCAATGGCAATCGCCATGGACAACGGCAGGGCCACGATCGCGACGGTCAGCCCGGCGACGGTGTCGCTGCGCAATTGTGACCAGCCGTATCCCTCGCGAAGCACAGTGAAGAGTTTGGGTGTGTACAATTCCCCGAACGTTGGAGTGGAAAATTGAGTCGTCGTCGGACCGCTGGCCGTGAGTGCAGTCTTCGCTTGCCGTGATGTCCCCATTTGTCCTCCCCACCCTTCGTTAATGGCGACGGGGCGTCGATGTCCGGCGACTGCCGCCGTTGATGAGCACTCTGCGTTTCACCGCTTCGCATCGCCGGAGGATCCTGGCTGGACCAGGCGGACGCCGCGCCCGCCGCGCTCGCTCGCCTGGTTGTCGCTAATCAACTCTACGCCGCAAGCATTGAGCGCTTCGATTACACGCGTTAACGTTTCGACCACGCCACGTACAATGCCTTCGCTGGCCTCCATGCGCTGGATTGTCGGCACGGACACGCCCGCCAGCTTTGCGAGCGTCTTTTGATCGATGCCGGCAAGAGCTCGGGCGGCTCGCATCTGTGCAGCAGTGATCATGCCGATATGTCCCATAGCCGTTAATCTAAATTAGTGGCGCATTGAAGTTCATGTTTCAACCGTAATTCCCGTGGTGCCAGACGACACGGCAGAAATGGTTGCCAACTGATCGCTCCTGCCTGGCAGCGGTCGGCTAAGTGGGGATACGTGCATCGCACGAGTTGCAGGACGAGGGAGGCGGCGCGCGGCAGTCGGGCCTGTCTGCCTGCTGGGCGAGTTCCGGTCAGCCAGCCGAACGACAGCGACCCCTTGAACCAAACGATGCTGGTGACGACTCGCGTAAGCCCGATGGTTGGAGAAACCGATCTGCTCGATCGTTAAACTGGTAGGTGGGCTAGAAGGGCTCGACTTTCCATCGGCACTAAACTGCGATTTGATTTCGCGCGGCAACGGGGATAGAGGCACATATGGGTTTGGCAGTCGCTGCCGAGAGCATTTCGACAATCAGACTAGACAAATTGGGTACTACAGCGGAGTGAACATGAGTGACCAGAGCGATGACTACGTTTACGATGAGGCGACCGGCGAATGGCGGCCGGCCTCGGAAATCGCCGCGGAAGCCGCAAAGGCCTCGGAGGTTCGGGATGCCTCCGGTAACCTTCTTGCCGACGGAGACTCCGTGGTACTGATCAAAGACCTAAAGGTGAAGGGTGCCGGCCAAACCCTAAAGCAGGGTACAGTTATTAGGTCGATTCGGCTCACCGAAAACCCGGAAGAGATCGACTGCCGCCACGAAGCGATCAAGGGACTGGTCCTGCGCACCGAGTTCGTTCGCAGACGGTAACCAACAACATCGGGCGCCGCATTCTCAGTCAGTTCGCCGTGTCACCTCAACCTGCGGTGTCTGTGGGCAGTAGGACACTCCGTATGAGCTAGGCGAGCACTCTGGTGTCGCTTGGCAGATAAATGTGAGAACGCGCCTGCTTCGGCTTGGTTTGGCAGCTAATTTGAGAAGCGAGGTGTCGGGATTCTCAAGATGATCAACGCTATCACCATGTATTCAATGAGCTTTTTGTCGGCTCTCATAGATTCTGGGCGGTTGCGCTCCTAGCTCAGTTTCTCGAATAAAGGTGATCCGGGGTACGCGCGACGACTACCTCTGGGAGATCGGTAGACCGCGATCGTTGGGGCGATGCTCGGAACGTCCTTCTCGCCGGCGAACTTCGAGCATGCCGGTTTGTGGCTGTTTTCGCTTGGTGGCCTTGCGGTCTTCATCGCGGTCGCGGGCGCATCGGTCTGTGCCTCTTTTCGCCTCGTCGCTGGCTTCGACCATCCGACGGCGTTCTTCTCCGCAATGCCCGGCGGGCTCGTCGAAATGGTGACGCTCGGCGCCATCATGCATCTTGCGGGGTTGACCGAGCTCGTGCTGCCGAGCGTGGCTCTCGGCCTGGCGCAGGTGGTGATCGGAGCCACGATCGGCTGCCGCTTCGCCATGGCTTCGCCGAGGCTGATCGTGAGGGTCGTGGCCCTCTCGATCGGCTCCACCGCCCTTTTAATGTGCGTGTCGCTCGCATTCGCCGCTGGTCTTGCCTGCCTGACTGGCGACCGGTTCATTGCGCTCGTGCTCGCCTACTCGCCGGGCGGCGTCGCGGAGATGAGCCTCATCGCCTTGTCTCTCGGCATAGACGTGCCCTTCGTCGTCCTTCACCACATCGTCCGCGTCTTCCTTGTGGTCGCGGGATCGGCGGCAGTGTTTCGCGCCATGGGGCGCAAACAACAATGAATGAGCTGCTCCAAAGTGGCAGCTCGATACGTCCCGAACGAACCGACGCCTGAAGCTGCGGGGCGTTCGGGTGTGTCCTGCTTTGGCGCAGGGTTATGGACAAAGCTTGCTTGTGCCGCTTCGGAGCCGATAAGAGCGGGAAGCCAAAGGGAGAATCGGCGCCATGAGAGCACTTATCCAGCGCGTTTCATCTGCGCGCGTGAGCGTCGACGATGCGGTTACCGGCGAGATCGGCAATGGTTTGTTGGTCTTCGTCTGTGCGATGAAGGGCGACACAGAAAAGGAAAGCGAATGGCTGGCGCGCAAGATCGTCAACCTGCGCATCTTCAGGGACGATGCAGATCGCATGAACCGTTCGCTGGTCGATATCGGCGGCTCGGCGCTCATCGTCAGCCAGTTCACATTGGCCGCCGAGACGAAAGGAAACCGACCGGGCTTTTCGACGGCTGCGCCGCCGGAGGAGGGCAAACGACTGTATGAGAATTTCTCCGCCAACGTCTCGGCCCTTGGCATTGCCGTTGCGAACGGCGTCTTCGGCGCCGACATGCGTGTGCAGTTGGTAAACGACGGTCCTGTAACGATCTGGCTCGACACGACGTCCGGCTAGCCTGCCCCCGGACCAACCGGCTCCACGAAGACACTCAGCCACTATCAGTCCTTTGCGAACACCCCCGCAAAGACCACCGCGTTTTTCATCCCAAGGTCTCGCCTGCGCTCACGTTTGTTTCGCAACACTGGCAATGAAGGCGGCCTTCAAATGCTCGGCGGCGGGTGAAAGGCTGTGATGACGACGCTGCAGAAGCGAGACGTCACGCATGACGACCGGATCAATGAGGTCGACTGTGGTTACCCCGACGGCTGAGGCGAGTTGCCCGGAATTCTCCGGTAGCACCGAAACGCCCATCCCGGCGGCAATCATGCTGATGGCTGTCGTCGAAAAACGCACTTCGTACTTTGGTCGGTAGTTCGGCACGACGCGAATGAGATTGTGCTCGACGATGTTACGCAACGGGTTGGAGGCAGCGAGTGTAATGAGCGTCTCGTCCATCAGTTCGGCCCACCGCACGGACTTGCGCTTCGCGAACCGGTGGTCCTCCCGGCAGACCAACATCAGCTTGTCGCGCAGCAGCGGGGTTGCTGCGATTTCGGGGTCGTCCTCTGAAAGGGTGCCGACGGCGATGTCGACTTCGTTGCGCTTCAGCGCCGGGCTGATCTGTTCCTCGGGCATGTCGCGAATGTTGACGGAGATTTCCGGATACCGTTTCAGGAACCTGGCGATAATCGGTGGCACCACCGTGGCGGCAAGCACGATCGCGGCGGCGATCGTCACCTGACCGCGCTTCAGCGAGGCGTTGTCGCGTACGTCGCCGACGGCAAGTTCCAGGTCCTTCAGGATCTTGCGCGCCTGGGGCAGGAACTCCTGGCCGACGAGCGTGAGCGAAACCATACGCGTATGGCGGTCGAAGAGGCGCGCACCGATCTCCGTTTCCAGGTCACGGATAAGGATGCTGACCGCGGACTGCGTGAGGTGGAGGTTTCGAGCGGCGAGATTGAACTGTCCCAGTTCGGCTACCGCGATGAAGGCCCTGAGTTGCCGCAGGGTTATGTTCATGTACGCGCAGCCTCCTGTTGTCCGGCCTCCATCAAAGCCTGCCGCATCTCGCCTTGTCTAGCCCGCAAGTGCCGGTCGTTGCTTTTCGCCCGCCATCAGGAGGCCGAGTTCGTCGAGGCGGGTGCGATCCGGCGGCAGTTCGCCAAGGATCTCGCCGTGGAACATCACGAGGATACGGTCGCAGATGGCAAACAGCTCCTCGAGTTCCGTGGAGATCAACAGAATGGCGCGGCCGCTGTCGCGCTGCCGCAGCATCTCTTCCATCACGAACTCCATCGCGCCGATATCGATCCCGCGCGCGAGCTGATTGACGAGGATGAAATCGGGATTGCGCGCCAGCTCCCGCGCGACGACGAGCTTTTGCTGGTTGCCGCCTGATAGCGCCGCAATCGGCTGGTTCTCGTCGCGGCTCTTCACGCGAAAACGCTTGATCAGGTCGCGGGTGTGTTCGCCAATCACCCGGCGGTTCAAGATGCCGCCTGTCGCGAAGGGTTTCTGGTCGTAGCGTTGCAGGATGGTATTTTCGCTGAGCGACAGCGGCAGCACGATGCCGTGTTTGTGCCGGTCCTCCGGAATGTGGGAAAAACTCCTGGCATTGATCTCGGCGGGGTCGAGCCCGGTAATATCCTTTCCGTTGAGAACGACGCGGCCGGCCTCGACCGGCAGCAGGCCGGAGAGCGCGAGCGAGAGTTCCGTCTGGCCGTTGCCGGAAACGCCGGCGATGCCGACGATTTCGCCGGCGCGCACGTCGAAGCTCACGCCGCGCACTGCCGGAAGGCCGGCTTCAGAGCGGCAGGCAAGGTTTTCAACCGAAAGCACCGTACGACCGGCGGGCTTAGGGCTGCGCGGCAGCTCCATGCGAACGTCACGGCCGACCATCATGCGGGCGAGCTCCCGCGCATTCGTTTCCTGAACCTTGACCGTGTGCACGACGCGCCCGTCGCGCATGACGCTGATGCGATTGCTGACCCGCATCACCTCGTCCAGCTTGTGCGAGATGAAGACGACGGTCTTTCCATCCTTCACGAGATCGCCCATCAGGCAGAGCAGACGGTCGGTCTCCTGCGGGGTGAGAACGGCGGTCGGCTCGTCGAGGATGAGCAGGTCGATGCCGTGGAACAGCACCTTGAGAATCTCGACTCGTTGCTGCTCGCCGACCGAGAGATCTTCAACGCGTGCATCAGGACGCACATCCAGGGCGTAACGCTCGGAAAGCGCGCGGATTTTTGCATGGACCTTGTCCATGTCGCTGATGACGCGAAGTGCCGAACCCTGGCCGAGGATGTAGTTTTCCGCCACCGTGAGGTTCGGCACCAGCATGAAGTGCTGGTGCACCATGCCGATGCGCTGGCGGATCGCCTCGCGCGGGCTGTTGAAGGTGACCGGTTGCCCCTTGTAGACGATATCGCCTCCATCCGGCCGTACCATGCCGCATATCATGCTCATCAGCACGCTCTTGCCGGCGCCGTTTTCGCCGAGCAGCGAGTGGATCTCGCCCTCCTCGATTTCGAGCGACACGCCGTCGCTGGCGACGATGGGGCCGAAACGTTTGCGGATATTGTCGATGCGCAGGAAGGGTTTTGTCGACATGTCGATCACCTCATCTCGTAGGGCTGGCCGAGCTTGCTGGGTGCGGCACCCTTGCCGCGGAACACGACGAGCGTGACGATCGTCATGATGTAGGGAAGCGCCTGCAGCACCTGGTAGGGCACGACGATGGACGCCTGCGCCTGGAGCATGAGCTGCAGGGCGTAGAAGAGGCCGAAGAGCAGCGAGACGAAGAAGGCCCCGACCGGCGACCAGCGGGCGAAGACCACGACGGCAAGGGCGATGAAGCCGCGGCCGGAGGTGATGCCCTCGACGAACTGGTTGGAGTGGCCAAGCGTCAGGAATGCGCCTCCAAGGCCCGCAAGCCCGGTACCGACCAGCACGGCGGCATAGCGGTAGCCAAGCACGCTGCGGCCGGCGACGTCGACGGCCTTCGGATGTTCGCCGACGGCACGAAGCGTCAGCCCGAAGGAGGTGCGGTAGAGCACGAGAGTGGCGAGGATGGCGACGAGTATCGTCGAGTAGACGATCAGGTTTTGCCGGAAGAATGCCTCCCCGAGAAAAGGCAGTTCGCTCAGCCACGGTATGTGGACCGGCTGGGCGATCTCGATGCCCTTGCCCGTCGAGACGTAGTAGGTGCGGAAGAGGAAGGCCGTGAGGCCCATACCGAGCAGGTTGAGCGCCGCACCCACCACGATCTGGTCCGCCTTGATGGTGATCGTGAAGAAGGCGAAGACGAGCCCGAACAGCATGCCGCCGGCAACACCGGCCAAAAGCCCGAGCGGAATGTTGCCCGTGGCCGAGGCCGCAGCGAAGCCGCAGAGTGCGCCGACGAGCATTGTGCCTTCGAGCCCGATGTTGAGTACGCCCGCGCGCTCGGAAAAGACCTCGCCGATCGAGGCGAAGATGAGGGGGGTGGCAAGTCTCCAGGCGGCGCCGACGAGCGTCGCGAGGAAGGTGAGAGAAATCATGTCGTCCATGGGTTCGACCCTCTAGGAATGTCGCCAAAGGTTTTGTTTTCCCGCAGGCGGCACAGGACCGCGGGCGGGAGTTTCCATGCTTTCAAGCCACGATCCTGAGGATGCCGCGCAGCTTGGCGAAGGCGACGACCGAGAGGATGACAATGCCCTGGATGACCAGCACGAGGACCTGCGGGACCTGCGACGTGATCTGGAGGACCTCCGAGCCGGAGCGAAGCGTTGCAAAAAGCCCGCCTGAGAGGATCGCTGCCAACGGATTGTTGCCCGCCAAAAGCGCCACCGCGATGCCTTCGAAGCCATAGCCGGGCGAGATGTTCTGATAGAGCCGGCGTGTGACACCTGCCACTTCGAAAGCGCCGGCAAGCCCGGCCATCGCGCCGCTGATGCACATCGCGATCATCACGTTTCGCGCAACGTTCATGCCGGCATAGCGGGCGGCATGCGGGTTGAGGCCGACGACGCGCAGCGCAAAGCCGCGGCTGCTTCGTCGCAGGAAAATGTAGAGTGCAACCGCCAGGACCACCGCGACAAGGATGCCGATGTGAAGCCGCAGGTCGGACACCAGGCGTGGCGTCCAGGCTTCACGCACCAGCCTTGCCGATTGCGGATAGGCGGCGCTGGCATCGCGCATCGGACCGGTGACGAGATAGCTTGTGAGGATGAGGGCGATGTAGTTGAGCATGATCGTGGTGACGATCTCGCTCGCCTGAAAGCGCACCTTCAGGTAGCCGGCAATGCCGGCCCAGGCGGCACCCGCCAGCGCCCCGGCCAGCATCACGAGCGGCGCATGCACCCAGACGGAAAGGCCGTCGATGCTGGTGCCGACGAGAGTTGCGGCGATTGCGCCGACATAGAGCTGGCCTTCGGCTCCGATGTTCCAGATCGAACAGCGGAAGGCGACGCAGAGACCGGCACCGATCAGGATCAGCGGCGTCGCCTTCAGGAGAATTTCTCCGACAGAACGCATGTCCTGGAACGAGCCGAAGACCATGACGGTGACGACGTCGCTGCCATTGAAGCCGTTGAGCCAGAGCAGGGCGGCGCCGAAAGCGAGAGCGACGAGAACCGCCGCGATAGGTGTCAGGGCGCTGATCGCGGCTTGCGAGAGCGTCCGGGTGAAGGCTTGGGCTGCTTGAGAATTCACGGTCTCACGCACTCCCTGGTTTATCTCAGCCATGGGTCCGTCCGGATATTGGTGTGACGCGGGAGGGCTGCGGCCGGAAAACCTGCCGCAGCATGGAGCCGGTTACTCTCCGCCGGTCTTGATCTCGCCGGCAGCGATCTTTTCGCTGATCGCCTTGACCTCGGCGCGGATATCCTCGGGCACCGAGACCGGGCCGTCGTCGCGGAAGGTGAAGGAGATAACCTTCGGGTCCTTGAGGCCGAACACGACGTTCTCCGCCGGCGCGTGGCCGTCCTTGATCGAGCGAACCACCTCGACCACGCCTTGCGCGTAGTCGGCGACGTAGAGGCCCAGAATGTTATTGGGCGCAACCTCGGTAAAATCGCTGAAGATCGAGAAGGAGCGCACATCCGGGCCGGATTCGGCGATGGCCTGGTAGCCGCCCACCGTAGCGCCCGAGGCGTTCGGCACGACGAAGTCCGCACCCTGCGAGATCATGCTCAGCGCCGCTTCCTTGGCGGCTGTCGTATCGGTGAAGTTGCCGATATAGGCTTCGCTGATCGGGAAGTCCGGATTGACGCTTTTTGCGCCGTTCTTGAAGCCGGCGAAAGCTTGTTGGATCGGCGGGATTTCCATGCCGCCGACAAGGCCGGCCTTGCCGCCCATTTTCGCGGCGATGACGCCCATCAGATAGAAGGGTTGGCTGGTATCGGTGTTGAGCCCGATGACGTTGCCTTCGTGGATCGCGCTCGACGAGATCAGGAAGTAGGTATCCGGGTAGTCGAGTGCGACGTCGCGTGCGGCGTCCTGGAACTCGAAGCCGTGGCCGAGGATGACCTTGTAGCCTTGGCTGGCATAATCGCGAAACGCCTTTTCGAAGGACGCCGGGTTCTGCTGCAGCTCGACATAGCTGATCTTGGCGCCAAGCTGTTCCTCCACGCCCTTGAGCGCGTTGTAGCCGATCCGGTTCCATCCTTCTTCGGAAACGCTACCGGGCACCAGCAGACCCATCTTGAAGTCTTCGGCGCGCGCGTGGTCCTGCCAGAGCATTCCGGCAAGGGCGAGACCGAGTGTGGACGCAAGCAGCGAACGACGTGAAATAGCAGTCTTCATTTCATTCCTCCCATTAGATTGAAGTTCCAATCCCCCCCGGAGCAGCCGTTCCCTTTTATGCGTTCTCCTCCAGGCGGATATTTTCAGTAGTGCTCTGCGAGACCAGGCGGCCATTCGAGAAAACGAAAGCCCGATCCGGCCCGCCAGCAACCAGCGTGTCGGTATCGATGCAGTCGGTGACCACGAAGTCGGCGCGTGCGCCGGGCTTCAGGCCATAGTCCTTGCCGATCCCCATCAGGCGGGCGGGCGCCGACGTGATCATGCTGTGCGCGGCTGCGAGTTCGTCACCGCGCAGGTGGCCGGCAAGCAGCGTCCAGCGGGCGATTTCCAGCATGTCGCCCGAGCCGGTCGGAACGAACGGATCCTGAATGTTGTCCGAGGCGGTGGCGATGGTGATTCCGGCACGATAGAGTTCGGCGACGCGGGTCAGCCCGCGCGGCGGCAGCATCTCGTAGTCACGGCCCTGCAGGTAAAGGTTTGCCGCCGGCAGCGTCACGACGCCGACATTCAGCTTGTGCAGGCGCTCGGCAATCCGCTGGAACTCCCGGCGGGGCAGGGCGCTCAGCACCGAGACGTGGCTGAAGACCGTGCGCCCCTGCATGCCGAAGCGCTCCACGCGATCGAGAGCGGCGTCGAGCAGATGCACCCCGGCATTGAGATGCTCGTCGAGATGCAGGTCGACCGGCTTGCCGGATTTCACTGCGGCGGAAAACAGGATGTCGAGGTAACGTGGCGGGTCCTCGGACACGGCGGGCGTTCCGCCGACTGCGTCGGCGAGCGCAACGGCGCCGTCGACGTTGTTTCCGAGCCACTCGAAGTCCTGGCCGGGATGGGGGGTCATGAAGGCGACGAGCTGAAGCGTGATGCGGTGCTTCTCGGCATCGCGAATGGCAGCCAGCGTCTCGATGCCGTGGAAACCGGCATCCTTGTCGACGTTGATATGGCTGCGGATCGCGGTCGTGCCGCGGGAAAGACATCGCCCGATCGTGCGCGTTGCACGTTTGTGAATGTCATCAGGGCCGGCGGTGCGGGCATATTTCGCGAAGGCTTCGCGGGCACCCTGGAGTGTGCCTGACGGATTGGGGGTAAAGCGCAGCACGCCGGTCTTGTCGAGATGCTGGTGCGCATCGACGAAGCCCGGCGAAACGAGCATGCCGGAAATGTCGACGCAGGCGCCGCAGGAGCCGGTCTCGAGAAAGGGTTCGACGACGGTGATACGCCCGTCGGCGCCGACAATGATGTCGCTCACCGACTGTGAGCCGTCCTCGTTTATGACGGTTCCGCCCGTAAGAGCAAAGAATTGACCCGGGGTTAGTCTCGCGAGCGACGCAGTTGGATTGTCACGTGCCATTTCGTCCCCACCTTGTTGTTGTGGCAGAAAACTAAGCACGAGCGATTAATTCAAACAAATTCATTATTTCAATTGTTTGATAAACAAACAGCAATAATCGCTGGCATCCAGAAGTCTCTCGGCCAGAAGCGCCCAAAGAGAAAAATAAGCCTACTCAATACTCTGGGGCGGCGATGGCAGGCGCTGATGCCCATCGCCCAAGCAAGCGAACCGCTGAAAATCAGTGGCGATATTGCGGTTCCTCGACATCCAGCTGCCGGCGAATGGCAGCGAGATGGGCCGCGGCAGATTCGGGATCGCCTTCGCGCGTCTGCCGGTAGGCGGCCTCTGCAATTGCGGGATCGACCGGCAAGACGGCTCTGCCGGTGGACATGGCGAGCACTTGCACCTCGGCCGCCCGCTCGAGATAGTAGAGGTCGTCCCAGGCTTCTGCGATCGTGGGCGCCAGAACCAGCACGCCATGGTGCTTCAGGAAAACGATGTCCGCGTCGCCGGCGGCCGCAGCGATGCGCGCCCCCTCCCGCTGGTGGAGCGCCAGACCATTGTAGTTTTCGTCGACTGCGGTGCGGCCGTAGAATTTCAGCGCCGTCTGTCCTGCCCAGATCAACGGCTGACCCTCTGTCATGGAAAGCGCGGTCGCATAGGGCATGTGGGTGTGGAAGGCGACCCTTGCGCGCGGCAGTCGGCGGTGGATCTCCGCATGGATGTAGAAGGCCGTCGCCTCCGGTTCGCCTTCGCCGTCGACGACGGTGCCATTGAAATCGCAAACGAGCAGTTTGGACGCGGTCAGCTCGCGAAAGGCATAGCCGTAGGCATTGACTATGAAGAGGTCGTCATGGCCAGGCACGACGGCCGAAAAATGGTGGCAGATACCCTCCTCAAATCCGTTGCGTGCTGCCATGCGGAAACAGGCCGCAAGGTCCTCTTTCGCCGTGCGGATCACGTCGGTGGAAAGGTCGGGCCGGTTGAGGCGGTGCGAATCGCTGTGGCTCTTCAGGGAGTGGGCCATGGGTGCTCCTGGTCTTGTGTGGGCTGGGAGCGGCGGCTGGCCCGGAGGCCTCCGCGCGCAGCGGCGAACCGCTGCGCCCTGCCTGCCCGCGACGTCGCGGTCCAGCAGCGCCATCAGATAACGCTCGAACCCTTGCCTGGTCAATTGCGATCCGGTGCTCCCAGGGACGCGCAACCGACGTCCTTTCAACACAGGCTCAGTGCACGGATTTCAGCAGGAAGTCGCGAAACCGGCGCGCGGCTGGCGAGAGCGAACGCGCGCGCTTCTGGATCAGGCTCACTTCCCGCTTGATGTGCGGTTCGGTTGGCGTGCGCACCACAAGGCCCATCGAGGTCGCAAGGCGCGTGACCGCCGAGGTCATGATCGCGACGCCGAGGCCGCCCTCGACCATGCCGATGATTGTCAGCGGCAACGCCACCTCCTGCATCGTCTTGTCGAATGGCAGGACGATCCCGTTGCGCGCCAATTCGTTCTCCAGACGATCGCGGATCGGATTGCCTCGCTGCGGACCGATCAGCTTGCGGTCGACAAGGTCGGTCCAGCGGAGCTCGGGCTGTTTGACGAGCGGATCGTCCGGGTGAAGAACGACGAGGAACTCGTCGATCGTGAGTCGGGTGCCCATGAGCTCGCTGTCGTCCTCCGGTACCGTGCCGATACCGAGATCCACCGAGCTGTTGGTGACCTGTTCCAATACGGCTTTCTCCGCGACGTCGTGCAGAGCCACGGCAATCTCGGGGTAGAGCTTGTTGAAGGCGTTGACGCGCTGCGGCAGCATCAAAGCCGCCTGCACGGTCCCGGCCGCAATCGAAACCTTGCCGCGCCTGAGCGCATTCAGTTCACGCGAGCTCTCCACCATGCCTTCGATGTCGGCCACGGCGCGTGCCGCAACCGGCAATATGTCGGTGCCCGCCTCTGTGAGGCGCAAAAGTCGCGTGTGACGGTCGAACAGGCGCAGGTTCAGATTCTGCTCCAGTTGGCGCACGAGCGTGCTGACGGCCGACTGCGACGAGCCGAGCTTGTCGGCTGCCAGGGTGAATTGTCCGAGATTGGCTACGGTGACGAAGGCCCGAAGTTGCTTCAGCGTAATGTCCATCGCGATCCATTCATTCAATTATTGTATGAATAAATCTAATTATGCCGATTGTTTGCTGATTTGGCCAGCCGCATGATCCTCGGTGTACGGCGTGCGGTTAAAAGATCATGAGGCCAAGATGCCCCACCGCGCCGGAAGCTGTTCGCTGGGAGGAAAGCGAATGCGGAATTCCGATACGAGTGATCCAGTCGAAAAGAAGTACCCTATCCCGAGCCTGATGGCTCTGGGCCTGCAACACGTTCTCGTCATGTATGCCGGAGCGGTCGCCGTGCCGCTCATTGTCGGCAGCGCGCTTCACTTGCCCAAGGAACAGATCGCGATGCTCGTCAGCGCGGACCTGTTCTGTTGTGGCATCGTCACCCTCATCCAGGCGCTCGGCATCTGGAACGTCGGCATTCGCCTGCCGATCATGATGGGGATCTCCTTTACCGCTGTGCCTTCGATCATCGCGACGGGCACCAACCCCGAACTCGGCATGCCAGGCGTCATCGGCGCCGTCATAGGCTCCGGTGTGTTCACAATCCTGGTCGCCCCGTTCTTCGGTCGCTGGGTGCGCTTCTTCCCGCCTGTTGTTACCGGCACGGTCATGCTGGTCATCGGCCTTTCGCTGATGCGCGTCGGGGTCAACTGGGCGGCGGGTGGCCAACCGATGATCAAGGGCCCGGATGGCATGATCCAGAATCCTGCCTATGGAGCGCCCTTCGCGCTCGCCGTCGCAGCCATCGTGCTCCTGTCGATCCTGCTGCTCACCCGCCTTCTCAAGGGCTTCATGGCCAATCTCGCGGTCCTGCTTGGCATCGGGGTCGGTTTCGTGATCGCGATTGCCGCCGGCAAGGTGGATTTCCACGGCGTTGCGGATGCCGATTGGGTGCGCATCATTCACCCGCTTGCCTTCGGATGGCCGATCTTCGAGTTCTGGTCGATCCTGTCGCTCTGTGCGGTCATGACAGTCATGATGATCGAATCGACAGGACAATTCCTGGCGGTCGGGGACATGGCCGGTCGCAAGATCACACAGGCTGAACTGACCCGGGGCTTAAGAACCGACGGTGTCGGCAACATCATCGGCGGCCTGCTCAACACCTTCACCTATACGACCTATGCGCAGAATGTCGGGCTGCTGCAGATCACCGGCGTGCTCAGCCGCTTCGTGGTGGCAGCGGGCGGCGTCATCCTGATCCTGCTCGGCTCGCTGCCGAAAGTTGCCTTCGTCAGCGCTTCGATCCCGAGCTATGTCGTCGGGGGTGCTGCCATCGTGATGTTCGGCATGGTTTCGGCGACAGGCGTGAAAATCCTGTCGAAGGTGGATTTCGTAGCCAATCGGCGCAACCTCTACATCGTCGCCGTCAGCGTCGGCCTCGCCATGGTGCCGGTCGTTGCTGAAAACATCTTCGATCAGCTGCCCGCGGCGATCGAGAAGTTCCTGCACAGCGGCGTGCTCGTCGGCACCTTCGCGGCAGCGCTGCTCAACATTCTCTTCAATGGTGTGCCAGCGAAAGAGCCGGAGGAGGCTGAACTTGCCGACGGCGCGCCGGCTGTCGAGCCCGCCTAGAGAACACCACGATTAGTCCGGCGGCCCCCGCGCCGCCGGAGCCCCGAACCCCAAGAGGATTCCATGAGACGGTTCGACTATCATCGGGCGGAAACGCTGGAGCACGCCTCCCGTCTTCTCACCGAACTCGGCGACGACACATTTCTGTTCAACGGAGGCACCGACCTCCTGGTCGAGATCCGTGAACGGCTGCGCCGTGTGCGCAACGTCGTCGACATCAAGCAGATTGCGGGCCTGTCGGCAGTCACCTATGACGAAACGCTCGGCCTGACCTTCGGCGCGCTGGTGACCGTTGGTCGGCTGGAGGGTCTGTCGCTGGTGCGCCAGCGATATCCGAACCTGCGCTCGGCACTCGCCTCGCTCGGCTCCATCCAGGTGCGCAATCGCGCCACCGTCGTCGGCAATATCTGTCGCGCCTCGCCGTCGGCCGATACCATACCGCCCTTGGTGGCGGACGGCGCCTTCGTGCACATCTACAGCCGCACCAACATGCGCGTCGTGCCGATCGCCGAATTCTTCACAGGCCCCGGCAAGACCGTTCTTGCCAAGGGCGAGATCGTCACCGGCATCACCGTGCCGCCGGCCGGGGACAATACCGGAAAAGCCTACCTCAAGCACGGTCGGCGCAAGGCGATGGAGCTTTCCACCGTCGGCGTCGCCGTCAGCCTCGCGATGGACGATGGCGTCTGCAGCGACATCCGCATCGCGCTTGGTGCCGTGGGCGCGACCGTGCTGCGCGCGCCGCAAGCCGAAGCCATGCTGCGTGGCACCAGGCTCGACGCCACCACGGTCAGGAACGCCGCCGACAAGGCGATGGAGGAATGCACGCCGATCAGCAACGTTCGCGCCAGCGCCGGTTACCGCCGTGACATGGTCGGTGTCCTGACCGGCCGCGCCATCAAACAGGCATTGGAGACTTTCGCATGAAACGGATGGTTGAATTCACCGTGAATGGCGAGGCGCGCGAGATGGCCGTTGATGGCTGCCGCTCCCTGCTTGATGCGCTGCGCGACGATGTCGGTCTCACCGGCACCAAAAAGGGCTGTGACGTCGGCGATTGCGGCGCGTGCACCGTGATTGTCGACGGCGAGCCGGTCAATGCCTGTCTGATGCTCGCCGTGGAGGCCGAGGGCCGCTCGGTCGAGACGGTCGAAGGCCTCCAGCCGGGTGTCGATACGCTGCATCCCCTGCAGGACGCCTTCATGCGGCACGGCGCCTCCCAATGCGGCTTCTGCACGCCAGGCATTCTGATGATGGCCAAGAAGCTGCTCGACGACAATCCGCGCCCGACGGACGAGGACATCCGCTTCGGACTCTCCGGCAATATCTGCCGCTGCACGGGCTACACGAAGATATTCGACGCGATCAAATCCGCTGCGCGCGAGATGGAGGCCTCAAGACCATGAACATGACAACCCCCATCGAACAGCGCGAATTCAAGATCGTCGGCAAGAGCGTCAAGCGTGACGACGTGCTCGAAAAGGTAACGGGCGAGGCGCAGTATACCGGCGACGTCAAGCTCTCCGGCATGCTGCACGGCAAGATCAAGCGCGCGGCGATCGCCCATGCGCGGATCAAGTCGATCGACGTCAGCAAGGCGCTCGCCTATCCGGGCGTCAAGGCCGTGCTGACCCATGAGAACGTGCCGCGCGTGTTGCACTACGGCTCGCCGCATCCACGCTCGGCCTCCTGCACCAAGGACCAGTACATCCTCGATGACAAGGTACGGTTCTGGGGCGAGGGTGTTGCCGCCGTCGCCGCGATCAGCGAGGAGATCGCCGACGAGGCGCTCGACCTGATCGAGGTGGAATATGAAGCCTTGCCGGCCGTCTTCGAACCGGAGGACGCGGCCCAACCTGGCGCGCCGCTGATCCACGACGTCGGCCCCGGCGGCAACCTGGTGCTCGACCCGGTGCGCGTCAACCGCGGCGACGTCGACAAGGGCTTTGCCGAAGCGGACTTCGTGCTCGAGGGCACCTTTGCCGGCGGGCGACCGCATCCGGCCTACATGGAGCCGAACGTCTGTGTGGCCGACTGGGATGGCTCCAACAAGCTGACCTTCTGGACCTCGACCCAGACCTCGTTCATGGTCCGCGGCATCCTTGCCGAGGTGCTCGGCCTGCCGCTCACCAAGGTGCGCGTGCTCGTCGACCATATGGGCGGCGGCTTCGGCGCCAAACAGGACCTGTTCCAGCACGAGTTTCTCTGCGCGCTTTTGGCCAAGGAAACCCGACGCCCGGTGAAGATGGAGTTCACCCGCCATGAGACCTTCGTCGCCGGCCGGTCGCGCCACCCTTGCAAGATCTGGCTGAAGCAGGGCTTCAAGAACGACGGCACGCTCGTCGCCCGCGACATGAAGCTCGTCTACGATTCCGGTGCCTACGGGTCGCACGGTCCGGGCGTGACCATCGTCGGAACCACCGCCGCCACCTCGCTATACCGCTGCGAGAACGTGCGGCTGGAAGGGCGCTGCGTCTACACCAACACCCCAATCAACGGCGCCTTCCGCGGCTACGGCGTGGTGCAGAGCTACTACGCGCTCGACATCCAGATGGACGAAGCCGCCGAACGGCTCGGCATGGATCCGGCCGAGTTGAAGCTGAAGAACGTGGTGCGGGCCGGCGACATCGCCCCCTCCGGCCACCCGATCATCGGCCACGGGCTCGAAATCTGCCTTCAGCACGGTATCGACGTGCTCGACTGGAAGGCGCTTTGGAACCGTGACCGGACGCCGGATCCGAAGCGCCCGCATATCCGCAAGGGCTGGGGCATCGGCTGCGAGATGCACGGCTCGTCGGCTTATCCAGGGATCAAGGAGCAGGGTAACGCCACGGTGAAGGTCAACGAGGACGGCACGGTGACGCTGCTGACGGGTGCTGCCGGGCTTGGCACCGGCGCCCATACGGCGCTGGCGCAGATCGTTGCTGAAGAACTCGGCGTTCGCTTCGAGGACGTCGGCGTCATCCATGGCGATACGGACGTGGTTCCATGGGACATCGGTGCCTTTGCCAGCCACACGACCTATCTGGTCGGCACGGCCGCCAAGATGGCGGCCGGCAAGGTACGCGCCGCCGTGCTCGCCAGGGCCGCGATGAAGCTGCAGGTCTCGCCGGAAGCGATCGACCTTTCCGAAGGCAAGGTCTTCCTCATTGCCGAGCCCGATCGCTCTATGACCGTGTCGGAGGCCATGGGCCCCTCGCGTGGCATTCCAGCCGCCAACATCGTCGCCAACGGCACCTACGAGCCGACGAAATCCTACTCCTTCGCCGCGCATTTCACCGAGGTGGACGTCGATATCGAAACGGGCATCGTCGAGGTCAAGCGCGTCGTGCCGGTGCACGACGTCGGTCGGGTCATCCATCCGATCGCGGCGCAGGGCCAGATCGAGGGCGGCATCCAGCAGGGCATCGGCCACACGCTGACCGAGGACTACGTCATCGACAAGAAGACCGGGCGCTCGCTCAATGCGGGCCTCGTCGACTACAAGATGCCGCTCTCCATGGACATGCCCGACATCGAGACGATCATCCTCGAGGCAGCACCCGATCCGGGCGGCCCCTGGGGCGCCAAGGGTGTCGGCGAAGATCCGATCATCGCCATCGGCCCCTCCATCGCCAACGCCATCCACGACGCCATCGGCGTCCGCTTCCACCACTATCCGATCACGCCGGAAGACATCCTGAAAGCCTTGAGGGAGAAGGGCGCATGAACATGCATATCGAGCCTGCGAGCCAGCAGAAACTCC
This sequence comes from Ensifer sp. MJa1, assembly GCF_037026475.1. Taxonomy (NCBI): domain Bacteria; kingdom Pseudomonadati; phylum Pseudomonadota; class Alphaproteobacteria; order Hyphomicrobiales; family Rhizobiaceae; genus Ensifer; species Ensifer sp. MJa1. Next base: position 183,481 of record NZ_JAKUMO010000007.1, on the reverse strand, counting down.
CGATCACGATCCTCACCGGGTTTCTCGGATCGGGAAAGACGACGCTGCTCAACTACATCCTTACTGAGCGGCACGGTCATCGCATTGCGGTGATCGAGAACGAATACGGCGAGGTGGACGTCGACAGCGACCTGGTGCTCGCCTCCGACGAGGAAATCTTCCAGATGCAGAACGGCTGCATCTGCTGCTTCGTCGACGTGCGCAACGACTTGATCGACGTGATGAAGAAGCTCTTGAGCCACAAGGACAAGTTCGACCACATCATCGTCGAGACCTCGGGCCTTGCCGATCCGACGCCGGTCGCCACCGCCTTCTTCGTCGACCGCAGCGTGGCCGATGAAGTGGAGCTCGACGCCGTCGTGACGCTGGTGGATGCGATGCATATCGACCAGCATCTCTACGATCCCGTGCTCGACGGCAGCGACAACCAGGCGGTCAACCAGATCGTCGCGGCAGACCGCATCCTCGTCAACAAGATCGACCTCGCCGAGGAGGTGGCCCTCGGCTCGCTGGAAAACGCGCTGCGCAAGCTCAATCAGACGGCGCCGATCCTTAGGTCCAGCTACGGCAAGGTGGATCTTGCCAACATCCTCGGGGTCAAGGGCTTCAGGCCGTCCTATGTGCGCGAGAGGGCGGAAATCCTCGACATCGACATGGATGACGATCACGACGCCGAGCACCACCATCATCATGATTGCCACGAGCCGTGCTGCGACCATCCGCATCACGACCGCGGGCACCACCATCATCATGACCATGGACGCGAGCACGCGCCGGCCTTACGGCCGCACCAGCATGACGCAACCGTGAACTCGCATTCCTTCGTCTATCCGGAAGCCTTCGACGGCGAGAAGCTCGCAGGGTTCCTGAAAGACTATCTCGCAGAACACGGCGGCGACATTTTTCGCACGAAGGGCATCGTTTCCGTTGCCGGCGATGACCGCTTCTTTGTGCTGCAGGCCGTGCACAAGCTCGTCGATTTCCGCCCGGACCACGCCTGGGGTGAAGACAAGCGGAAGTCGAAGTTCGTGTTCATCGGCCGCAATCTCGACCGTGACAGCATCGACAGAAACTTGCGTGCATGCCTGGTGCCCTAGCAGCGTGTCTCCCCGCCGGACGGCGCTTGCGTAAGCCTTTCTGTCTGAGCCGCCCGCGCCCCTCCAGCGCGGGCGGTTGCTGCCGCTTGATTTGAAAAAAGCTATGTAAAAATAATAACTTAGATCTATTTTCGGGTTGACAGATATCACGCGGAATGGTTCCCTTGAAGGCGAGTAGAAGCACCGACAATTGCTCACCGTCTGTTGGAAGATGAGGCTGCGATGTCGATGCTGATCACAAAAGGAACGCCCGGTTGCCCCGCCCTGGGAACTTATGCGCCGGCCCGTTCCCTCCGTCTTCGGCATTTCCTGAGATCGCGGATCCACGCCTGGCTTCGGCCGGCATGGCGTTCATCGCGCGGCCCCGCATCGACCGGACCCTCTACGACAGGAGAAACCTATGATTATTGACCTGAGCTGCTATCCCACCGATCTGGTGGACCTGGCTTGGCGACACGACGGACCGGCGTTCACCGGCGATAAACTGCTGAAGATGATGGATGGCCCGTATTATGTGAACGGCAAGCCGCGCCGGATCGACAAGGCCTTCATTCAGCCGCCGCAAGGCAACACCATCTACACCCATGAGGTGATGGATCTGGAAGGCAAGGCCGCCATCCGCCAGTACATGGCCTACACCGAAAAGATGGTGACCGAGCATCCCGACCGGTTCCTCGGCTGCTTCGTCTACAACCCGCGCTACGGCACCCAGAACGGCGCCGAAGAAATCGAACGCTACGCCAAGGAGTTCGATTTCAAGATGGTGCAACTGCAGGCGAACATGCACGCCTACCGCCCGGACCGTGCGCTCGACTGGCTGCGTCCGGCCATGAAGAAGTGCGCCGACCTCGGCCTGATGGTGAAGGTGCATACCGGTGACGGTCCGTACTCGATCCCGACGGAGTTCTACCCGATCATCCGCGAGTTCCCGGAAGTGAACTTCATCCTGGCGCATTTCGGCGTCCAGACCGGTGGCGTTTATGTGTTCGAGCCGATGCAGATGGCGCTCGACACGCCGAGCGTCTACGTGGAATCCGGCTGGTGCCTGCAGTCGCGCATCGTCGAATTCGCCAAGGTTCTGCCCAAGCACAAGATCCTCTTCGGCTCGGATACGCCGCCGAACGAACCGGGCATGTGGATCAACCTCCTGGAGGTTCTCTGCCACGAGCCGCCGCAGGGCCTCAACCTCGATGAGGATACGCTCGAAGATTACCTCGGCAACAACGTCGCCCGCATGATCGGCCTGGAAGCAACGAAGCCGCCGGCCACCGTCGAGGAAGCCGAGGCGTATCTGCGCCAGCACGGCGTCGCCCTTGCCGCGTAAATTTGAACGGAGTGAACAATGATCATCGATACCCATCTTCACCCGACCAACCTCGTCGACGAGGCGTGGCGTCATACGGGCGAGCCCTTCACCGGCGAGCGCATGCTCAAGCTGATGGACGGCCCCTACATGATCAACGGCAAGCCGCGCCGGATCGACATGGGTTTCATCCAGCCGCCACCGGGCAACACCGGCTACCGCGACGGTAACCGCAAGGGCCGCGACGGCATTCGCGACTACATGGCCTATTGCGCCGAGCTTTGCCAGAAGTACCCGGACCGCTTCATCGGCAACTTCAACTACAATCCGCGCTGGGGACCTGAAAACGGCGCGGCGGAGCTGGAATTCCACGTCAAGGAATACGGCTTCAAGATGCTGAAACTGCACGCCAACATGCACGGTTATCGTCCTGACCGCGCGCTCGATTGGCTGCGTCCGGCGATGAAGAAGTGCGCCGAACTCGGCGTGGTGGTTCTGATCCACACCGGCGACGGCCCGTACACCATCCCGACGATGTTCTACCCGATCATCCGCGAGTTCCCGATGGTCAACTTCATCATAGGTCACTTCGGCATCCAGACGGGCGGCAACTACTCGTTCGAATCCTTCTGGATGGCGATGGATACGCCGAACGTCTACTGCGAATCCGGCTGGTGCTTCCAGTCGCGCATCGTGGAATTCGCCCAGCAACTGCCGAAGAACAAGATCGTCTTCGGCACGGACAGCCCGCCAAATGATCCGGGCATGTGGCTTCGCGAGCTCGAAGTTCTCTGCAAGGATCCGCCGCACGGCATCAACCTCTCCGAGGACGATCTCGAAGGCTATCTCGGCAACAACATCGCCAAGCTCGTCGGTATCGACCCGTCGCCGCCGCCACGCGACCTGAAGGACGCCCAGGCGCGTCTGACGGATAGCTATGCCGGCGTCGACCGGGCCACGGGCAAGCACAAGGAATTTGCCTGATAAAAGACGACGGCGCCCAGTTCGGGCGCCGTCACCCTCCAGTCGCGTCGAGGCCGAACCATGACCCAGTACCACAAGCAAGATGTCCGCCGTTTCCTCGCCGACTACCGCGCGGAACATCCAGACGACGTCATCACCATCGATCAGCCGGTTTCGGACGACCAGGATGCAACGGCGCTGATCTGGAATCTGGCCGACAGAGGCCAGCACCCCATGCTGCACTTGAGGAACGTTGCCGGCATCGGCAGCGAGGTTCTCTGCAACATCTTTGCCTCGCGCGACCGCATCGGCCGCCTTCTCGGTTCTACGGCCGACAGACTGCACGAGGCCTATCAGGTACGCGCCAACCGGCCGTTCACACCGGAGCTCCTGGAGCACGGCCCGGTGACGGAAGAGATCATCTCGGGCGATGCCGTCGATCTCACCGCGCTGCCGATGCTCAAGCACTTCGACACCGACCGGGCGAAGTACATCACCAGCGGCATCATCATCGGCGAGCATCCGGAAACCGGCGCCGGCAATCTCAGCTACCATCGCGCGATGATCCATTCGAAGAATTCGCTCGCGACATCGCTGCATTCGCGCGGCCACCTCTGGCGATTGATGAACATGGCGAAGGAAAAGGGCAGGCCGATGCCGGTCGCCATGGTCATCGGCGGCCATCCGCTCTTCATGATCGCGGCCTCTGCCCGCCTTGCCTTCGGCGAAGACGAGCGCGACGTTGCCGGCGGCCTGATGGGTGAACCGCTTCAGGTGGTGCGCACGCCGAAATACGGTATTCGGGTTCCCGCCCATGCCGAGATCGTGCTCGAAGGCGTGCTGGATCCCGAGGCGCATGTGGAGGAGGGGCCGTTCGGCGAGTTCACCGGCTATTCCTCCGACCGATCGACCAACAATCTTTTCACCGTCGAAACCGTCATGCGCCGGCGCGATGCCATGCTCGTCAGCGTGGCCGGCGGCAATTCGGCCGAACACCTGAACCTTGGCCGTGTCCCGCGCGAGGCGGAAGTGGTGGAGAAATTGAAGGCGCGTTTTCCCTCGATCACCGCCGTGCACTACCCCTCGTCGGGCACGCATTTCCACGCCTATATCGCCATGAACCAGACGCGTGAAGGGGAGGCCCGGCAGGTCATGCTCGGTCTTCTCGGCTGGGACCAGTACCTGAAGACCGTCGTCGTGGTGGACGCTGATGTCGATATCACCCGCGACAGCGAGGTGCTTTGGGCGCTTGCCACCCATTTCCAGCCACACAAGGACGTCGTCATCATCGAGGGCCTGCCGGGCAACGCGCTCGATCCCTCGGCGAGCGGCATCGGTACGACCTCAAGGATGGGGCTCGATGCAACGCGCGGTCCGAATTTCCATGGCGTGCGCGCCCGCATCAGTGACGAGGCATGCGCACGCGCCGCGACCCTTCTCAAAAGCGTGGTATAGGCGATGACCCATCCAAAACGCATGATTGTCGGCATTTCAGGCGCGTCCGGCGTGGTCTACGGCAAGCGCATCCTCGAACTGCTGCGTGATCTTAAGATCGAGACGCATCTGATCATGTCGCGCGCCGCCTGCATCACGCTTGCGGCCGAGGCGAACTTTTCGAAACAGGACCTCGAGGCGCTCGCGACGACGACCCATTCCAACAAGGATATCGGTGCCGTCTGTTCCTCCGGCTCTTACCGGACGCTTGGTATGATCATCGCGCCCTGTTCGGTCAAGACGTTGGCCGAGATCGCCACGGGCACGACGGACAACCTCATTTCCCGTGCGGCCGACGTGGTGTTGAAGGAGCGCCGCCGCCTCGTGCTGATGCTCAGAGAAACGCCGCTTCATCTCGGCCATATCCGTAACATGGCGCAGGTGACCGAAATGGGCGGCATCATCTATCCGCCCGTGCCGGCCTTCTACGCGAAACCTCAAAGTATCCAGGACATGGTCGATCACACGGTCGGCCGGGTCCTCGACCTGTTCGACCTCGATCCGGGCATCGTGCGCCGGTGGCAGGGAACGCAAGGAGGCGAATGAATGTCCGCCCGCATCGCCCGCGCCCCGGAACTGCTTGCGCCAGAACCCCGAGCCGCCTTCCTGTCGGACGATGCGGTTGACATCCTTGCGTTCGCCGCTCAGGTGTTCGAGCAAGGCTACGCGGCAGCCCTCGTCACACTCGTCGAAATTCGCGGCGGTGCTGCCCGCGCCCTCGGGGCCCAGATGGTCGTGTGCGAGGACGGCCGGTATTGTGGTTTCGTTTCCGGCGGCTGCACAGAAACTGCCGTGGCTGCCGAGGCCATCAGTTCCCTGCAACGCGGCATGGACCGTAGTCTTCGCCTCGGTGAAGGCTCGCCGTTCTTCGATATCGTTCTGCCCTGCGGCGGCGGCATTACGCTTGCAATCCATGTGTTGAAGGATCCCGCAGTCTTGCGCGAAGCGCTGGACGCCCTTGATCGCCGCGCGCCGGTATGCCTGCGTTACCATCCGGGCGGGCGCTCACTCGTCTTGCAGCACGGGGAGGGCGCGAGCGGCTGGGATGGCGAGACCTTCGTGCGCGCATATCGGCCAAGGCCACGGATCGTCGTTGCCGGTACGCCGCTGGAACTCGAAGCGGTTGCCCGGGTTGCGGTCGCGGCCGGCTACGAAACCGTCGCATTGGAGCGTGGCCAAGTGCCATCGCCGAACGACCTTGACGCCGACACGGCCGTTGCGCTGCTCTTTCATGATATCGATCGCGAACTGCCGCTGTTGGACGTCGCTCTCGCCTCGGAGGCATTCTACATCGGTGCCCTCGGCAGCCGTCGCACCCATGCAAAACGCTGCCAGGCCCTTCGTGATTGCGGGCGAGAGGAGAGTATGCTTGCCCGCATCAAGGCGCCGATCGGCATCTTTGACAAAACAAGGGATGCGCGCGCACTCGCGGTTTCGGTCGTCGCCGATATCGCGCACGCGCGGATGCGGTTGGATTGGATGTAAACTGCGCCCGCTTGAACCGTCGGATTTTCAGCCTACACTCTGGTGTTGCCATGGAGGCTGACATGAGCGCCGCAACCCGCTTTGCCTTTGCCGTGATCGCAGTGTTGCTCTTCGCCCCTGGATGGCTCACATTGACTGCTGCGCCCTGAGCCTGCTCGGTGTTTGGCCATAAGTCTTGGCAAAAATCCTCGAGAAGTGGCCGGCGCTCTCGAAGCCGACCTCGAGAGCGATTTCTATCAGTGATGCGTTCGTCTGGGTGAGAAGATGCTTGGCGCGCTCCAGACGAAACTTGCGATAGACGAGCGCAGGCGACATCTTGGCCTTGTCCATGAACAGCCGCTCGAGTTGGCGTCGCGACAATCCGACCGACGCCGCCAGTTCCGGGATCGAGATGGTGTTTTCGGTGTGCTGCTCCATGATGATGAGCGCAGCGTTCAACCGGGGATCGTTGCTCTCGATCGCGAGCGGTTTTCTCGGCTGGACATGAAGATGCGAGCGCGCCTTGTCGATCTGCAGGACTTCAAGCGCATTCCGCTCCGCCTCCTTGCTGATGTGAAGGCGGACGATATGGGCGGCCATGTCGGCAGCACTGCTGCCGCCGGCGCATGATCCGCGCGTGCGCTCCAGATTGAACAGGCGATCCGAGCGCACCTTGAGATCGGGAAAGCGTTCACGGAATGCCTGGTAGTGGAGCCAACTGACACAGACATTGTGCCCCGCCATCAGGCCCGCATCCGCGAGAACGAAAGTTCCCGTGCACAGGCCGATCAACGGGATTTTTTTCGCCGCCGCCTTCTTGAGGAAGCTGACGGTCTCGTCGTCGATCGGGCTCTTGCTGTTGAGCAGGCCGCCGACGACGACGATGTAGTTGAATTGAGCGGGGTCGACGAGGCCCGAAGTCGGCGCCACTTGCACGCCGCAACTGGAGGTGATGAGGTGCCGCGTGTTGCCGAGCACCTGCCAGTCGGCGCGGATGCGGCCGGACTTGTCGAGTTCGTCGCTCGCGAGCCGAAGCGTGTCGACGAAGAGCGCGAAGGCAGAAAGGGTGAAGGACCGGGCAAGTACAAAACCGATCTTGAGACGGCCCGTCGCCGGCGCTTCGTTGGATTTCACGTTCGTCCTCATCGAGAGCTACCTCGTTGCCCGGGCACCGATTGGCGCGGTCGAGATGTGTTAAAGGCACCTGGGGTGCTTGCCAGCGTTTTGTTCGGATTGGCACGCGCAATCGCGCCAGCTGAGCAGCCCAATCCGAACCGTTACCTTATTTGAAAACCGTATGCCAAGGGGTCGCATTCGTCCACGAAGATCGTGTCGTGACCGACGATCCCACCGAAAGCCTAGGGTATTTTTACCCTATTGCGGCTGCTCTGCTTTAGATTGTATTCGTGCGCCGATGTAATTGACGAGCATGGCAATGGCGAGAGAGACCCCCTTCAGCGCAGTCGCGCGCAAAATGCTCGACAACTGGCTTCAGACCGATCCCGAGCAGCCGACTTCACCAGAAACCGTGTATCGCGACATCGTCGATATGCTGTCGATCAAAATGCGTCTGACTGTATTTACGGTTGAGGGCATTGATCCCAAGCGATGGTTCATGAAAGCCATCCGGCATTCCGGCTTCACGTCGCGCATCCTTAACATAAACAAGATCTTCGCCGACGCTTACATTGGTGATTTCAAGGATCAGAGCTACATGGAGGAAGCGGTTATACCGCGGCTTCTGCAGGTGACGTCCAGTCAGCAACCTTCCATGGAGCTCGTCAAGACGCGTCTCTTCGGCGTCAACGTCGGCTATGATCGCATCCTGTTGCCCCAGCGAAACATCGATCGTCCAAAGTGGATCATTTCGTCCTCCTATGCGCAGTTTCTGCTCAGTCCGCCACGGCGGCTCGAGCAAATGGACGTCGCTGACGAAGCGATCATCCAACTGCTGGTAGAGGGGGCGACCGCAAAGGAGATCGCCGCGGCGCTTTCAATCTCGCATCGCACCGTCGAACACCGGTTGGAGCGGATGAAGGAAAGATTCGGAGCCAGGAACACCGTGCATCTCGTCGCCATGCTGATCGCCACGCACCTCGAACGCGGACGAAGCTAGCGCCATAGAGGTCGCCTTGCGCAAGGCTCGGCATCCGTGGCGGCGGAGACGAGAGAACCGGGATCATCTGAACAATTGCAAGATCGCTTCGTTGTTGTTGTTGGCAATATGCAGCGATTGGATCGCGAGCTGCTCTTGCGTTTGAAGCGCCTTGAGCCTTGTCAACACCAGGTCCATATTGGCATCGACGAGGCGACCGACACCCTTGTCGATGGTGTCCATGAGCTTGTTTGCAAATTCTGACTGCATGTCGATATGTTGCTTGAGGGCGCCGAGAACTGCGGCACCGTCTACCACCCGCTGCCCCGCCACTTCGATGTAGTTCAAGTAGTGGTCGATCAGATCAGGGTTCTGCTTGATGTCGATGTTGAGGAAGTTGATCGCTGGAAGCGGCTCGATACTGACGACAATGTCCGAAAACCCCGCGCGCGTTCCAGCGCCCCATTTGCGGTCAACGGCTGGGTCTGACTTGACGATGATCTTGCTCGGATCGGCACTCGACACTTGGATGACCGTGTCCGGCCAGTCCGCATCAAGCAGGGATCGCAACAGCGTTACCATCTCGTCGGCCGTTTCGATGGCACCTGTGTCCTTGCCAAGAAGGTTGTTCACGTAGGTCCGATTGAACTCGTACGATTTGGAGGGGGCTCCGTTTATCGAAAACTGAAAACTCACCTCGACGCCGTCAGGGGTGTCCCCGTCGATATGAAGCGTAAACGGATCGAATTGCAGCGACAGCCCTGACCCTCGCTCCCCGTAGTCGGATTTTTGTGTCAGGCCCCCTGTGCTGACCCCAACGCTGCTCAGATTGGCAATCTCAACGTAGGAGCCGTTTCCATGCATCTGGCGCGTTTCAACGCTCATGAGGACGTCGTCGTGGATCCAATTGTTCGACCCCGGTGGCTGATAGTGGCCGTAGTTCGCGTTGACGTGGGCTCCCTCTGGGTTCAGCAGCGTATTCAGCAGGCCGGCGAACTGGGTGTTTGTGGAGATGATGCCCCCTAGACTGGCGTCATAGGCATCCACGTGCGCCTTGGTGATCGTTATCGTCTTCGTATGTCCAGGGTCGTACGGGCCTGGGAGATCGCGAAGTTCCGCCGTGATCCCGGTATCGCCCGAAGGGTCGTATTCCCTGTCCAGGATAATGTCGAACTTGATTTCAGCGCCCGGACTATTGAAATCCAAGGGTGATCCATGCGGAAAGTTGAAGGAGAATGTTCCCGCTGCCCCGGAATTCCACGTTGGGTTCATCCAGCTCGATCCTGTTTCGGTGTAGTAGATCGTGGACGAGCCGCTTTCAGGATAAACGGTGCCGTACCGCATGCCCCCGATTGTCTTGACATCGCGGGGGTCGGCCTGGAGCAAGCCGCCGCCTGCGGTGTTGAACAGACTGATCTCATCAAGATGAAGATCGATCGTGCCGATCGAGACGCTGCCTGATGATCTGGAAAATGACGATACGAGCGACACCTTGTTCGCTTTGAGATCGTAAATCTGGCCGATATCCGTGTTCAGCCAGTTCTGGCCGCCAAATCCGGAAGACGTGGCAATGCTTACGACCATCTGTTTGAGCTGATCAAGTTCAGACTGGACCTTTGCCTTGTCGACGCCAGGCTCCTTGGCCGCGACGAGCTTCGCCTTGAATTCTCGCAACACATCGATGACAGCCTCCATCCCGGCATAGGCCGTATCAACCTTGGCCGCGCCGAGACCGAGCGCGTCTGCCACGGCGGAGATCGACATCTTGTCCGAACGCATGGTGGTCGAGATTGACCAGTATGCCGCATTGTCGGCGGCGGTACGGATACGCAGCCCCGCACTGGCCTGGCCCTGGGTCGCGGCAAGGTTGGAATTGATCGCCCGAAGAACCTGAATTGCGGAGCTTGCGGACGTGTTCGTCAGAATGCTTGTCATCAAACGGGGCCGATTCTATCAATTTATAAAATGAACGGCGATCCTCATGATGCCAGCCGGGCTGCATGAGCCGCGCGCTGACTATGGTTTGCAAAGTGTTAACGGAAGCGTCTGGCTGGCAGGGTAGAAATACCCGCGGCAAGGTCAAAGGCCCGCCGACCTCGGCCAGCTATACAGGCGGCATCGTTGTGCCGCAGCAGGCGGGCCGGTCAAAACAATTGTTTGTCGATCACCCTGAAGTGAGGATCATTGGAAGCACATGTGACCGATGCGGTTGCCAAAAAACCATAATTGCTTCACCTAGATCAGGCATCGACAACTGGCATAAAAGAATTGGGTCAACGCTGAATGCGCATTTCATACGTCTTCCTGGGTGCATTTCTTGCAATCGCGCAGTCCGCCTACGCTGAAGTCGCCGCGCCGCCTGTTCTGGAGCCGGTCAAGCAACAGGCGCAAGCCGCTCAGTTGAGTGCAAAATTTCTGACGCGATTCAGCTACCAGCCCGTTCCGCTCGACGATGCCTTGTCGGCCAAGATCATGGACCGGTACATCAAATCCCTTGATCCGGACCGCGCGCTGTTCCTGCAAGCCGACATTGACGGCTTCATGTCTAATCGCAGCGAGATCGATGACGCGATCAAGCGGGGGAGCTTGAAGATTCCGTTTACGATCTTCCAGGTCTACGGCAACCGCGTGGTCGACCGCATGAACTACGCGCGCGACTTGCTCAAAAAAGACTTCGACTTCACCGTTGAGGAAAACTATTCCGTGCTGCGCGACAAAGGGCCCTGGCCGCAGTCGGAAGCCGAGAGTAACGAGCTTTGGCGCAAGCGCGTAAAGAACGACTGGCTGCGGTTGAAGCTGGGCGGAAAGTCTGACTCAGCCATTCGCGAAACGCTCGACAAGCGATATGCCAATGCCCTCGAGCGCGCCTACCAGTACAAGAGCGATGACGTGTTCCAGTTGTTCATGGACGCCTACACAACGTCGACGGACCCACACACGGACTATTTCGGCGCGACCGCTTCCGACGACTTCAATATCTCGATGAAGCTTTCGCTGGTCGGTATCGGTGCGGTGCTGCAGGAGCGCGACGACTACACGACAATCCGTGAGCTCGTGCCTGGCGGCCCGGCACAGCTGTCGGGCAAGCTCGCGGTCGGTGACCGCATTACCGGCGTTGGCCAAGGCAAGGACGGGCCGATCAAGGAAGTGGTCGGCACCCGCCTCGACGAGGTCGTGCGACTGATACGAGGTGAAAAAGGCTCTGTCGTGCGTCTGGATATCCTGCCGGCGGATGCCGGGGCGGATGCCACCCATCGCGTTGTCGACCTGGTGCGCGACAAGATCAGTCTCGAAAAGCAGGCGGCACAGAAATCCGTGCTGCCGGTGAAGGTAGGCGAGGTCACACGCAAAATTGGTGTGATCACCTTGCCGACATTCTATGAGGATTTTGAAGCACGGCGCAAAGGAGACAAGGACTACCGGAGTGCAAGCCGCGATGTCAGAAGGCTTCTCGGTGAACTGAAGCAGGACGACGTCGACGGCGTTCTCATTGACCTGCGCAACAACGGCGGCGGCTCGCTGGACGAGGCAATCGCCTTGACCGGCCTGTTCATCGGCAAAGGTCCAGTCGTTCAGCAGCGCGATAGCGACGGCAAGGTCGCGCTCAGAAGCGCTCATTTCCCAGCACCCGTCTGGGGAGGCCCGTTGGGAGTGCTGATCAATCGCGGGTCGGCTTCGGCTTCGGAGATTTTTGCCGCAGCAATCCAGGACTTCGGTCGCGGCGTGATCGTTGGTGAACCCAGTTTCGGCAAGGGCACCGTTCAAACGGTGGTCGATCTCGACCAGATGGCCCGCAACAGCAAACCCGCGTTCGGTGAGTTGAAGGTGACGATTGCGCAGTTCTTCCGGATCAACGGCGGTACGACGCAACTGCGCGGTGTCACGCCCGATATCAGCCTGCCGGGATTTTCTGATCCGGCAACCTTTGGCGAGACGAGCTATGACAATGCTCTGCCATGGGCGCAGATCAAGCCTGCAAAATATGCGCCGATCGGAACGGTCATGACCTTGCTGCCGATCCTTAAAAGCCGCCATGAGGCGCGGGTCGATAGCAATCAGGACTTCCAGCGCCTTCTGAAAGACATCGCGGAGATCAAGGCACAACGCGAGAAAGGGGTTGTCTCCCTCAATGAATCGGAACGCCGTCGAGAGATGACGGCGCGCGAAAATCGCCTGAAGTCTCGAGCACAAGCAGCCGGCGCCGACGTCACAGATGATGGCCTCAACGCGAACGAGCGCAGCTTGAGTGCCGATATTGCCTTGGAGAACGCCCGCAAGAATGCGAAGGACGTCCTTCTGGACGAGGCCGCTGCCATCGTCGCCGATGAGCAAGACTTGCAGCAAGGCGTCGTGAAGGCGGCGACAAAATAAACGGGTATCACGGACGCTGAACAAGCGGACCCGACCGTCGAAACAAGATGCGTTGCCTGCGATCATGCGGTTTCGTCGCTGTGGCGTGATCACAGCGACGGCCTGGTCATGCGCAGACGTTTCGAGCGGTATTCTGCTAGAAGATCCGCTTGGGTCGTGCGAAAGTAAAGATTCAACAGTTGCGCATATACCCGTTGCGGATCTTTCCATCTACAATAGGTCCGGTCGGCTTTTAACGACGCTGGAGTGCAGGCTATGGGGTGTCGAGCGCGGGTCGTTCCGTTCCTTTGCGGCATAGGATGCGTCGTCGAGAACCCGACGCCGTGCCGGGCTGCCAATATGCTGTTCGTGCGATTCCACATCGAAATGCCCGATGAAGCCACCGAGCGGGCCCAGAGCGCTCCGATCTGGTAGCTTCCGGTGTCTGACGCCAGACCCGCATCGAGAATGTTCTGCTTCACTGAGAGTTCAAATCTTGAGAGGGAGGCATGGCATGACTATCCGCTTGACGATCAAGAGCTTGCTCGGCGCGACTGCGCTTGCCGTGTCGACCGTTGCCGCACCGGCCATCGCACAGGAAGCGCTGATGGATAGCGGGCAGATCGACCCGGGAACCGTAGCGAAATTCTTCAAGAAGCCGGGCTATTCGCCCTATGCCGGACGCAACTATCCGACGCGTCCCTACTTCGGCGACCAGCATCTGCACACCGCCTGGTCCGTCGATGCCGGCATGACGGGCGCAACGCTGACGCCCGAGGACGCGGTGCGTTTCGCGCGGGGCGAGGAAATCCTCTCCAATACCGGCCAGCCGGTCAAACTCAGCCGGCCGCTCGACTGGATCGCGGTCACCGACCATTCCGACGGCATGGGCGTGATTTCCGAACTCAAGGACGGCAATCCGGAGCTAATGGCCGACCAGACCTTGAAACGCTGGCACGACATGATGCAGCAAGGGCCGCAGGAGGCGGCTGCTGCGACGATGGAACTGATCAAGGCGCAGTCGAACAAACAATTGCCGCCGGCGATCATGGACCCGAAGTTCGCCAATTCGGTCTGGCAGAAGAACAATCAGATCATGGAGAAGTATAACGAGCCCGGCCGCTTCACGGCCTTCATCGCCTACGAATGGACGTCGAATGCCGGTGGCGGCGATAACCTGCACCGCAACGTCATCTATCGCGACGCCAGCGACAAGGCCGATACGATGATCCCCTACACCACCTTCCAGAGCGAGAATCCTGAAGATCTCTGGAAATGGATGTCCAACTGGGAGGAAAAGACCGGCGGCTCACTGCTCGCCATCCCGCACAACGGCAACCTGTCCAATGGTCGCATGTTCGAGCTCCAGACCTTTACCGGAGGGCCTTTGACCAAGCAGTGGGCCGAGGATCGCGCCCGCTGGGAACCGCTGTTTGAGGTGATCCAGACCAAGGGGCAGAGTGAGGCGCATCCCTCGCTGTCGCCGAACGACGAGTTTGTCGCCGGCTACGAGTTGTGGGACCGGGGCAACCTCAACCTCGTACCGAAGAAACCCGGCATGATCGAACACGAATACGTCCGCGAGGCGCTGAAAAACGGCCTCAAAATAGAGCAGGACGTTGGCGCCAATCCCTTCAAATACGGCTTTGTTTCCGGCAGCGACGCCCATACCGGGATGACGGCGATGGAGGAGGACAATTACTTCTGCAAGTTCGTGAGTTGCGAACCGCGGCCCGAACGCTGGAGCGAGGACGCGATGAAGTTCGGCGACCGCGTCGTCAAGGGTTATGAGGTGACGGCGGCCGGATACACCGGTGTCTGGGCAACGGAAAATACGCGTGCGGCGCTCTGGGATGCGATGAAGCGCAAGGAGACCTATTCGACCAGTGGCACGCGGATGATCGTGCGCTTCTTCGGTGGCTTCGACTTCGTCGCGGCGGATGCCACCAGCCGCACACCGGCGGAGATAGGCTACGCCAAGGGCGTTCCGATGGGCGGCGACCTGAGAAAGGCGCCGGATGGCAAGGCGCCGACCTTCCTCGTTGCCGCCCTCAAGGACCCGCTCGGCGGTAATCTTGATCGTATCCAGATCATCAAGGGCTGGCTCGACCGGGACGGCAAGACACAGGAGAAGATCTTCGACGTCGTCTGGGGCGATGCCGACAAACGCAAGCCCGGCGCAGATGGCAAGATACCGCCGGTCGGCTCGACGGTCGACATCGCCGATGCGTCCTGGACGAACACGATCGGCGATCCGGAACTTGCCACCGTCTGGACCGACCCGGAGTTCGATCCAACGCTCAAGTCGGTCTACTATGCCCGCGTCATCGAGATCCCGACGCCGCGCTGGACCGCCTACGACGCCAAGCGCTTCGGCGTGAAGATGGATCCCAAGGTGCCGCTTGTCACGCAGGAGCGGGCGTTCACATCGCCGATCTGGTACACGCCGGGCGGCTGATCGAGGGGAGGCCGAGATGGGGAGCGCCACGGCTGCAACTCCGAAGCGGCGCCGTCGAGAGCCAAGAGCCCTCGCGGCAGCGACCCTGCTTACGGCGCTCTTTGCCGGCAGCGCGCTTGCCTGCGGCTATGAGAACCCGCAGAGCGTCGCGCTTGGGGTCATGAACTGGGTCTATCCCAAGTCGCTTTATGTTCGCACGGCCGTCTGGCAGGCGGAGGATGCGGGCGTCCTGCCGCCGCGAGAGACGAAGCCTGAGAAGGATCTCTTCAGTCTGGGCTTTCGTCGCGCCGTCGACAGCCTGAATGGTCTCGGTGCGCGGGTCGAGAACGCTGGCGGCAACGATTTTCATTTTTCGGTTGTCCTCATTCCGCAAGTGATGTGAACGGGGTTTGCACCTGCCGAAGGCGGCGATGTCCGGGTCGAGCCGCATGCGAGCGGTCCGACCGAGGGCGATGTTGTGATCGTGACGACCGACAAGGTCGTGCGAGCGCTGGTGGACGGCGCTGTCGGATTTTCGCAGGCGGAAAGCCTGGGTCTTGTCCGGCTCTACGGCGACGCGAGGCGACAGACTGAACTGCGCCGCATGCTGAGGCGCGCCCTGGTGAGGGGCGCCGCGCCGGAGGCGATCGGACACGTCAATTCGACATTCTAGGGGGCGCGCATGAGGCATGTTTTCGGCAGGTGCAGTTTGGCAGGTGTTGGCGCAAGGGGCCTGGCGACGAGCATTCTGCTTGTCCTTGCGTCTCCGGCCCTTGCTCATGAAGGGGCAGGGGTGGCGGGCGGGCTTTTGGCCGGTTTCATGCACCCGATTCTTGGATGGGACCATGTCGCTGCCATGGTTGCGGTCGGTCTGTGGGGCGCAGTTCTCGGCGCTCCGGCGATCTGGCTGCTGCCGATCGTGTTTCCGCTGGTGATGGCTCTTGGCGGCGCGATTGCCGTTGCCGGTGTGCCGTTGCCGGGCGTCGAGACCGGCATCGCCGCCTCTGCCGTCGTGCTCGGCATCGTCGTGGCACTCGGTACCCGACCGCCGATCTGGATCGCCGCATGGATCGTCGGGGCCTTCGCGATCTTCCACGGTCATGCGCACGGCACCGAGCTTCCCGCTGCCGCCGATGCCGTTTCCTATGCGATTGGTTTTGTCGTCGGCACGGGGATCTTGCATGCGATCGGCATTACGCTTGGTCTCGCGACCAAATGGGACCTTGGAAAAGTGGCGGTCCGTGCGGTCGGCGGGGCGATCGCTGTAGCCGGGCTTGCCTTTCTGACGGGATACGCATGATCAGGCGGCTTTCCATCTTTCTTTTGGTGTTTGCCGCTGGGCCGGCCGGCTCTGCCTTTGCCCACAGTCCGATCAAGGGTATCGGCAGCTTCTACAATGGCATGCTGCATCCGCTGCTCGTGCCGGCCCATCTGCTCGCGCTGGTGGCCGTCGGCCTCCTGATCGGCCAGCATGCGCCGGGCGCCGGGAGGCTGTCGTTGCCAGCCTTCATGGGCGCCGTTGCGGTGGCGCTGGCAGTGACGGCACTGGCCGATCCCGTCCTGCCACAATGGCCAATACTTGCCTTGGCGCTGATCGCGGGGCTTTCCATTGCCGCTTCCTGGTCCGGTGGGCTGTTGTTGCCTATCGTTCTTTCGCTGCTTGCCGCGATCTTGGTCGGCCTCGATTCGGCGCCTGACGGCACCGGGCCGCAGCGAGCATGGGTGGCACTTTCGGGGACGGCGGTCGGAACAACGCTGATCATAATCTACTGCGGTGGACTTTCAGCCTGGTTCCATCGGCCATGGCAAAGGATTGCCGTTCGGGCGGTCGGTTCGTGGATTGCCGCCAGCGCGCTTCTCGTGCTCACGCTTGATCTGATGAGTGGCAGGTCGCCCGCATGAAACGTCTGCTCCGCATTCTTAGCGAACCCTTTGCCCAGTTCCTTGTAATCGGCGCGGTCGTGGCCGGCCTCTACTCCATGGTCGGTCGCTCGCCGCCGATAGCCGGTGACACCATCGTTGAGGTCGGACCGGGGCGGATTGCGCAATTGTCGGAGACGTTTCAGCGCGCCTGGCAAAGGCCGCCAACTCCACTGGAAATGGACGGCCTGATTGCCGCCTTCGTCAAGGAGGAGATCTTCTATCGCGAAGGACGCAAGATCGGGCTCGACCGCGATGACACCGTCTTTCGCCGCCGCATCCAGCAGAAGATGGAATTTCTGATCGAGCCGAGCGAAGCGGAGATGACGCCTGATGAAGCAGACCTTCAGGCCTATCTCGACGCCAATGCGCAAGCCTACAGGGTGCCGGCAACGCTTGCCTTCAGGCAGCTCTTCTTCGACGTTTCAAGGCGGGGGCTGGCGGCGGAAGCGGATGCGCTTGCCGCACTTGCTGCCCTCAACGCGAACGACGCTGCCGCAGGTCCTGGGGACATCGGCGACGCGACCCTGCTCCCACCCGCCATGTCGCTGACGCGGATCGACCGGATCGAGTCCGACTTCGGCGCCGCCTTCGCCACGGGGCTGGAGCAGGCCGCGATCGGGCGCTGGAGTGGCCCGGTCCGTTCCACCTACGGCCTGCATCTGGTGATGGTTGATCAGCGAACGGCCCCCCACGTGCCGCCACTTGAGGAGGTGCGCGCCGCAGTGCTTCGTGACTGGCAGGACAGGAAGCGCCGCGAGATCGCCGAGGACCGTTATCGCCGGCTGCGGGCGGGTTATCAGGTGATCGTGGACGTGCCTGATCCCACGAAGATTTCCGAGATCTCGTCGGCGGAGCAGCCACGATGAGCCTGCGTTTGCTCCTTTTTTTGCTTTTGGTATCGATCAGCGTTGGACGGGCGCAGGGCCACGAACTTCGGCCTGCTTATGTCGAGATCACCGAGACGGCTGCCGAGGCCTATGATGTGCTTTGGAAAGTGCCAGGGCGCGGGGAGTACCGGCTGTCGCTCTATCTCAGGTTCCCGCAAAACTGTCGGGAACTCGTGCCGCCGGCATCGACCATGGCTGATTCCGCCTGGACCAGCCGCTGGCGCGTGCATTGCGCCGGCGGACTTGCCGGCAGGACGATCACCATTGATGGGCTGGCCGGAACCTATACGGATGCACTTGCGCGCATCACGCGCGCCGACGGCACCATGCAGACGGCGCGGCTGACACCGGATTTTCCTGATCTCGTCATCGCCGCAGCACCGACCGCTGCCGATACGGCGCGAACCTATTTCCTGCTCGGCGTCCAGCACATCCTTCTCGGTCTGGATCATCTGCTCTTCATCCTGGCGCTGCTGCTTTTGATCCGCCGGCCGCGCAGTCTGGTGGAAACCATCACGGCGTTCACCGTCGCCCATTCGATCTCCCTGGCCTCTGCGGCACTCGGGCTGGTGGTCGCGCCACAGCCGCTGGTGGAGGCATTGGTGGCGCTCAGTATCGTGCTTGTTGCATCGGAGATCGTTCGCCGGGAACGCGGGCAGGAGGATCTTGCCAGCACCTACCCCTGGATCGTCGCGTTCCTCTTCGGCCTGCTGCACGGCCTCGGCTTCGGCGGCGCCCTTCAGGAGGTCGGCCTGCCGCAAAGGGATGTGCCGCTGGCGCTTCTCAGCTTCAATCTGGGCGTAGAGGCGGGGCAGTTGCTTTTTGTCGCCGCGGTGCTTCTTGCGATCGCCAGCCTCAGGCTCCTGCTCGACTTCCATTCCCAACGACCCAGACTCCTGATGGCCTATGCAATCGGCTCTTTATCAGCGACGTGGTTCATACAGCGTATTGCCGGGTTCAGTGGCTGATCGCCGGTAACCATGCAAGGATCATCGGGACCCATTGTGCCGGACGCACCGAGGCGCAGGACGGGTTGACGTTGGCAAGATCGCCGGCGCGGTCGTGCTGATCCGTGCGACGAGGAGAATGACGATGATGTAGAGAATGACAACCGCGTCCTGCAACGGGCTCCACAGATCGAGGGAAACCAGGACAAGAGTGATGAAACTGGCGGCCGTCGCGACAAGGTGCCTGCGCCGTCGAACATGCGCCGCAGCTTCCCGCGCTTGCTCCCCCATGCTCGGTGCTTACCCTCTGCCAAGGCGCTCAAGCGGAAGGTCCGCGCGGTCGTCAAAGACTTGAATGACCAGGATCACCTTGTCGCTCAGGGTCAAGAGAACTCCGCACGGGCAAATCTGTCGTTCCTAGAGAAGGAATTATTCGCGGCCGAGATCGCCCGTCGTCCGTTCGACTGTGACAACGCGATCACGCTCTCCGCATTGTTCACCGACCGCGCCACCTTCTCGAGGATGCTTGCGGTCTCGACCATCCCAAGGGATGTCCTTGATGGCGTCGGGGCGGCCAAGGAAATTGGTCGAGATCGCTGGTATGAACTTAAAATTCCTAGAGCGGCCATCGACCCTCGAAAAGGCGGTAGCCTTTGCCGAAACGGATGGGTTCAGGGCTAAGGTCGGAGACGACCGCTTCAATGCGCTGCTGACCCACGAGAAATCGATCGGGAAGCAGCCCCGGTCTAAGACGGCGAAAAACTCAGAAATGGGTCTCGGGCGACAAGTTCGTGTCAGCCGATCTGATGAGCGACGGCAAGACATACACACTTGCTCTCAAGGCAAAGGATGCAGCGGGCTTCGGCGATTACATCGCTGAGAACCTGAGTCACCTGTATCAGTCCTATCGGAGCCAGAAGGATCAACAAGGAGAGTAGACCGCAAAAGAAAAAGGCCCCAAACGTTTCCGTCGTGGAAGCCTTCCTCAGATTTCTAGCAAGGTCGAGAATCGCATTTCCACGAATCTTCATCAAGAGTCTTCGGCGCCGTTTTGGCGAACAGATTCCTTTTGCCTTCTGAAGAGGTGAAGAAAAATGCAGGTTGGAAATGTGACGACGCCCTTCGGGCGGCGGCCTATGACGCTTGCCTTGGTCAAAAGGCAGTTCACTACAGCCGAAATCAAGTCTGGCAAGACAGCCGACAAGTGGAAGGTGTTTCGCGACGCCTCGCAGGCGAGGGCGCTTCTCGGCATCCAGGATCGCGGCCTAGCCGTCCTCGACGCATTGCTGACGTTGGTGCTGCAGGCTTGCCCGGAAATCATGATGTACAGACCAGGCGGCGCGGTTTCGAGCTGGCGCGATCTTATGGCGGCTGCCGTCGTTGTTCGATCGATGCTTGGGGTGGGCCCGAGCGCCTATCAGGATGCCTGCGAGGTCATGGGACCTGAGAATGCCGCGGCGACAATCGCCTGCATTCTTGAAAGGGCAGGACACATCAACTCTGCCGGCGGCTATCTGCGGGATCTGACGGCAAAGGCACCGCAAGGGGAGTTTTCGCTTGGACCAATGCTGATGGCGCTTATGCGGGCAAATGGTGGGTCAGGACGACTGGCTTCATAGTGCTGGCGCAGTGAGGTGGCCCGCGGTGGGTGATTTCGATGAGGCAGACCGATCTGACGGATCGTCAGGGTCCCTTGCAAAACGTATCGCTTGAAAAAGGGTTAGGCGAGATCGCGAAAGAGCTTTCCAGCGACGGGAAGCGGTATGGCATCGACCTGCTCGCTCACAGGGTACGCTTCAGTGCCGGGATAGATCACCATTCGTCTTTCGGGACTTATCGCCTCGCAGGCGAGATAAAACCCCTTCTCGAGTTTTGGAGTGAGGCTGCGTTTGATCTCTATAGCCCAGGGACGCCCGCCAGGTGGAGTTATGAGGAGATCAATCTCGGCGCCGGCGGCTGTCCGGTAAAAGTTCATTTGGGTCCCATAGGGCACGGCTGCGGAGAGAGTTTCTATGACGAAACCTTCCCAGCTCGCGCCAGCGACGGGGTGCCCAAGGACCTGCTCCAGGTTCGTCAAACCCAGAAGAGTGTGAGCTATGCCGCTGTCGCGAACATATACGCGCGGCGATTTCACTAAGCGTTTGCCGGCGTTGGAGTGCCAAGGTTCCAGCCTGCGAACCAGCAGGAGGTCGACAAGTAGGTCAAGGTAGCTCGCAACGGTCTTGCCATCGACCCCGAGCGCACGAGCGAACTCGGCAGCGTTTAGGAGACTGGACTGATGGTGGGCCAGCATTGTCCAGAACCGTCTGAGGGTTTCGGCCGGTATTCGAGGCCCGAACTGCGGGATGTCGCGCTCCAGATATGTTCGGATGAAGTCCTGCCTCCAGCGAGAGCTGGCACGATCGTTGGCGGCGAGGAAGCTGTCCGGGAAGCCGCCTCGAACCCAAAGAGCGTTGATATCCTTTTCCGCTACCTCGAGACCATCGATCGGATGCATCTCGATGTAAGCGATGCGGCCGGCAAGAGTTTCGCCGGACTGCTTCAGCAGGTCGATAGACGCTGAGCCCAGCAGGAGAAACTGCCCGAACCGTCTGCCTGTTCGCCGCCCTCGGTCGATCAGGCCACGCAGGTTTTGAAAGAGGTTGGGTAGGCGGTGAACCTCGTCAAGGATGACAAGCTTGTCCGTGTGCTGCTCGAGATAGAGCTCCGGTTCGCTCAATTTGGCGCGATCGGCGTCGGATTCAAGATCAAGATAGATCGATTGGCGCTGCTCAGCGATAGAGAGTGCGAGCGTCGTTTTCCCAACCTGGCGCGGTCCAATGAGCGCGACGGCGGGGTTCGTGTCGATGAGTTCTGTTAACGTCGTGGCGATCTGGCGCTCAATCATCCTTGCATTTATGGAGCTCAATTCCAGAAATGCAAGGTAAAGATGGGAGTAGATTGCTTTCCGTCGCTCGTGAGGGCTGGAAAATGGTCGACCTGAAGGCTCAGACGACCAATCGCGTCGCTCGTCCCAGCTTTCGTTCTGTCTCGTTATAGTATCGAGCGGCCTGCGTGACCGACTTGTGCAGCGATTGCTGCATGGCTTCGGGAAGGGGAATGCCGCTGTGGCTTTTACTTAGCGATTTCAATTGAAACGCAAAGCCGAAATTTCGCCCCTCGATTTTTACCTAACGGCTTCATGCCGAGGAAGGGGAGGGGCTTCTCAAAGCCCGGAGGCCTTGGTTTTTTCCGCAAGAGCTTTTTGCGACCGAGAGTAAGGCGTGCTGGTGGCAGCTTGGGGCTCAGTTTGGCGGTATGGTGGTCCCTGCAGGAATGCAAGATATGCCTATTTCATCAACGAAATCAACACTTAGCGGGAGAAGTGAGGGGTGGTTAAGTCCCTTTGAATCATTTGAGAAATTTTAGACTTACCCCTCACCGCTCAGCGCTCCCGGAGGTAAACGAGAGGAGCGAAACGAAATGGGAGTACGTGAGAGGTCACGCCGCCCGATTGCTCCTGCCTTTGGCGTAGCTCACGTGAGCAACTGGCGCTGAAGTTCAGTGGCTGCTATTTTAACTCTGAAGATCAAACCCAGCTTAAGCGGGGCTTTCCAGGAGGCTGGAATGCACAGGGACGATCCTCGGATCAAACAAAAGCTGGCGCAGATCGATACTCATCGCCGCCATGCGAAATACGCGGAAGACCAAGCCTATATGCTGTTGGAGGATGCGCAGTATTCGTATGAGCACATTGCGCGTCTGAAGCGCGAGATTTACGAAATCGAGAGCAGCCAATCCCAAAGCGGTTTCCTGCTGACCCAGTAGATCGTCATGGATGCGCCGCACTGCAGGCCGATCCGCTCAACCAAATCTTGCACCCGAAATCGGAAACCAGTAGTGGGATGAGCGCTCACAAGCACGCGTATCCGATTTGGTTCCGATCCACGAACTCCATAAAGGCCCGCGGCGTCTCGATCTCGCCACATGAGGCCGGACACACGTCAGCGCCTGACCACATGCCTGTACCGAAGTAAGATTCCGCTTGCATCTTCCGGGGCGTCCACACACGTCCCACTTGACCTCAAAGGCCCACTCCGGACCTTTCGGCGGCTTTTCGACGAGGGTTGCGACGCACGGCTCGACACGCCGCGGCATCGATTCTGCCGGCGGCGCTGGCGGAGGTTTCGGCTTCGTGGTTCTGCCCATGAAGCCATTAACGCACAGTTCCCCGGAATCGTCTCATTGACGCTCGCGACTATGAGAACATAGTAAGAACATCCAAGCGAGGTACCGGACATGAGCGACGAAAGCGGCGCAGCGAAAGAAGACCGAAAGTGGCCCTGTCACGCATCTCTGTGAGCACTCAGCCTGCAAGAAGTGGGGCGGCTTTGGCTTCGCCAGCGGGAGGGCCGCGCCGAACTGGTTCTGTTTCGAGCATCGGCCAACGATCTGGCCGCCGTCAAAGCAAGCCTAATCACCAGGCGCCGGGCGGGAGCGCTCTTGTTCGACAGTGCGGCACATCACACCAACCGGCAGCATCGTTGCCAGGGAGAAGACCTGTGTCCGATCACGACAGCCTCGATCAGGCAATCTATATCCACCTCACCATAGCGCGTGCACCGTCAAAGCGGGCGCTTGCCGGCACGGGGCAATCGCGAAGGCGCGAGCGACCCAGCGCGCATTGGATCGCGACCGACATAGTGAAGGCGATCCGCATCTCACCGGATCGAACGATATGGAACAGCCGTACCAGATGCCGAGGTCATCGACCTGCTGGCGGAAGAGCTTTGGAACGTACCAGAGGCGATAGCAAAGGAATTGGTGGGCATTGACGCCAACAAGAGGGACGCTGCCAAGCGAACGATCACCAATGTGCTGCTGACCGCCCTTACTTCCAGACATGAATGCACGTTCTTTCAGCCGGAGTATCGCGGCATGGGGCCGTCGTCCTTTCCGTCATAACGTGAAAGAACGGCCCGGAACGATGTTGAAAACCGCGCGTTATTCGACCAGGCTCCAGTAGCCTTCCCCCGCCTGGAGCCCAGTTGCACAGCACACTCTCGGCCCCGTTGCGCCTTTCGGGGCCGTCTTTTTTCATCCGAGTACTAGCAAAAGAACGGTCCCACACTAAATAAGGCGCTGCGCATATTCTTCCCCGCCCTCCGGGGATTGAAAGCGCATTCGCGCTTCATCATTAATGAAGCCACTGGCCTCGTCGCCCCAGGACGACGAGGCCTTTGAGTTGGAACCTTCATGAGGAGAGTTCTGGCGATGATTTTGATTCCGCCCGAGTTTGGCTGCAGAGGTGGTGAAGGCTCTGATGCCTCTGGTCTGATCGCCTCCATCAAGTATGCGTTAGCCGGCGAGGCTCCGTTCGATGCGCGAGGTCTATGTTTCAGGTCTCTCGGGAGCAGGGTTGTTATCGAAGGCAAACTTGCCGAGCCTGGAAGCGACGAATTTGTTCGGCGGCTGGCTCAGGACATCGTCGGAGCCGATCGTGTCATCGTGCGAATTGGTTGCCCGCCGCGAGGCGCGCAATAATGAAGGCCACCAGGGCCAACCGGCCGGCATAGCGGAACCATTTCAGTGAGTGCGCGTTAAGATCTAGCCTACGGTCCACCCCCCGGATTCGAGGCTGAGCTCCAACGCTAGTCCCCGGAATGGAGCCCATTTGCGCTATGCTGTCCTCAGGCCTCGATCACCCCCTGACTGGGCCGTCTTTTTTCTCAGCGCCGGAACCACTTATCGAGACAGCAGTTTTGAGGGCACGCAAGAGCCAGCAGGCTCCATGTAGTAATCCCTTTCCCCGCGTAGCAGCCCATTTAAAGGCCTCCTAGATGGCTCCGCCGTCGTACTTCCCCCATCCCATTCTCGGGAGGAGCGAACATGACGAAGACCGGGCGCCGCCATATGAAGGCCAGCGAGATACCTGCATTCGTCGTCGACGTGATCGAGGTCGGCTGCGACATCAGCGCCGTCGGGCACGAGAGCTGCGTGATTGGCGATATCGAAGAACAGGACGCCGCGATCGAGGAGCTTGACCGCGTCGGAGAAAAGTACGGGAACCGCGATCCGCTAAAGCAGGAGATTGTAAATTACCTTTGGTCGATCGGCCGATATGTAGACATTGCGTCCGAAGGCACGCGGCACTGACTCAGCCGGCTTTGCCTAACCCAATTTGAGTACGCACCTAACCCCCTAGGATGATTGCGCTCGATCAGCACGACGATGCAACCGTGGCTGCACAACAGAACTAATCCATGGTTGTGTATTCATTGCCGTGCGGCCACTGCTTTAATGCACGCATTGCGTTTTGCATGGTTTGTTTGACGACCTCCAAGGATGAGGCCCCGCGTTCCCCTGCGGGGCTTCATTAATGCTTGTTTCTCGCGAACTGCACACTCTTTCTTGGCATCGGAAACTTGCCGGCATGAAACGGGCTCTCGATAGCGCCAACCATGCACGCGAGCGAAACGCCGATCGAGCCGGTGTTGCAGCCCCGAGTATGGGCCGCGTAGTTGTCGTCGGCCGTGTTCACGTTGTCAGCGATGGTGTGGTCGCCGCGGACCACATTGCCGGAGCCTTCGACGATGAAGTGGTAGTGCTCCTTGTCGAGATCGGATGCCTTGTAAGCGCCGGCACTCCAATGCGCGATGATACGCGACATCTTCACCGGCTGGAGCCATTCCAGCGGTAGGCGGTATTTCATAGCGATGTCCTTATGAGTTGGGCGAATGTTCGTTCGTCGCCGGCCCGGCTTCCCCGATTGAACAAAACCGTGTATTTTACTGTTTTCTTATATATTTGAACGAATGCCTTGCGATTTTCAGAACCGAAGCATTTCAGGGGGCAACTATGGAGCTTGGCGGGACAACAATCCGCGCCCAATTCCTGGGCAATTTCACCACTTTATCGAGAGATCCGCTCTTGGGCGTCTTCGAGTTTTCAACGTCGACGAATACGGCGTTCGAGGTTTTAATGGACCGCCATGGGGCGGAGTCACTGCTGTCGGCGCTCGTCCAGTTCCTATCGCAGGGACAGGCCGTAGAGTTTGACGATGGGATGTAGCTCACGCCGTCACGAGATGCTCGCGACATGGTGATTTGCCCGCGATCAAATGTAGCTGATATGTTTCAGCCCATGACGCACAGCGATTAGTACGGATCTAAAGGGTGAAGCGAACCAAAGAGTTATGGGCGCTTCACCCTTTTTCGTTGCCTTGTCAGCGAAATGGTCCCCGGCTGGAGCCAGTCCAGCGGTAGGCGGTAGGTCATCTTGAAATTCCCCTTGAGTGGATCAGTTGTGGGAGTGTTGGGAAAGCGCGCGAGGCAGCGATGGATTGCTCCGACAGCTTTGAAATTCAGTGCCAAAACTGCGGCGCGCGAGCGCCTCGTTCTCGGAGGTGGAGACGGGAGAGCAGATTCAGTGCTCCGTGTGCTGGACTGTCAGGAGCTTGGCAAAAGAGGATGTTCTGCAGATCTGCCGGGAAATTCGCAGGTCAACGCTAAATTAACCTGACGAAATGCAATCTGTGGTCGGTAGCCATTGTCCCTTCACCTCACAACGGCACCCGGAACCGCAGTCAACCCACCGGCTGCGGTTTTGCCGTTCAACGCAGCTTTTCAAGCCACCCAATTTCATCCAGACCACATGGCTTGTTTCGCCATGGCCTTTTTCGATTGCTATTTTTGCCAGTTCCGGACTGAGGCACTGGTCGATCAGAAACTTCATCCCGACTTCCTGCGACGACGGGGGACGCGGCGGTCTGTGACGATGACGGAGCCTTTGGGAAGGTCGCCAAAGGCGCGAGGTCGACCGCGCAATGGGTTCGCTTCCGCGTAGATTGAGGCAAGCCTTATCTTTTCCGCGTCCAGGCTAGGCCAGGCTTCTAGAATGCGCTCCGCCGAATGACCGGCAGCGACTAGGGTCTTTCTATCAGGCCGGCGACCGCAAAGAGCGAGAGGATCTTCGCCCAAGCCGTTCCATAGATCGCACGGAAGCCGTCGCCGACATCCGTGTGAAACTGCTCACTCAAGCCGGAACGGCGGGTAACGACATAATCACGGGTACCGCAAACTCCGATCTTCTTTCCGGCGGCCGTGACAACGATGCCCTGAATGGCGGAACGGGCAGCGACACCTATGTCTATGACCGCCGCATTCTAGGCAGTCCAGTTTGCAAGGGCCGATTGAGCTCCGCAGTGCTGCCCTGTTCATCGGCGGCATTTTTCCAAGATCGGCGCGCGAGCGCCGATCTTGCCGGGGTGAGAACGTCCAAGCGCTCCGAGGGTTGCTCTACTTCATGCCGCGAGCAGTTCGTCCGACGGTCCGAAGAACTCAAAGTGAACGCGTTCGCTTGAAACACCTTCCCGTGCGAGAGCCGGAACGAGCGCGCGAAGGAACGGTTTGGGGCCACAGAGGTAGAATTCTGCCTGGTGAAGCGGAGTGTTGGCGCGCAGCCAGTCCGCGGTGATGAAGCCGTCGAAGTCGTGCGACAACCCCGCCGCATCTTTGCTCGTTGGTTCGCTATAAAAGCTGCTGATCGTGATCTTGCCATGGGCGTTGGCAAGGGTGCGAACATGCTGGTCCATGGCATGTGTTGTGCTGTTCAAGGCGCCATGGACGAAGTGAGCTTCGAGATCCGGATGCTCTTCAACGATTGTCTCCAGAATGCTGACCATCGGTGTGAGGCCAACGCCGCCCGACAGCAGCACGACCGGGGCCTTTGGCATGTCCGGCAGATAGAAGTCACCCGCAGGTGGTGTGACCTTCAACAGCGTGCCGACTGTCGCTTCATCATGGAGGTAGCGTGACCCACCTTGTCCCTGCGCTTCCCGCTTGACCGAGATGCGGTAGAAACTGTCGTTCGGACCACTGGAGATCGAATAGTTCCGCTTCATCTCGACGCCATTGTCCAGCTTGAAACGAAGGGTGAGATATTGGCCGGGCTTGTGACGGGCGACGCGGCCACCATCCTTCGGCTTCAGGATGAAGGATGTGACGACGTCACTTTCGCGAACCTTCGAAGCGATGATGAAATCTCTCCAGCCGTTCCAGCCGCCCGAACGCTTCAGGAGTTCGTCACGGATTTCGACTTCGCGTTGCAGCAGGATATCTGCCAGGAACCAGTAGGCCTCGCCCCAGGCGTTCAAGAGTTCAGGTGTTGCGGCGCTCCCGAGCACGTCTTCAATGGCGGCAAGCAACGCCGTTGCCACATAGGGGTAATGTTCAGGCAGGATGTGATAGCCGATATGCTTATGGGCGATGCGCTCGACCGCAGAGCCAAGCGCTCCAAGATTGTCGATGTTCTGAGCGTAAGCCAGAATGGCGGCCGCCAGTGCGTTGACCTGTGAGCCACTTTCGCCCTGATTGGCATGGTTGAACAGCTCCCGGATATGATCGTCGCGAAAGAGACGCGCATACATGCTCTTGGTGATGTCAGTGCCGTGCGCTGCTAGCGCCGGGACGCTCGCCTTGACGATCTGGATAGTCTCCGGTGAGAGTGATTTCGGCATTATCTTTCCTTTCGATGTGATGGATCAGGCGGTGGTGGGTTCGTGATCGTAAAAGTGCAGCTGGCAACGCACCGGGCCCACGATTTCTAGGTGGTGGGCAAGCTCCGGCGGGATGACAACGCTGGTGGCGGCGGCGAGTTCGGCTGCCGGTTGAGGGGGGAGGCAGTATTTCAGCACGCCCTCGAGCACGCTGAGCTTCGCCCAGGCACCCGGGCGAAGGCTGTGGGCCTGCCGTAGCGGCGCCGGGATCGTGTGCTCGTTGAAAACAGGCGTGCTTCGAAAGGGCTGCGAGACCGGCACGGGGTGCACCGAGCGGAGATCGACGCTTTCCGGTCCGAAAAGGGCGCTCGACAGGCGCGACGCAATTCGCGCTGCCTTCAGCTGCAACTCACCGGCAATATCGCTTGGGAGCGCTTCCGAGGTCGCTTTGTGCCAAAGCGCCAACCAGCGCTTGAACATTTCTGGTCGGATGCTTGCTGTGTGGATGAGGTGCATGGCGACGGGGTTGCCTTTGTAGCGGCCCGTCGCCAGCAGCATCGAGCTCCAGAACTCGGTCATGCGCTGAAGATGGTCATCCCAGTCCGTGACCGCGGCGAAGGCTGCGTTCAGGCTGCTGTCGCCGCGAACGTCGGTATAAAAGCGATCGACCACCAATCTGATCTCGGCGTCGGTTATCGCTCGGGTCTTCATCTGGCTCATCCTTAAACATGCATATTAAATACCTCTATTGGTTCGAGCGAAAAGATGCTACTGAAATGCATGTATTTGGACTGGACCTTTTGACGCAGGCCGACGATGAGGCTGACGAAATATACCGACTACGCCATGCGCCTCATGATCTATCTGGGTTCGCGACCGCAGGGATTGAGCTCGATCCGTGAGATATCGGAGGCGTTCTCCATCTCCCAGAACCACATGATGAAGGTTGTGCAGGATCTGGCGAATGCCGGATTCCTTGTGTCCGTTCGCGGCCGCAACGGCGGCATTCGGCTGGCGCGACCGGCAAACGAGATAAACCTTGGAGCTCTGCTGAGACAGACCGAGGAGTTGACCGACCTCATTGATTGCGAGGGGTGTCGCATCGCGCCAGCCTGCACCTTGCCGGTCGTGCTTTCCGAAGCCACCGCCGCCTTCGTCGCGGTGTTCGAGAAGTATAGCCTGGCGGATCTCGTCAGGGGACGCTCGGCGCTCGGCGCATTGTTGGGTTTTGGAACCGAGGACCGTCAAGGTGATGCGGTTTTGTAAGGCCGTTCAGAAATGGCGCCCGCCCGGCCCGCAGCGTCGAGTCTAACGTCGCGAACCATTGGGCGGAGCCGGGCGCAACGGTGATAAGGGCGTCTTCTCACCGTGCAGATCGATCAGTAGAGACTGATGCCCGTTGCACCAACCTTGTTAAAGTTGACAAACCGGCGCGAGGCCAGAGCCAAGGGCACCCCGCTCGCGGGGCGATCTGCGCCTGGAGCGCTGAATAGCTGTCGCGGTCGCTGAGGTTGTACAGATCGTAGCGGCGCTGGAAGCCGATCGCCAAAACGTCACCCGGTCAACAGGGCTAACGACATGCGGCAGAGTTCCGGTGTCGCAGATCCGAGCTACGATGGCGGCGTCTTCCTGTTCTTTTGATCTGATGTGTACGAACTGTATGCGATGCAGTAGAAGAACGCTTTCAATTTGGATGGGCCGCTTCGGAGCGCTCAGCAACGGTTCGCAATCGGCGCCCGCTAGCAGACGAGGGTGGGTCTGGCTGCGGTCTGCAGCCCTCGCAATGCCATCGCTCGGCGACCAATCCGCGACCGCTCATCCATTTGACCATCAGCTCAAGCGCATTTGGGGAGACATGTGAGCCGTTATCCAATGTTTAATCCGCAACTGCTGCTCAGCTTCGTGGCTATTTGCGAGAGCAACAGCTTCACCCGCGCGGCAGAGCGGGTGAACCTTTCCCAATCGACAGTCAGCCAGCAAATTCGCCGGCTGGAGGAGATGCTGGGCAAGGCGCTTTTCGAGCGCACATCCCATCTGGTGCAACTGACGGAAGAGGGCGTCAAGCTCCTGAGCTATGCCCGCCGGATCATCGCTCTGAACGAAGAGGCACATGACGCCTTGGCCGGTCCCTGGCGCGATGGTGTGCTCCGTTTGGGAATGCCTGAGGACTTTACTGTGCCGACGGTCGATCTGTTGGCATCCTTCAACGGCCAGCATCCGCACTTGCGATTGGATGTTACCAGCGGGCTGAGCGCGGATCTGCAGCGTTCCTATCTCGACGGAGAACTCGATCTGATCCTCGTCAAGCAGCGTCGCAGGCAACAGCCGCGCGCGGCGAGGCCGGAACCGCTTCTGTGGCTGGACAGTCTCGTGCGTCCGGCGATCGAACAAGTACCTGTGCCACTGGCGGTGTTTCCGCTCAACGGTCTCTACCGCGAGGAGCTGTGTCAGGCACTCGACAGTCTCGGCATGCGCTGGCGCATCAGTTACAGCAGCGCCAGTCTGGCGGCACTTGCGGCCGCTTCCGCGGCTGGCCTCGGCGTCAGTCTGCTTCCCGCGAGCTGCCGGCTGCCGTCCCACCGGGTGCTGGGCACTGCCGAGCAATTGCCTTCCGTCGACGATTTTGAACTCGCGCTCTTTTATCGCGACAATGCGAGCCCCGCCACGCTCGCCCTTGCCGAGCGGCTCATCGAGTACTGCGGATTGCGGCGTTGACAGGAGTCTCCGCCTCGCGGTCATCGATAAATGCGCAGAAAACGCGCAGGGTCATTGGCGAATCGAATGATCAGCATTCACAAATGTCGCTGCCATGCCATGGCGGCGTTGGTTAGATTGGCGTCTATCCCAATCCATGACGAGGCAAAGATGTTGGAACAGATGCTACCGCAAAGCCGCCGGGCGTTTCTCAGCCAGACGGGAATGCTGACCACCGCTTGTGCAGTCGCCGGGCTTTCCGGCGGGGCGGCGCGTGCCGCCTCGGCAGGTACCGGTGTCAGCGCCGGTGAGGCGGGCATCAAGAACTTCGCCGATCGCCACTACCTGTTGACTGGCGTGCGGCTGGAAGAGGGGTTCGAGTATGACGACGACATCGTGGTCGCAACCCGTACTGCCCTTTATGCTCTGGAGATCAAGGACGGCGCGATCGTTGCCCTGCACCCGCAAGCGGCTGGCCTGCCCGAGGGGGTGCCGCGTTACGAGGCACATGGACAACTGCTGCTGCCGACGATGCGCGATATGCACATTCACCTGGACAAGACGTTCTATGGCGGCCCGTGGCAGGCGCCTCGTCCGCGCCAGGGCAAGACCATCATGGACATGATTGCGCTTGAGGAGAAGCTGCTTCCCCAGTTGCTGCCGACTTCGCAGGAGCGCGCAGAGGGCCTGATCGCCCTGTTGCAGTCCAAGGGAAGCACGGTGGCCCGCAGCCATTGCAACATCGACCCGGTCAGCGGCCTCAAGAGCCTCGAGCACCTGCAGCGGGCGTTGGAAAATCATCGTGACGACTTTTCTTGCGAAATCGTCGCTTTCCCCCAGCACGGCTTGCTTCATTCCAAGGTCGATGGACTGATGCGCGAGGCCATGCAGATGGGCGTCGAGTATGTCGGCGGCCTGGATCCGACGAATGTCGACGGTGCCATGGAAAAATCACTCGATGCCATGTTCCAGATCGCACTCGACATGGGCAAGGGCGTGGACATCCATCTGCACGAAACCAGCCCGGCCGGCGTCGCGGCGGTCAATTACATGATCGATACGGTGGAGAAGAACCCGGCGTTGCGCGGCAAGGTAACGATCAGCCACGCCTTTGCGCTGACTACCCTTGCTCCGGAAAAACTGGAAGAAACGGCCATGCGTCTGGCCGAACAGAAAATATCGATCGCTTCGACGGTGCCGATCGGCGCCCTGATGATGCCGTTGCCGCAGCTCACCCAGAAGGGTGTCTTCGTCATGACCGGAACTGACAGCGTCATCGATCACTGGTCGCCATTTGGCAGCGGCGATATGCTGGAGAAGGCGTATCTCTATGCGCAGCTTTATCGGGGGTCGGACGAATTCCGCCTGTCGCGGTCCCTGTCGATCGCCACGGGCGGCATCTTGCCGCTTGATGATCAGGGCAAACGCGCCTGGCCGAACGTTGGCGATGCGGCTTCGTTTACGCTTGTACCGGCGAGCTGCTCGGCCGAGGCTGTCGCCCGCGTGCCGGCAAGGAGCGCCACGTTCCATCAGGGCCGTTTGGTTTCGGGCGAGGTTGCGCAGGCCTGATCAAGGTCTCCGCTTGCATGACCGGCAAGACGTTCGGCATCGCGCACCGGTAAAAGGCGGTGTCGTGTCGAACGTCGGGGTTGTCGAGAGTTGGGTGGCACGGATGCCCTAATGTGGAGGCGTGCGCGCCGGCGCGTCGCGCACGCCCTTCGCGCGTTTTCCTGAATGCGTAGTACCCTAGGCCAGGCCCTCAGCCACTGCGTAGGCGGCCAGGACCTCCTTGATGTTTCTCTCCCCGTCCTGAGGAAGCAATGCGCGCGTCGTGACTGAATCGAGGTGGTGGGCCATCAGCGCTGCCGCCTCGTCGGTCTTGCCGGCAACCAGCTTATCCAGAAGCTCCTGGTGTTCCGACACCGCGCATTCCGATGAGTGCGGTCGTCCATAAAGCGCAAGGATCAGAGAACTGCGGGCAACCAGCTCGTTCACATAGCGCATCAGGCTGGTGTTGTTGGTCATCTGCGCGAGCAGCGTATGAAACTCACCCGCCAGCCGGATCGACGGTGCGCGCTCCTTCATCGCAGCCTCTTCGGCGGCAATATGCGCGGAAAGCGTATCGATCTGTTCACGCGTCAGCTTGCCTGAAAGTGTCTCCACCACCAGGCGTTCCAACGCCATTCGCGTCAGAAACAGGTTGCGGCCCTCTTCAAGGGTTGGTCGGGCAACCATTGCCCCCTTGTTCGGCCTCAGTTCGACCAGTCCTTCCTGGCTGAGCCTGACCAGTGCTTCGCGCACGAGGGTGCGGCTGACGCCCAGCCTTTCGCCGATCGAGTCCTCCGGCAGCTTTGATCCCGGAGACAGCGCCTGGTCGAGGATTGCGCGTTTTAGAACGCGATGGACGGCCTGGGCGCGGCCGCCGCCCCCGTCGCTCTCTTTTTTCGCCATTCCGATCACTCCAACTCGTAACAATTAATTCCTCGAATTGCATACAAGATGGCAAAATGTCCAGTGGTTTGCTTGCGCGGCAGACGCCGGGTCTCGTTCGCCGGCAGAAACGCTGGGGCTCGTCGCCAGCCGATGGCCACCACATCTCTTCCCGTTAAGTGGTCCGGACGGGCAAAACGGCATCCTCGCCCGCAGACAGGAAAGGAGGCGAGCACCAGTCGTCGTCTCAAGCCGGTGACTGCATGGCCTGGGCGTAGCGTGAGGGGTTGAAGCGCATATAGAGGAAGAACACGCCGGCAACGCAGACGAGATGCAGCGTCCAGCCAGGGGCGAAGCTGCCGCTGATGTCGTGCAGGAATGCCGTGGCAAAGGGGCCGAGAGATGCAATCAGAAAGCCACCTCCCTGCATCAACGCCACCAGAACGCCTGCTTCCTCCGGTCGCGGCAGATGATCGAGCGCGGTGACGATTGCCAGCGAAAAGCTGCTACCGAGGCCGGCGCCGCACAGGCCCGCCCAGACCGCGGGCGCGGCCTCAGGAAGAAAGGCGAGACCGGCAAAACCGATTGCCTGCATCGCCAGCGTCAGGCGCAGGAATGCGCGACGGTCGATGTTGCGGCGAGCCAGGACGGGCAAAGCGAGGGCTGCAACTGCCTGACATAGGGCCATCAGCGCGACCAGATTGCCGCTGTCGCCGCTGTTCCAGCCGAGTGACTGGTAATAGGACGCGAGCCAGGCGACGGCGGAGGAGTAGCCGGCGTTGACCAGGCCGAAGGCGAGGATAAGCGTCCAGGTCCGTGGCCGCCGAAGCAGCCGTCCGGTCAGAGCCTTGTCCGGGCTGTTGCTGCGCGAATCCGAAAGGATGAGAAACGCAGCACCGAAAGCGACAAATGCCGGGGCTGCAAGCCAGGCAAGCGCCGGGCGCCAGCCGAAACCGTGGTTGACGAGCAATGGCGTCAACCGCGCGCCCAGTGCGCCCCCACCCATCAGGATCGCGGAGTAAAGGCCAGTAACAACGGGAATGCTGCGAGGAAATTCCGCCTTGATGATTCCGGGGAACGCTGCCTGGATGAAGGCGACGCCAGCGCCGCAAAGGGCCGCGGTCATCACCAATGCCACGCCTCCCGGCGCGACGAGCCGCAACAGGGAGCCGGCAGCCAGCACGAGCAAAGCGATGAGGATGCCGCGCCGCGTGCCGATTAGCGCCTGCAGGGACGGCGATAGGAAGGCGCCCACACCCATCAGCATCATCGGCAGCAACGTCAGAAGCGCCAGGCTGCCATATCCCATGCCGGTATCGGCGACGATTTTTGACAGCACAGGACCCGGCGCCGTGAGAAATGGTCTCAGATTGATCGCGACCATCACGACGAGAACGAGCAGCAACCATTGCCGGCCCTTTTGAGGCTGGGTCTTCTTGGTCATGATCGGGTGTTTCCTTTACGTCTTCTTCTTATTCCTGTGGCCCGGAGGGGGCGTCCGCGTTGCGCGCAGAGTTGTCACCGGAGACAGAACTCCAGCTTTCGAAACGGAAGCGGCTCCGGAAAAGCCGCCCCACCATTGCGCGTCCCGACCGAGTAAAGGAGGGTGCACGGTTGTTTCAACCGCGCCATGGCTTCCGGATTGATCATGTGCGCGCTGTTCGATCAGGCCCCAGCAGGGGCGATACCGTTCCGTGTGCCGTGCCGTTGGTCTGCTTTTCACCGACCTCCTTGGTCGAGCAAGGAGACTGGCGGAACACTCTGTGGGGGCGTCTGGCTTCTGCTCTCACGCCGACGCCAGTTCCCGCCCGAAGATGCGCTCCACCGAGGGCGCGAGGCGCAGCAGCTCGCGCGTGTATTCGTGTTTCGGCGCCGTGAAGAGGGTTTGGGTCTCCGCAAGCTCAACGATCTCGCCCGCCTTCATCACGGCGACGCGGTCGCACATCTGGCGGATGACCGCGAGGTCGTGGCTGATGAACAGCATGGAAAGGCCGGCGAGATCGCGCAGGTCCTTCAGGAGGTTGAGCAGTTGCGCCTGCACCGAGACATCGAGCGCCGAGGTCGGCTCGTCGCAGATCAAAAGCGACGGGCGCGGCCCGAGCGCGCGAGCGATCGCGATGCGCTGACGCTGGCCGCCGGAGAAGGCGTGGGCAAAACGCGTCCCCGCATCTGCGGGGAGCCCGACCGCCTCGAGCAGGGTGCTGGCGTCCTGCCTTGCCTCGTCCGCGTTCGAGGCGAGCTTGTAGAACAGGATCGGCTCGGCGATGGCGGCGTTGATGCGCAAGCGCGGATTGAGCGCCGAATAGGGGTCCTGGAACACCATTTGCAGGGATTGTCGGATCGATTTCTCACGCCGGGCGCCGAGCGCCGTGCCTTGAAAATCGATCGAGCCGGCGCTCTGCGTGACGAGACCGGCGATGGTGTTGGCAACGGTGGTCTTGCCGCAACCGGATTCGCCGACGAGGCCAAAGATCTCGCCGCGCCGGACGTCGAACGAAACGCCCTTGACGGCCTTGAAGACCGAAGTCTTGCGGCCGGGGAGCAGCGAGCGTCCCCCGTACTCTACGGCAAGGTCGCGCACTGAGAGCACCACGTCATCGCGGCTGCCGATCTCACTCCTGGCGCTTTTGCGGCGCACGGCAGCGCGGGCGTCAAGAGTTACCTGCGTTTCCTCGCTCGGCACCGGCAAGCGGTCGAGACGCGCATCGATGGGGGGGACGGCGGCGATCAAGGTGCGGGCGTAGGGCGCCTTCGGCGCCGTCAGCACCTCGCGCGTCAAGCCGCTTTCCACGACCACGCCGTTTTGCATGATGGTGACGCGGTCGGCGATCTCGGCGACGACGCCCATGTTGTGGGTGACGAGCAGCACGCCGACGTCCCGTTCGTCGGCCAGATCGCGAATGAGCTTGAGGATCTGCGCCTGCACCGAGACGTCGAGAGCGGTGGTCGGTTCATCGGCAACGATCAGCTGCGGATTGCAGGCAAGGGCCGTGGCGATGACGACGCGTTGACGCTGCCCACCGGAAAGCTGGTGCGGATAGCTGCCGAGCCGGCGTTCCGGTTCCGGAATACCGACGGCCTTCATCAGCTCCAGCGCCCGGGCCTTCGCTTCACGGGACGAGAGCTTCAAGTGGGTGAGCATGCCTTCGCAGAGCTGGCTTCCCACCGTAAAGAGCGGATTGAGGCTCGTCATCGGGTCCTGGAAGATTGCGCCGACATCGCGCCCGGGCACGATGCCTTCGGTTCGGCCGGTGCGCAGGTCGATTTCCTTGCCGGCGATCACGATCGAGCCTGCAGCGATCTTGCCGGGGGCCTGCAACAGGCCCATCAGCGCATTGCCGACGGTCGTCTTGCCAGCGCCGGATTCACCGACAAGGGCGTGAATTTCGCCGGGCCGGATCGTGAGGTCGATGTCCTTCACGGCGACAAGCGTGTTGCCGTTGGCCAGCGGATATTCGACACGAAGATTGCGGATGTCGAGGACGGGGCGCGTTTTGTCGGTCATCTCATCGAGCCATCAGTTTCGGGTTGAAGTGGTCGCGCAGATAGTCGCCGATCACGTTGACGGCGAGCACGAGGATGACGAGCACGGTCGCGGGCATGACCGCGATCCACCAGAGACCGGAAAACAGGAACTGGTTGCCGATGCGGATCAGTGTGCCGAGCGACGGGTAGGTTGGCGGCATGCCGGCGCCAAGGAAGGACAGCGTCGCCTCCGTCAGGATCGCGCCTGCAAGGTTGATCGTGGCAATCACCATCACCGAGCTCATGATATTGGGCAGGATGTGTCGACCCATGATGCGCGACGACGGCAGGCCGATAATCTTGGCAGCGCGCACATAATCCCGTGCGATTTCCACCATCGTCGAGGCGCGCACGGTTCGTGCATATTGGACCCATTCGTTGATGGCGATCGAGAAGATCAACACCAGCGGCGCCCAGGCAAGCATGGTTTCGGCGCTGAGCTGCGCGCGGGCGATGCCGCTGATCAGCAAGGCGACGAGGATGGTGGGGAAGCTGACGAAGATGTCGGCAATGCGCATGATGACGCCGTCGACCACGCCGCCGAAGAAGCCGGCGACAAGGCCGAGCACGACGCCGAGCATGGCCGCAAAGATGACCGCGCCGAGACCGATGACGACGGAGATCCGCAAGCCGAACAGGATGACCGAAACGAGGTCGCGGCCCTGGTTGTCGGTGCCAAGCAGGAAGCGGGGATCGCCGCTTTCCATGAAGGCAGGCGGAATTTCCATGTCCATCAGCGAATAGGAGGCGACGTCGCGCGGGTCCATTGGCGCAATCAGCGGCGCGAAGATGACGAGGATCAGCATGATGAGAAGCACCAGGCTGGCGATGACAACGGAAACCGGCGGAAGCCGGCGCATCAGGGATTGCGTGGCCATTATCGTGTCCTCAGGCGCGGATCGATGAAGGTGTAGAGAATGTCGACGATCATGTTGATCATGACGAACAGGAAGCCGACGAAGAGAAGGTAGGCGGCCAGTACCGGCACGTCGGGATAGCCGACGGCATTGGTAAAGAGCAGGCCCATTCCGGGCCACTGGAACACCGTCTCGGTGACGATTGCGAACGCGATGAGCTGGCCGATCTGCAGGCCGGTAACGGTGACAACAGGCATCAGCGCGTTGCGAAGCGCGAGCCGGCCGTAGATGTAGGTGCGCGACAGGCCGCGGGCGAAGGCAAAGCGGATGTAGTCAGACGACAAGACGTCGATCATTTCCGAACGCACCAGCCGCATGATCAGGGTGAGCTGGAAGAGCGCCAGCGTGATCGACGGCAGGATCAGTGACTTCAGCCCGGAAAGCGAGAGGAAGCCGGTCTGCCACGGTCCGATATCGACGAGATCGCCACGTCCCGAAGACGGCAGCCAGCGCAGGTTGACGGCAAAGACAAGGATCAGCAGCAGGCCCGTCACGAAGGTCGGCATGGAAATGCCGACGAGTGTGGCCGACTGGGTGAGCCTGGAGAAAAAGGCATGCGGCTTCAGCGCGCAGAGAACGCCGAGCGGAATGCCGACGGCCAGCGCCAGCACGGTCGCGACGATCACGAGTTCCAGCGTGGCGGGCAGACGGCTGAGCAAAAGGGTCGTTACCGGTTGCTGGTAGCGGTAGCTGGTGCCGAGATCGCCGGTCAACACCTGTCCGACGAAGCTTACGAACTGCATTGCGACCGGCTTGTCGAGGCCGAGGGTGACGCGCACTGCGTCTTTTTCCGCCTGGGTCGCGCCCTCGCGCACCATCGAGGCGACGGGATCGCCGACGAAACGGAACATGACGAAGGCGATGGCGGTGACTGCGACCATCACGAGGATGGCCTGAAGCAACCTGACTGAAAAGAGTCTGATCATCGGATAGTCCTTGCGAGGGAGCGACATTGCCCGGAGGCGAAAACCGGCGCTTGCGCTCCCGCGTCCTCCCGGCCGAAAGCGGCGCACGGAGGGATTGGCCCGGTTTGCGGCGCAGTCCCGGCTTGCTTTCGCCGACCGGGACTGCACTTGGGAGAATCCCGATTACTTCTTGATCTGCGCGAACCACGGACGCACGTATTCGTCCGGGAACTGCGGCATGTCGACCTTGCTGCTCATCGCCCAGGCAACCGGCTGCTGGTGCAGCGGCAGGTACAGCACCTGGTCATGGGTGATGCGGAACGCTTCCTTCAACATCTCGACGCGCTTGGTCTCATCGAGTTCGCCGGCAGCGGCATAGGCCAGCTTGTCGATGTCGGGGTTGGACAGACCGTCGGCGTTGCTGCCGCCGAAGGTGCCGTCATTGGTCGCCAGCAGCGCTTGCAGTGGGCTGAAGCCGTCCATCGGTGGCAGCGAAGCCCAGCCGAGAAGATAGGCGTCGAACTCGCCCTTGTCGGTGCGCGGGAAGTAGGTCGTCTTGCTTTCGACGCTCACATTGGCCTGCACGCCGATCTGGGCCCACATGGAGGCGACCGCCAGGCAGATCTGTTCGTCGGCAATGTAACGGTCGTTGGGGCAGGCAAGCCCGGTCTTGAAGCCATCCGGATAGCCGGCCTCGGCGAGAAGCGCCTTGGCCTTTTCAACGTCGTAGGGCAGCGGAACGTCGATGTCCTCGTCGTAGCCGGTGACTGCCGGTGCAACGAGCATGCCTGCGGTGCGCGACTTGCCGCGCATCAGGCGCTTTTGGATCGTGCTGCTGTCGATTGCATGCCAAAGGGCCTGGCGCACGCGCACGTCGCGCAGCGGATTGGGCTGGCCCGGGGTTGCATGCAGTTCCGGACGGTAGCTGAAGACGAAGAAGATGGTGCGCAGCGACGGGTTTTCGACGACCTTCAGTCCGTCGGTTGTGGCAATACGGTCGACGTCCTGCAGCGGAACCGGCGCGATCATGTCGACTTCACCGGACAGCAGCGCCGCAACGCGGGTAGCGTCAGAGGCGATCGGACGGAACTCGACTTCGTCCAGATTGTGCTGCGGCTTATCCCACCACTCCTTGTTCACTTCGAAGACCGAACGCGAGTCCGGCTCGTAGGCCTTCAGCTTGAAGGCGCCCGTGCCGTTGGCATGGTTGCTGGCATAGGTGACGACGCCGGTCGACGCGTTGCCTGGCTTCAGCGCGTCATGCTCCTCCATCCAGGGCTTGCTCATGATGTAGATGGCGGCGAGGTCGTTGAGCAGCAGCGGGTAAGGTGCCCGCAAAATGAGGTCGACGGTGTACTCGTCCACCTTCTCGACGCCGACAACGGTGGAGAGGTTTTCGCGATTGCGTGCGCCGGGGTCGATCTGGCGCTTTATCGTCGCCACGACGTCGTCGGCGTTGAAGGGCTGGCCCTCATGAAATTTCACGCCCTGGCGCAGCTTGAAGCGCCAGCGCGTCGGCTCGACCACCTCCCAGGAGGTGGCGAGCGCCGGCTCCAGCTTCAGATCCTTGTTGCGGCGTACCAGCGGGTCGAAAACCATGTGGTGAACGCTCTGGGTGAAGCTGTCGACCTGCGCGTTCGGGTCGTAGGAGATGACGTCGCCGGACGAGGCCCATCGCAGCGTTTCGGCGAGCGCGGGGGCGGACAGCGGTGTCAGCAGGGCGAGCCCTGCCAAAAGGGTCTTGATCGAGGTCTTCATTGGTTTCTCCCAGTTGGCGTATACATATTATCTTCTATATTGAATACGAACATTCCCATAAATAGTGTACATTTGTTAGGAACAATATCAAGATGCCCAAAAGCGGTTTTGGCGGCGCTTTTGTCAAAAAAGAACGCCGATCCGACAGCCTGAAAGGGAAGCTTCAATGACGAATGCACTGCTGATTGAAAACGCCACGATCGTTACGATGGACCAGGAGAGACGCGTTCTTGAGCGCGGCTATATTCAGGTGGAGAACGGACGCATCGCCGGCCTCGGCGAGGGGGGCTTTGCCGGATATTGGCAGGGTGAGCGCATCGAGGCCGCGGGAATGGTCGCCATGCCGGGGCTGATCGACACGCACGCCCACGCCGGACACACGCTGACCAAGGGGCTTGGCAGCGAGGACGAGGACTGGATGGAGGTGACTGGCCGCATCTATGCGACCGCCACCGATCCGGAATTCTGGGCGGCAGAGGCGGCGCTGTCGGCGCTGGAGAGGATAAAGTGCGGCACGACGACTGCGGCGCTGCTGTTTGGTGGCGGTCCGGACGTCATGCGCAGCGAGGCACCGGAGGCGGCGGAAGCGCACCTCACCGCGATTGCCGCCATGGGGGTTCGCGAGGTTCTGGCCGTCGGGCCAAACCGGACCGGGAAAGACCACGTGTACCGCCAGTATTCGGACA
The DNA here is from genome assembly GCF_037026475.1 of Ensifer sp. MJa1. NCBI lineage: Bacteria > Pseudomonadati > Pseudomonadota > Alphaproteobacteria > Hyphomicrobiales > Rhizobiaceae > Ensifer > Ensifer sp. MJa1. Next base: position 142,131 of record NZ_JAKUMO010000007.1, on the reverse strand, counting down.
CATCCCACAACGACATCGTCGTCTCCCCGGACCGGCAGATAGACGTCGCCACGGAACTGGTCGATGCCTGGGCCAGGCGCGACGACCGGCTGCGGGTTGTCTTTTCTCTGCCCGTTTTCGATGCGCAGGAACTGCGCGACGAAGCGACCCACAGGATTGCATGCAAAATACGCGATCGTGCGCATGAAAGAGCAGTTTTGCTGGTGCAGGACGGTCATCGAAACGGCTCCATCGCTGCCAATGATGCTCGACTTGGCCTGTTTGACGAGCGCTCGCTGCTGGCGCATTGTATCGATCTGACCGCGGAGGACCGGGCGGTTCTGAAGCGAACCGGCGCAAAAGTTGCACACAATCCGAGCGCGTTGATGTCTGTCTACGGCCGTTGCCCGGCGCTGGAGCTTATGGCGGACGGTGTGGTGGTTTCTCTTGGCACTGACGCTGCCGCACCCGATCGGCCCTTCGATATGTTTCGCAACATGTTCCAGGCGCATCGCTACCATGCCAGACACTTCGCAGACGATGCCGTGTTGCCGCCGCTGCGGTTGCTGGAGATGGCGACCATCGAAGGGGCGCGTGCTTTGATGATGGCGGATGAGCTCGGATCGCTCGAGGTCGGCAAGCGTGCCGATATCGTCCTCGTGAACATGCGCCAGCCCCATCTCTGGCCGCCGCATGATCCGGTGCAACGCCTAACCCGCTATGCCAATGGGGCCGATGTGGACACGACCGTCGTTGGCGGGCGCGTTCTGATGCGCGGGCGACGCCTCGTCGGCCAGGACGAAGACGCCATCCTCGACCGCGCCTACAGTGCCTTTCAGCGGGCCATGGCTCGCGCCGGCCTGAACGACCGTACCTAGGCGATTGGGCAAGCGAGGACCAAAGATGACTGCAGACGTGCTCATCCGCAACGCCCGCCCGTTCGGCGGTCCGGTCGAAGACCTTTTCATCCGCGACGGCCGGTTCGTAGCGCCCGATCGCACCGGGCCGGTCGTCGAAATTGACGCGGCCGGACACATCGCCCTGCCGGGCCTTGTCGAGGCGCATACGCATCTCGACAAGACGCTCATCGGCATGGACTGGTTCGAAAACCGGGTGGGTCCGACGCGCAACGACCGAATTCTGGCTGACCGCAATGCCAAGCGGGAACTCGGCATCAGTGCCCGTCGGCAGTCGGCCCGTCAGATCCTTCAAACGCTTGTCTATGGTGTCCTCAGCATTCGCAGCCACGTTGACGTCGACACCGAGATTGGCCTTGCCAACATCGACGGCGTGCTTGAAACGCGCGAAGCGATGCGTGACTTGGTGGATGTGCAAGTCGTGGCCTTCCCGCAGAGCGGCATGCTGCCGCGCGAAGGAACGCTTGAGCTGATGGATGCGGCGCTGAGGGCCGGCGCTGACATCGTCGGCGGCATCGACCCCGCCACGATCGAGCGCGATCCGATACGCCATCTCGATGCGATCTTTGCGCTGGCGGATCGCCATGGAAAACCCGTCGACATCCACCTGCACGAACCGGGCGAACTCGGCGCTTTCTGCCTGGAGCTGATCGCCGAGCGGACCCGCGCCCTGTCGTTGCAGGGGCAGGTGATGGTGAGCCATGCCTATTGCCTCGGCATGCTCGATGTCGCGCGACAGAGCGCATTGATCGACACGTTGGCGCAAGAGCGCATCGCGGTGATGACGGTTGGCAGTCCCTCGGCGCCCGCCTTGCCACTGCGACTGATGCGCCAGGCCGGCCTCACCGTTTCGTCCGGATCGGACGGCATCCAAGGGACCTGGGATCCCTTTGGCAGTGGTGACATGCTGGAGCGGGCCAAGTATCTGGCACAACGAAACGGCATGGCCAGCGACGTCGACCTCGAAGAGACCGTCCGGATTTGCACGTTCGGCGGTGCCGATGGCATCGGCCTTGGTGGATACGGATTCTCGAAAGGGTGCTTCGGTGACCTGGTGCTCGTCCCGGCACGGACCTTGGCGGAGGCCGTCGCCCTGACGCCGCTGAGGCGAACCGTCATCCGGCGCGGGCGCGTGGTCGTCGACGGCGGAAAACTGGCTGGCGACTTGCCTGAAATAGAATGAAGCCACTGACCTGAGCTGTGGGCATGATCGGTTGGGCATCGGTACGCACGGCGGCGATCCCGAAGGAATGCGATGTCCTGCATTGATGGTATGCAGTTTTGGTGAGTTTTGATCCAGAGGGTTTCAGTATCGGACGCTTTGATTTGCCTCTGGGGGCAATGCCGCGTTCTTGACGGACAAGGGAACAGCCCATGAGCGTCGTCTGTTCGCGTTTGGTTTACTCTCCATCAAGTCTATGAGGTGATTGATTGCTTCCACAGAACCGCCCTCCCTGGACTGGAACGAATGCCAGGGGACCCTGTCGCGTTGAGCCTCAGCGCGGCTGATATTCTAAGTATGTTGCGACTCCATATTGCATGCAATATTGACCGTATAAGGGATGCAATATATACATGGAAATGGGAGACGGTTGGCGCCGGGAGGGCGGTGAGCCGGACATTGCTGTTCGTGCAATGGCCTGGGATCGGGACGCATATCCTTTCTTGATGAAGGAAGCGGCCATGGTCGGTGTTGCGCCATTGGAGGCCTGGTCGTGCGCCTCAGCGCTGTGGTCGCCGTTTTGACAGATATGCAGGAGAACTGGACATGAACATCGATTTCACCACGCTTCCACCTCCCGACCGCTATCGATTGTTGACGAATTTCATTGGGCCGCGGCCGATCGCGCTCGTTGGGACACGATCGATCGGCGGGCATAACAACGCTGCGCCCATGAGCTTCTTCAATGTCTTTTCCCATGAGCCGCCGCTGGTCGTGCTCGGCATCCAGAACCGTGGCAATGGTGACGAAAAGGATACTGTCGCCAATATCCGTCGCACCGGCGAGTTCGTTGTCAACATGGTCGACATGGCGCTCGCCGACGCGATGATCGTCTGTGGTGTCAATTTCGCCTCGGAAGTCGATGAACTCGATTTCGCCGGCCTAACACCAATAGCCTGCGACCAGATCGATGCGGCCCGTATCGCCGAAAGTCCCTGCAGTTTCGAATGCACGGTCGAGCAGATTCTCGACTATCACAAGCGTGTGCTGGTGATCGGCAGGGTCGTGCACATGCATATCCAAGACCGGTGCCTCGATCCCGCGGGGCGATATGCGAACCCCGAGACCTATCAGCCGATCGCGCGGCTGCATGCGGACAACTACATCACGTCAGATCGTCAGTTTGAACTGAAGAAGCCGGAGGAGTTGCTGCCTCTCGAGCTCGACCAGGTCAATGCCAGGGCTGAAGGCGCTGCCCGATGATCCGCATCCACGTTATCAATCCGAACTCGACAGTATCGATGACCGCTCAGATTGCGCGCGCGGCCGAGGCGGCACGCTCCGAAGGCTCGGTCATCGATGCGCAAACGGCAGCGGACACGCCGGCCTCAATCGAGGGCTATTGCGATGAGGCGATGGCCGTTCCGGCGATGTTGGCAGCGATCCGATCAGTCGAGGAGCGGGGCGCTTCGGCGCACGTGATCGCCTGTTTTGACGACCCCGGACTTGCCGCTGCGCGCGAGGTCGCTTGCGGCCCGGTCATCGGCATTTGCCAAGCGGCGGTGCAGGTTGCCATGACTGTTGCGACCCGCTTTGCGGTGATCACCACCCTGCCGAGGTCCGTGCCGGTGATCGAGGATCTGGTCGTTCACTACGGCGCTGGCTCGCGCTGCCGCCGTGTGCGGGCGGTCGACCTGCCGGTCCTGGCGCTCGAAGCCGATCCGCAAAGCGCGCGAATGAAACTGCTGAATGAAGCGCGCGCGGCGATAAGGGAGGACGGCGTCGACGCCATCGTGCTTGGCTGTGCCGGCATGGCGGAGCTGTGTGCCTGGCTTTCTCGAGAAACCGGGGTGCCCGTCGTCGATGGCGTGGCAGCAGCCGTCAAACTTGCCGAGGCGCTTGCAAGTGCGGGCTTTCGCACCTCGAAGGCGGGAGCCTATGCCACCCCCCGCGACAAGTCGGGTGATCTCGAAACGGCCTGTCGCTCTCACCGTTGATCGCCGCCAACACCTTTAGAGTTCGCGCGTCAAACGTGACGGCTTCGGTTCACGTGGATTGGAATGAGCACGGGTAGCAGCCTTTGTCCGGTTATGCGGCGGCGCGTCAGAGACAGACAGTGTTTCGCCGCCGACCCTCAAGTTCCCTCGCATCCTGCAAGCTGGGGATGCGCGCCTGCCCCGCCTTCGAGCGGGGCTTTTTTTGGGGGGGCGACCGCCCCTGCGTCCGGTCGAGCGGAGCCAGGGTCGCGCGTGGACTGTTGGGGCTGATCGACGCCTCCAGCAACGAAATGGTTCATTTGCCTCAGGTCGCCGCTTCGAAGTCTGTTAGTGAAACCGAAAATTATATCATACGTTGTATAGTCGCAGCTTGAATTCACGTCGTCCTGGCTCAGTTGGATGCCAATCGGCGGGATCCGGGCGCGTTACCGCCCCGGCGAGCCGGATGCCTGCATTGTTAAGGGAGTAAAGGTGCCCAGATTGCGACTGCCCGATCGAACTCCCGATTCAGCCGCGATCGATATCGCCCCGTTTTCAAAACGGCAGCGTGCCGAGCACGCAGGCTTGGCTGCAAAAGGTGTTACGAGCACAGCCGGCGTTCGATTGGCAGATCGCGAATATCCCGTGAATGGGCATTGTCGGGAAAAGGCACGATTCTTTGCCTTGCCCGCCGATGGATGTTGCGTGCGGCAAGACAATGTGCGCCTTCTGGCGCGATGGAAGCTTGGTGAAGTTGGATCTCATCCGCGCAGTTGCGGTTGTTGAGTAGTGCGTTGTAATGCGAGAAACATCATGCGCAAGGTTCTGATCGCCATTGTCCTGACAATGGCATCTGTCGCGATAATTTCGTCTTTCGTCGGCACGGGGGTCGCTGCCGACTTTCCAGCCATCGTGCTTGCACCGACCTCGGATGCGGCCCTCGATAGCACCCTGGCGGCGGCCATGAACGCCGGTGAATTGAAACGCCTTCACGCCGAGCAGAACCAGCAGGTCTCAGGCGCGTCACTTGTCGCGGCCGAAGAGCGCCGGCTGGAGGAGATCATGCGCGGCATGGGCTATCTCGATGCGCGCATAGAAGTCACCGGCAATGTTGATCGTGATCCTTCGGCCGAAATCGTCTTTAAACCCAAGCCAGGTCCGCTTTATCGCGTCGGCCTGGTTGAAGTTGACGGTCTGGGAAAGGTCGCGCAGTCCGTTCGCGACGACGTCGCGCACCAGATGGCGGCGGCAGCCGGTAAAGCGGCAAGCGGCAATGCGCTGGCGCTGCTGGAGGACGAGGTGCTTTGGCGCATTCGCAGTGCGTCTTATCCGCTTGCCACTGTGGCCGGACGGGACCTGTCGCAGATGCCCGGTACGGCGCTTGCCAGGGTGCGTATAGAAGTCGTTCCGGGTGACATTGCGAACTTCGGTGCGGTGACCTACAGCGGCATGGTCGGGCTCAAGAAGGACGAGTTGGTCCGGCTGCAGCCGTTCCAGCAGGGCGAGGCATTTAGCCCGCGGGTTCTCGAGCGCTTTCGTGAAGCGCTGGTCGCTCATCCGGCGATCCGGGCGGCAAGGGTCTCGCTCGCCGACAAGGTTGATGGCAACGGCGAGGTGCAGGTTAAGGTGCAGATCGAAGAGGAGCAGGTGGGCGTTGCCGATGATACCGGCATCTACCGCTTTGTGTTTGCCGCGATGATTTCAGGCGTTGCGATGATCGCCATTCGCCAGATCTGGATCGCAGCTCTGCCTGTGGGACGCGCGCGCTGGCCGTGGTGGCTCGAAGCAATCACCATTCTTGTGCTTGCAGTCGCCTTTTTTATGGGCACCCACCGGTTGCTGCTGCTGGCGGTGCCCGGCTGATCGGCCAGGTCAGATCCTGACGACGGCCGTCAATTGTCCCGTCGCGTGCATACAATTCGGAATTCACGACCAGTTCCGGGTTGCAGCGTCGTTTCGAGAATTGTGCCTTGCAGCCATAGAGAGAGTGGCTGAGCCTTTTTGCTTTGTGTTTCCTGGAAGTTCGCGACGATCAGTCCTGGCGTTAAGTCTACCTATTTTGTACTAAGTGATCGTAATCCAATATAATTATATTTCGGAAGAATTGGGTAATCAAAACAAGCGATAAGCCATGCGAAGTGCGTATGGGGCTCTGTGGATTCAAATTTACGTGATTGCATTTTGTTCATGAGATCTTCGTCTTCGGATAATAACGCGTTATTCGTATTCCAGTACTGCTTGACGTTGTGCGTCTTGATCAGTGATACTTAATTAAACGTAAGCGACAGACTGCCGGATACCGTGGCAAATGTGCGCAATCCGCTCACTTGCGAAAACACTCGGGTAATTTGCAGACTTGTGCGTTTTGCGGCGAGCCAAGTAGTCGGACCGAGCGGGATGTTGCATGGGTATGAGATTTTTTGGCGCCGCGTTTTTGGGGCTAGCCTGCACGTTTTGGATCGCAAGCGCGAGCGTGCCGGCACAGGCTTCACCACCCGCAGATGGGCAATGGGAGCGGGTTTTCAGCGAAGAGTTCAATGGAAGCAAGCTTGACCGCCGAAAATGGACCCGATGTTACTGGTGGGACAAGAACGGCTGCACGAACCTGGCGAACAAGGAACTGCAGTGGTACAGGCCCGAGAACGTCAGCGTCGGCGGCGGACATCTGCGGCTGACGGCACGGCCCCAGAAGGTTATCGGCCATGAGGGGCGGACGTTCAACTACACGTCGGGCATGGTGACAACCGGCCGCCACTACGAAGAGCGGGCGGGACGCGACCGCTTTGCCACAAAATACGGCTATTTTGAAATCCGCGCCAAGGTGCCGAGGGGCAAGGGCCTTTGGCCCGCCATCTGGTTGCTGCCCTCGACGCAGGAGCCGCGCCCCGAAATAGACATTCTCGAGGTGCTTGGCCACGCGACAAACACCTACGAGATGCATTTGCACTACATCAAAGGGGGGTGGCAGAGCGCTGGCAAGAGCGCAAAGACCGCCGATCTTGCCGCAGGCTGGCATGTCTATGGTCTGGAGTGGCGCAAGGACGCCGTCATCTGGTACCTCGATGGCAAGGAACTGTGGCGCTACACCAAGGCAGAGGGCATTTCCCAGGAGCCGATGTACCTGCTCATCAATCTGGCCGTGGGCGGCAACTGGCCGGGTTCGCCCAACGCCAAAACCAAGTTTCCCGCCGAGTTCCTCATCGATTACGTCCGCGTTTGGCGGCGCACCGGCCCATGAACGCACACCCGCCGACCATCCAGCATTCCGCTCCGGCGCAGATGCAGGTCAAGCGGCGTAGGGGAGGTTGGCGATCGCTTGTGCCGGCGGGCCTGATGGCGTCGTCGCTGATGCGCAACGGGTACGCCCTGATCGCCAACAGCGGACTGAGCGCGGTCCTCGGCCTGGTATTCTGGCTTCTGGCCGCCCACCTTTGCTCGCAGGAGGCGGTCGGGCTCGGCGGCGCGATCACCGCCACCATCGTAAACCTTTCAAATGCGGCCCAGCTCAATTTCAGCAACCTTCTTGTTCGCTTCGTCCCGACGATCGGCAGCCGGGCGAGCAAGCTCATCCTGTTTGCCTACGCGGTGTCAGTTGTCGTCTCTGTTCTCGTGGCGGCAGTCTTCCTGCTGGTCGTCGGCGCGTTCATGCCGAAGCTCGAGGTGTTGACCAACAATGTCGGCGTTATCGCCTGGTTCGTAGCGACCGTCGCCCTGTGGTCCGTCTTTGCGCTCCAGGACAGCGCGCTTTCGGGCTTGCGGCAGTCGATCTGGGTGCCGGTGTCCAAGACGACGTACCAACTCGTCAAGATTGCCATGCTCGTGTTGCTTGCATTCTTCGGCTTCGGCTGGGGCGCGATTGCTCTGGCCTGGACCGCGCCGGTCGTGGTTTTTATCGTTGCCGTCAATCTGCTGATTTTCAGGCGGCTCGTGCCGAAGGACGATGACCTTCCCGTGGATGAACACCTTGTCCATCGGCGCGCCATGGTCCACTTCTTCGGCTGGGATTACATTGGCTCCGTGTGCATGATGGCGGCCTGGACCGCAGCGCCGCTGATCGTGCTCAATCTGGTTGGCGCGGCCGAGAGCGCAAGTTTCTTCGTCGCATGGACCATCTTCACGTCTCTCAACTATTTCGGTGACTCCATGGGACTGTCGCTCCTGGCTGAAGGCGCCAGCGACAGTCGCCGGTTGCGCTCGCTCGCCGCAGATGCGGCGGTGATGTCGATCCTTCCGCTCGTTGGCCTCGTCGGTTTTATCCTGGTGCTGGCGCACCCGATCATGGCGGTGTTCGGACCCGCCTATGCAGACGAAGGCGCTTCCATCCTGCGGATCCTGGCGGTCGCCAGCGTTGTCTCGGCGGTGTTGTCCATATACCTGTCGATTGCCCGCACCAAGGGATGGATGCGGTCGGTAGCTGCCGTCGATGTCTCGCTGATGCTCCTGGCGCTTGTCGCAGGCGTTTTCCTGGTGCAAAGCCAGGGCCCGATCGGCATGGCTATAGCCTGGCTGTTGGCGATGCTCGTGGTCACGTGCGGGGTCGGCGTGTTCGCCCTTCTTACCAATCGCCGCTACAGCGGCTACGACTGGGGGCTGGCACTCGCTTTCTCATCAAAGCGGTTCGTCTCCCACTTCGTGCCATTGGGGCGGCCCCCTGCGGCCCTGCTGCCTACAGAGGCAGATCTCGGTCCCTTACTGGCCTCGACCGGCAAGGCCGACGCGCCAAGCTGGCGGGCTTACGCCACGGAACCTGGCCCCGAAGGCACTGTCACCGTCTCTCTCGGCGCGCAAAGGGCTGATGGCCACACCGGACACGAGATGCGCGCCATACTTCATCGCGCACGTAATCTGGCCGCAATCGGCTATGTCGAGCGGCACATCGACAATCTCGATCGGTTGCACGCGAACCCGCGCCTGAAAGAGATCCACCCGATGCTGCCGGCCCGATTGACAGTGCGACACACGAAAGGCGGTCTCGACTGTATCGAGGCGGTGTCTCGTGGCGAAGACGCGCATGGACTGTCCAACAATCCAGCCGATCTGCAATCCGGTTTGACGGCTGCTGCGCGTGCGATCGCCATTCTGCACGGGCGAACGTCATCGGTGCGCAAGATCGACGAGACCTGGTTCCAGGACTGGGTCGAGCGGCCGACGGCGCAATTGCGGTTGCTGAACGGCGCGCTTTTGTCGAGGAGCAGGCGAGAGCAAGCGCTCGATCTGTTCGTCGCCCGGCAACGGAGCTATTGGCTTGGGCGCAAACTACCGCTCGGCTGGTGCCATGGCGACCTGCGACCGCACAATCTGCGTTTCATCAGGTCAAGCGGCGCCGTCGGGTTGGCCGGCATCCTGGAATGGGGTAACGCCCGTTCGGATGCTCCTGCCGGCTATGACGCGTGCGGCCTGGCGATTGCCCTGCGCATGGGGGGCTCAGCGGAGCCTGTCGGTGCGATTGTTGCCGATCTGCTTTGGCTGCCGCAATGGCATGAGGGCGAAAAAACCTGGTTTGCTGGCGCTGCAGGAAATGAGCTAGACTGGAGCAAGGATGCCGCCGCGACTGCGGCAATGGTTGGGCTGGTCTGGCTCCATCAAGCCAGCGGGCGCATAGGGCACATCGAGGGCGCCGGTCGGCTTTGGGCCGCCTCCAACGTCGATCGCGTCCTGCGCATCGTCTCGTCCAGCAAGGGGGCGAATTGAAAATGGCGGCGACCGAAAACCTTGGCAGCGTACCGTCGGACCAGTCGCCTCCAGCGACAGCCTCCATTCGCGGCTCATTCGGCTCCGTCGGTCTTTCACTGGCCTGTCTCGGCATGGCATTCGTGCTTTGGGTCATCAGCCTATACCGCACCGATCCGGCTGGGGTGGACGATTACGGGCTGTTTTCGGTCCTGCCGGCCACGATCTGGATGGCCTATGCGGCCGTCGGCATGGGTTTCGCTTTGAGCTTGGCGTCCGGCGTTCGAGAGACCCGCATCCCGCTGTTGCAGATAGCGATGCTGGTTTTGCTGCTGCACGGAACGCCGGCGATCGTTTACGACGCGCTGCGCTACGCCTGGGCGTGGAAACATGTCGGCGTCGTCGACTATGTGCAACGGTATGGGCAGATTGATCCCACGGCCCCGTTCCTCGCCGCCTACAGGAACTGGCCCGGTCTGTTTGTCGTCAGCGCTGCGGTTGCCTCGTTGTTCGACATCACGCCCATCGAACTGGCCAATATCGTGCGGTTTTCCCCGCTGGTCCTCAACCTGCTCTATATTCTCGTGCTTCCACAGATTTTTCGCCGCTTCACAGTGGACCCGCGCCTTATCTGGGGTTCTGTCTGGTTCTTTGCGGTCGGGAACTGGATTGGACAAGACTATTTCTCGCCGCAGGGCGTGGCGCTCCTGTTCTACCTGATGCTCATTGCGCTTTGTGTCGGTCCGCTTCGCATGGAGCACGCCTGGGCCGATCCTGGCAGTCAAGGAGCAGCCGGGGTTTTCGGTCGCTACTTCGCCTTTGCGTCGCGCGGACTGCCGCCGACCTCCTTCGCGCCGTCGGTGCGTGTGGCAGCCTCAATCGCGGCAATGCTGCTGATTGTCGCGATCGTGACCACCCATCCCTTGACGCCGATGGTCGTGCTGGTGGCGCTCGGCGGCCTGTGGTTCCTGGGGCAACTCAGTGTCGGCTATCTGCTGTTTGCCCTGTTGGTCGAGATTGCCTGGCTGATGTTCTACGCCGACGGTTATCTGGCTCTGGTCCTGCCCGAGCTGGTTCAACGTTTCGGCGACACTTCCACCGAGATCAGCGAGCGCCTGGTCGACACGTCGATCGTCAGCCCCGGACAGGTGGTGGTATCGTGGGCATCTCGCACGCTGACCGGTGTGATCGCACTCGCTGCCCTGCTTGGCGGGTTGCGGCGGCTGATCGCCGGCTACCGCGACGGTCCGGCCGTGGTCTTGACGCTTGCGCCGGGGTTCCTGCTGGTGGCGACGTCCTATGGTGGTGAGATCGCCTTTCGCGTCTACTTGTTTGCTCTGCCGTTCCTGGCATTCTTCGCTGCGGCGCTCTTCTTCCCTTCGCCGGACCGGCAACGCGATGCGATTGCCAGATACACTCTTGGGTGTCTTGGGACATTGCTCTCGGTTGCGTTCGTCCTTGCCAACAATGGCAAGGACCGACAGTACAGCTTCACGCGCGGCGAGGTCGAAGTCTCGCAATGGCTCTACGCGAATGCGCCGATCGGTTCGATGCTGATCGAAGGGGCGCCAAATTACCCCGAGCAATTCATGAATTACGAGCGCTTCATCTATGTGCCGATCTCGACGGAGAGCAGTCAGTCCATCACAGCGGTGCTTGCCGACCCTGCGGCGGAACTGTCCCGCTGGATGCGGGGGAGGCCGCCCGGTACGACCTTCATCATTATCACGCGAAGCCAGAAGGCTTACATCGACGATTTGAGCATTATGCCGAAAGGTTCGCTCAGTGCGATCGAGAACGCGTTGCGCGCGTCGCCCCGGTTCCGACTGGTGCGGGCGACGTCGGACGCCAGCGTTTTTGCTCCAGATGATGCGGGCATCAGGATGGGAGAGTGGGTGAATTAGAAGGAATGGTTCCGGCCGGTGGGCGCGACAGACAAAAGCAGTCGCAGTGCACGCAAAAAGTTCAGAATCTGCTTGCCGGAAAGGTGAAGTGCTTGTTTCATATTAGCTGAGTTACATTTTCTTAATTGCAACCCGCGCGCTGTCGGGAGTTTTGGGCCATGCGTATCGGTTGGTTGTGTATTGCCAGCGCATTGACATCGGGAATGGTGGCGAAGGCCAGTCCCGATGAAGGGAGTTTCGCGACGCAGTCGCTGGTCTTCCAGAAACGGGATATCGGGCAACTGAAAAAGCCTGATGGTTTCGTGAAGGCGCTCGCCGGATCCTACATCGCGCTCGGCGACCTTTATCGAGACGGGAAGACGACCGTCGCGGCGGCTGATGCCGCCCTTACCTACTACCGTGGGCTGCGTAATCCGGGCCAACCGGAGGCTGTCTATGCGATCATCGCGCCCGCTGACCTGATCGGCCTGGCCAAGGGCGCTCCGGCGGATCCCTTCGCCGCGTCGAAACTCTATCTGGAAGCTGCCGCCATGGGCAGTGCGGAAGCGCTGCTGCGGCTTGGAAATCTCTACAGCGAGGGCAGGGTCGTCGCTGCCGATCAGAAACGCGCCTTTCACTTTTATGAACAGGCTGCAAAGGTCGGAAGCGAGGATGGCAAGCTGCGTGTCGGCGAAATGCTGGCGCGCGGACGGGGTGTCGCACGTGATGTCAACAAGGGGCTCGCAATAATCGAGTCCTTGGCCCGATCGGGCAACCCGGAAGCGCTGGTGCTGCTCGGAGACCTTTACCGGCCGATCAGCCAAGGCACAGTCGCCCTGGACTCGGTCAAGGCGTTGGATCTCTACCGGAAGGCGGCGGGACTGGGCTATGAGCCGGCAAAGCTGCGGATCGGCGAAATGACCGCCTTGGGCCAAGGGGTAGCAAAGGACGTCGATGGCGGGGTGGCGATGATCGAGGAAGTGGTGGCGCGTACGCGCAACCCCGCAGGCCTCGTCCTGCTTGGCTCCCTCTATAGTCGCTCGGAAGGCGGCGTCATCGCGGTCGATCTTGTCAAGGCGTTTGGCTATTTCCGCCGTGCGGCCGACAGCGGCGATGAGACCGGCATTTTGCGCACCGGAGAAATGCTCGCGCGCGGGCGCGGCGTCAACCAGTCCTATGAGGCCGGCCGGGCCATGCTGACGGATCTTGCCAATCACGGCGACGCGTTTGCACTGATTGCGCTTGGCGATTTGCTGAGTGATGTGACGGTGGCGCCGGTCGATCTGCCTGCCACGGTCGCCTCGTATGAGAAGGCGGCGTCGCTTGGCCATTCCGATGCGTTGAACCGTCTTGGCGATCTCTACAGCCGTAGCCCTTCGGTGAAGCCTGACTTGGCCAAGGCCTATGCCTATTATGTCAGGGCGTCGAAGGCCGGGAACATAGCCGGCAAGCTGCGTGTCGGCGAGATGACCCTATTGGGACAGGGCACCAAACGCGACGTTGACGCCGGGCTCGCTCAAATGAATGCGCTTGGCGACGATGGCGACACCCATGCGCTCAATCTTTTGGGCAGGCTCTACAAACGCGGCGTCGGTGGCATACTACCGGCCGATCCCGTCCGCGCCTACGGCTACTACAACAGATCTGCAGGCATCGGGAACCTGGAAGGCAAGGTGCGTGCCGGCGAGATGATGGTCCGTGGTGAAGGGACGGCCAAGGATGCTGCCGCCGGTCTCGCGCTGGTACGCGAGGCCGCAGACACCGGCGATAGCGTTGCGCTTGTGTCGCTGGGAGAGCTCTTGGCTGATGGCTCGACCGGCAGCGCCAATATAGCGGAGGCCGTGCGGGCTTATGAGCGGGCTGCAGCCTTCGGTCGACCGGACGCACTGGTCCGCATCGGCGACATCTATCGTATCGGCGCATTGACGCCTGCAGACCTTGGCAAGGCATTCGACTACTACCGCAGGGCCGGACTTGCTGGCGACGAGACGGGCAAGCTGCGGCAGGGCGAGATGACGGCCCGCGGCGAAGGAACGCCCCAGGATATCGGCGCCGGGCTCGCGATGGTCAAGCAGGTGGGCGTCGCCGGTGACCCCTATGCCTATGTGGTGCTGGGCGATCTTCACCTTTCGGGTGTTGCCGGGCCGGTGGATGGCCAGGCCGCCGTGGCGGCCTATGAGAGCGCTGCGAAGCTCGGCAGAGCTGACGCGCTGCTTCGGTTGGGGGATCTTTATCGCGACGGCAAGGGTGTGCCTGCGGACGGCGCGAAAGCGGCCGAGTACTATCTGAAAGCGGTGGAAGTTGGGGATTTGACGGCATTGATGCCGGGCGAGGGCGTCCAGCATTGAACAGGCATGGGACAAGGGCGTTGGCGTTGTGGTGGAAAAGTCATCTGGTGATATCGGTGGCCGTTCTGGTCCTGACGGGTACGGCATGGTGCGCTGAGGCCACATCAAAGTCTGGAAGACCCACGGTTTCCAGCAATGCCGCGGTACCCAAGCGCGCCGTGAATGCCGACGCGCTGCTGCGGCTTGGAGACCTCTACAGCGATGCCGGCAATGCCCATCGTGACCTTGCCAAGGCGCTCGATTTCTACCGCCAGGCGGCCGATGCCGGCAGCGCCACCGGCAAGGTGCGTGTCGGGGTGATGCGCCTCAATGGGGAGGGCACCAAACTGGATGTCGAGGGTGGGCTGTCGCTGATCGAAGAAGTGGCATCCAGCGGTGACGGTGACGCTCTAGCCGTGCTTGGCGGCCTCTACAGCCACGCCGATTCAGGGATAGTCCCGCTCGATCTTCCCCGCGCCTACGACTATTACCAGCGTGCCGGGGCTGTCGGAAACACGACCGGCCTTCTGCGCAGCGGCGAGATGCTGGCGCGCGGAGAGGGGACCGCAAAGGATGTAGAAGCCGGCCGGGCCGCCGTGCGTTCTCTCGCCGACAAGGGAAACGTTTATGCCCTTGTCTCTCTCGGCGATCTGTTGAGCGGGGGCGACGCGGGCCCCCTCGATATCGACGGTGCAGAAGCGGCCTATGCGAAAGCTGCAGCGCTTGGGAGAACCGACGCGCTGTTGCTGCTGGGGGACCTCGTCGGCAGCGGGCGCGGTCGCAAGCCTGACTATGTGAGAGCCTTCGAATTCTACGACAAGGCAGCCGAGGCAGGGGTGCCGCTGGGGCGGTTGCGTGCCGCCCAATTGACCTTTCGCGGGCGCGGGACGCAGCAGGATGTCGAAGGTGGGCTGGCCACGATCAAGTCGATCGCTGATACAGGTGACCCGGAGGCATTGACGTTCCTCGGCGACGCGTTCAGCGGCGCAATCTCGGCACCCGTTGCGTCAAACCCGGAAGAGGCGCTCGGCTACTATCAGCGCGCCGCTGATGCCGGTGCCAGCCATGCCATGGTGCGGCTCGGCGAAATGACAGCGCATGGCCTTGGCACGCCGCGCGACGTGGAGGCCGGGCGCAGCATCGTCCGGCGGATTGCCGACAGCGGCAATGCGGCCGCGCTGATCAGCCTCGGCGATCTCCTGCGAGAACCGCAATCGGGCAATGTCGACGGTGTCGGCGCCGTTGCCGCCTACGAGCGTGCCGCAGGCCTTGACGAAACGGAAGCACTGGTGCGCCTTGGCGACTTTTACAGCGATGGCAACACAGTCGCTGTCGATCTGCCGAAGGCGCTCGACTATTATCGGCAGGCAGCGGAAAAGGGCAGTGCCATCGGCGCTGTTCGTGCAGGCGCCATGATCGCGCGCGGGCATGGCACCACACAGGACGTGGAGACTGGCCGTGCCATGGTGAAAAAGGCCACGGAAAGCGGTGAGGGCGAAGCCTATGTCGTCATGGGCGACCTCTTGACCCGTGGTGACGCCGGTAAGCCCGATGTTTCGGCGGCGATCAAGCAGTATGACGAGGCCGCGTCGCTCGGTTGGACCCAGGGCTTGATCCGGCTCGGCGATCTGTACCGCGACAGGAAGTTGTTGCCCAGCAATGGCCGGCGTGCGGTCGGATACTACAGGCAGGCGGCCGAAGCCGGCGACCCCTATGGCTTGCTCATCCTTGGAACCACCCTTTCAGAAAGCCAGTTGCGCAGTGTCGGCCGGCCGGCCGACGGCGTTGCAGCGCTGCGGGAAGCCGAAGCCAAGGGGCTGGACGACGCAGTCGTTGCCCTTGCAGACGCCATGCTCTACGGCATGGGCACGAAGCGCAACCCCAAAGGGGCGGCAGCGCTGCTCGAGCAGGCCTCAGCTAATGGCAACATTGCAGCTACTCGCCATCTGATCAGTTACTATCGCGACGGTCGCCGCTTTGGGCGGTCGACCTATTTCAATGCCGATATGGATCGCGCCCAGGAGCTGTTCATCGAGGTCTCCCCTCGGCTGTCGCGCGGTGACCTGCTGGTCGAGGAAATGTTGTTCTCTGCGGCCAATTCCAGGCGCAACTATCAGTCGATCGTTGACCGTATGCCTGAGCTCTCGATGGAGTCCCGCCAGTCGCTCATTCGCATGATGCGCACCACGCATCAGAACGCCTACATCTATCTCGCCCAGCATCGCCTTAAGGAGATCGGCTTCTATACGGGCCCAATAAACGGTGTCCTCACCGGTGCCACGACGCGCGCCGTCAATCGCTATTGCGCGTCGAAATCGATGCAGAGCGCCTGCCGGTACGGACCGATGAGCAGTCAGGCCGGCGACGTTCTTTCCTACGCCTTCTAGAGCTCCTGCCTTCAACTGGAATCACGTCAGGGAAGAAAGATGCTCTAGAATCAAAGTCCTAGAGCGTCCTTTAAGCGTTCCCATGAACGCACGGCGCTCTAGGAATGGCTGGAAGACGGCAGAAGCCAGGAGCGATCGGAGGAATAGGCAAATGCGGCGCCTTGATCGCGCGCCTGTTTCAGGCTTGAGGAAGCCCTCAGTCGAACCGATCGCCGAATATGCGGCTCCAATGTTCACCGACAAGTCCATTGAAGAAGCCGTTTCCGGCCTGGAACTGGCGGACGAGTTCCGGGTCGCGCGCATGCACCACGGTCGAGTTGACGTTGAAAAAGAAGATCCGCCGGCCAAGCATCGCTTCAAGCAGTGCCGGTTGGGTCCGTCCCCTGACACCGGCAAGCCCCGCTGCGGCCGCGTGGGCGATCAGGCAATCGATGACCGTTCCGGCTTGTCCGGGCAAAGCCAGAACCTGCAGAACATGGCCGATACCACCGGCGCGCCCGAAATACATGAAGGCGCCGATCGTGGGGCCGCTTCGGGCCGAAACGGTGCATCGTACCGTCTCGCCGAAATCCTGCTTGCTCGCGGCGTCCGACATGACGCGCAGGAGCAATGCCTCGTTCCAGGCAGGGTGGACGACGAACTTTGACGTGAAGTTGTCGACCAGCTTTGAGAACCCTTCCTGGTCAACATTCGTCAGCCTGTAGCGCGCAAGCAGTGCGGCAGAATCACCAGCCCCGAACCAGCGCGAGAACTCGCCCCGTCTCCATCGCCCGAGGCCCGCGTCCGCCAGGCGGGCAAGCGGACCGGCCAGCTGCACCATCGGTATTCTTGCCTTGGCACCGGCAACGGCAAAGCTCGCAGGCTTGATGATCTTGACCCAGTCAAGGCTGTACTGGGGCAGGATCGAACCGCGGAGTGTTGTCCACATGCTCGCCGTTTCCTCGCTTGCCGTCTCACTGAAAGAGAGATCCTGCGGGCCGGCAAGGAAAGCCTTCAGCAGCCTGGCGCCCGCAAGATCACTGCGCTGTGCCGCGTCCACCATCAGCGAGCCGCAGATCGAAGCATTCACACTGTTGCCGGCAAAGCGCATGGGCATGGACGTGACGCCGACAAATCCCGAGACACTGCCGTTGTCGGCAACATGCACCAGTGATGGCGATCCGCAGTCGCCGTCGGTCGCGTCGAGATAAAGGCGTTTGAGATAGCCTGCCAGAGGTGGCGGTGCGGGCGTGCGCCGCTTGCGCAATTCGCGCTGGAACATGGCGGCGATGGCGGGCAGATCGTTGGCCTGCAGCGGGCGGATTTCAGGCATCGGGAGAAGCCTCGGCAATCTCGTATTAACAATGGCTTATTTCGAAAAATCGATCGAGTGCCTCAGTCCGCGAATTGCGGCTGGCGGCCTAAAACTTCCGTCGACAACTGGCATCAGATAATGCTGAACTTGTATCATCATTGGCTTCGTAAGCAAATGGTAATATTTAATTCACGATATCGATGGGGGAAAGGCGGCGGATTTGGCCTCGCCATCGCGAGGGCAGCCACGGCGGGGCGCGCGTCGCCTCCACGATGATGGCTGGAATGCACCAGTTCCAGCCTATAGTCTCATGGGATGCGGGCGCGGATGTCATGAGGATCGGGGTATTTGGAGCCGGCGCCATCGGTGGCTTTGTCGGCGGGTGCCTCTTGTCGGGCGGTGCCGAGGTGACCTTCGTGGGAAGGGCCACGCGCGGCGCCCCGTGGCAGCGCGACGGATTGCGTTTGACCGACCTCGATGGCCGCGATGATCACATCCCGCCTGAACGGATTGAGTATTCCCAAACGGTTTCTAGTCTGGCGGATTGCGACCTGATCCTGTTGACGGTCAAGTCAGGGCAGACGGCCGAGGCTGCCCAAGCGCTTTCCTCGGTGCTGCGCGCGGGCACGCCCGTTCTCAGCCTCCAGAACGGTATCCGGAACGGCGCCACCCTGCAGGAGTTACTGCCGTCGGCAAATATCCTGAGGGGGATGGTCCCCTTCAATGTGACATCGCCCGGACCCGCCCATCTGCATCGCGCGACGGAAGGGATTATCGCTGTCGAGGACGACCCGGTGTTGGTCGCGGCCCAGCGATTGTTCAAGGCTGCGGGATTGGGGCTCGACCTCTCGAGCGATATCGAAGCGGTGCAATGGGCAAAACTGCTCATGAATCTCAACAACGCGGTCAATGCGCTTTCCGGACTGCCCTTGCGCGAACAGCTTGCGACGAGGGATTTCCGTCTATGCCTGGCCCTGGCCCAGCGCGAGGCGCTCGCTCTCCTGGCCGCAGAGGGGCGCATTCGACCGGCACGGCTCACCCCGCTTCCGACACGCTGGTTGCCGCCTGTGCTTGGTCTGCCGGATATCCTGTTTAAGGTCATCGCTGCCAACATGCTGAAGATTGACGCCACTGCGCGCTCCTCGATGGCGGATGACCTTGATGCCGGACGGGTCACCGAAGTCGATTGGATCAATGGCGAAGTGGTCGCTCTTGCCGCAAGGCTTGGCCGAAAGGCCCCCGTGAACAAACGGCTTTGCACGTTGATCAAAGGGGCAGCCGTCTCGAAGGCTAGGGCCTGGGCGCCAGTTGCGCTGCTCGCAGACCTCAAGCAGGCCGCCGACGACGCATAGGAGTGGCGCTCCTGAACGGACACCAGCGGGCAAGAATCCGGCAGGCTGCCGAGCCTTGACGGCACGGGCACGAAAATGGAGGATTGGTGCGGGGGCGACGGCACATTCTTGTCGCAAGGCGCGATCAGCTTTCATTCCGGGACGGTACTGCAGCCCGTTGCCCGTCGCCGATTTGTTCTGATGCCATTCATCGAAGTCACCTAGCAACAGGGAGAGCGACTTGAAGAGGATCCTGGTTACCGGTGGAGCAGGTTTCATCGGCGCGCATGTCGCGAAGCGGTTGTTGCAGCTCGGCCATGACGTCGTCGTTCTCGACGATTTGAGCTCCGGCAAGCTCGGCAACATTCCTGGCACCGCCACCTTCATCGAAGGGTCCATACTCGATCGGGATGCCGTTCGCAGAGCGCTGTCCGATGTCGACGCCTGTATTCACCTGGCGGCAGTCGCCTCCGTGGAACGCTGCAATCGGCAACTGACGTCTTCCCATCAGATCAACATAACCGGCTTCCTGATGATCGTTGAGGCGCTCGCTAGCTCCGGGCGAGCGCTCCCGCTTGTTTATGCCTCGTCAGCCGCCGTTTACGGGGCAAGCCAGGATCTGCCGCTATCGGAGAGCGGCCGCTGTGTCCCGCTGTCGCCCTATGGCGCCGACAAACTCTCCTGTGAACTGCATGCGCGCGCCGCCTTCGAGGTCTATGGCCTCTCCACCACCGGACTTCGCTTCTTTAATGTGTTCGGGCCGGGACAGGACCCATCCTCGCCCTATTCCGGTGTGATCACCAAATTCGCCCAGCGTCTGAAAAACAACGAGAACATCACGATCTATGGTGACGGCGAGCAGACCCGCGACTTTGTCTATGTCGACGATGTGGTCGAGGCTTTGATCCGTGCGGTGAGCGGCAACAGGGAGGGCGCCACGGTCGTCAACGTCTGTAGCGGCGTCGAGACGACGATCAATGACCTGGCGAAAATCATGATCGAGGAGGCCAACTCCAGTTGCAGCATCGAACACGTTGATGGCCTGCTCGGGGAAGTGAGGCGATCTAAGGGATCCGCACAGGCACTTCACTCGATACTCGGCTATCAGTGCCAGACCGACCTGCGCACCGGCCTCAGACGGTTTCTTGGCTGAGGTCGATAGACTGACGCGCGATCATTCTCGGTCACGGGCTGCGTGTCTTCTAGCGTTTGCCCTTGTTCGGCGTAATCAATGTGCCGACGATGAGGGGGCCATTGACGGGCTGACGCTGGCTGGCGGCTTCCGCCAAAACCACGTCGATCTCGTCCTTGAGCAAGCGTGACCTTGCGATGAGCGCAGCCTCGGTTTCCACCAACGCGGCGTCCGGTGCAGGCGATTGTTCAATGGCGCGGCGAGCTTCACCAAGTTCCGCAGTGAGAGTATCCCACTCTGCCATCAAGTCCGCCCAACGCTTCACTGGGTCCGTAGACGGCGCCTTTGCGATCTGTTCTTCCGGCTGCATCGGCCTCGCTTGCCCTTGAAGTCATCGTGACCTGATCGAGCCAGGCCTTGGCGGGGAGAATACGCGATTCCCTCGCCGCATGCTATCAATCTCGCAACTTCAGGGATGATCGCGCGGCGCTCCTCTCTTCGAAATTGTGTGATTTCAAAAGGTTAGCCCATTATCCGGGACTGTGAAACGGCAGGACTATTGTCGCGCACGGCGGACAATTGTTCTGCTCATTTCTGGTTCGGCGCTATTTAAGGCTTTGCGCAAGGGTCGTTTGAGGGCACACTTATATAATGGTACTTTGCAGGCTTCCCGGCGTCGTGAGCGCTTGCTGCCTTGCGTTGTGGCAAAACATTTTTAATTAAGATGCTGCTCATATATAGAGCGCAGGCGACCGTTATAAAAGAGGACGATTGCGCGAATTTCCAATAAAAAATGACGGATGGCAAGATAGATCCGATAGAAAATCGACGGATTCTTAAGAATTTATTACCGAGGATTTTACGGGGTCTCCCGAATTGTGTGAATTATACGTCAAGCTATACATGTCATAAAATCGTCATTAGGAGAATAACTTCCGCTGACTCAGCATAAATATGCGATTATTCTCTAAGATGATGATTTTCAAGGAAAAGACGCGGTAGTTTACAAAGTTAGAATATTGTAATAAAACTGAATATGTACAAGTAATACAGGCTTTTCTCTTCCAAGGTCAGAAACATGACCGGGGCCGGAAGTTTTTTTGTTTTCATTTTTTATAAGGCTGGAGGAATTTGAGTAAGATGGGTGAACAATTTCAGAATCCATTAAGAGCTGCGCTCCGCCCGGCCGCCATGGGCCGAGCAATTTCCGTTCCGCGTGTTAGTGTTATCGTGCCGACGGTGAACGAGGCCAAGAACCTGCCACACGTCCTGCCGCGCATTCCTGCCTGGGTCGACGAAGTCGTCCTCGTCGATGGAAATTCATCCGATGGGACGGTTGCGATCGCACGAGAGCTCATGCCGGATATTGTCGTCATCGAACAGCCCCGTCTCGGGAAAGGGGCTGCGCTGGCCGTCGGATTTGCGGCGGCACGTGGCGATATCCTCGTGACCCTCGATGCCGACGGCTCGGCCGACCCTGCTGAAATGGCCGGATTTGTCGGCGCACTGCTTGCGGGCGCAGATTTCGTGAAGGGCTCGCGCTTCCTGCAAGGCGGCGATACGCATGACATGGAATGGTATCGACGCCTCGGGAACTGGGGACTGCTGCAACTGGTTCGCCTTCGTTTCGGCGGCCGCTACAGCGACCTTTGCTACGGCTACAACGCCTTCTGGCGCGATGTGCTGCCGCATCTGAGGGTCGAGTCCGCCACGGGCTTCGAGATCGAGACGCAGATGAACGTCCGTGCCCTTCAGGCCGGCCTGACCATCGCCGAACTGCCAAGCCGCGAGTATGCTCGCATCCACGGTGTCAGCAATCTTCGCACTTTCCCCGATGGATGGCGCGTGCTCAAGACAATCACGCGTCTTGGCATGAGTTGGCGCGGTGGTCCTGCACCTGCGATCGTGAGGAACCGACCCCAGCGGATGGGTTGAGGCCCGTCATGTCTTCGATTGCGGTTGTTATCTGCGCTTATTCCGATGAGCGCCGCCAGCAGCTTGGTGCGGCTATCGGATCCGTCCTGAACCAGACGCGGCGCCCCGATCGGGTCGTCGTCGTCATCGATCACAACGAGGGCCTGCTGCGCGCAATTCAGGCTTCCTTTCCAGGAGCCGATGTGATTGCCAATGACGCGGCACAGGGCCTGTCCGGCGCGCGCAATACAGGCGTGCGCGCCGCAAAATCGGCGGATGTCATCGCCTTTCTGGATGATGACGCCGTTGCCGAGCCCGACTGGCTTGCGCGGTTGGCGAGCCACTATGCCGATCCAAGGGTCATCGGGGTTGGCGGCAAGGTGCTGCCGCTCTGGCAGGGTGGGCGTCCACGGTGGTTCCCGGAAGAATTCCAATGGGTCGTCGGCTGCAGCTATCGGGGCATGCCTGAGACGCTGGGTCCGGTCCGCAATCCGATTGGCTGCAACATGTCCTTCAGGCGGTCTGTCTTCGACGCCGTGGGCGGTTTTCGCGAAGGTATGGGCCGTAGTGGCCAGGACGCAGCCGGCTGCGAAGAGACAGAATGGTGCATCCGCGCGCGCCAGCGCTATCCGGATTCGATAATCCTCTATGATCCGGAGGCAATGGTGCACCATCAGGTGACACCCGAGCGGACGCGGTGGGACTATTTCCGCCGGCGCTGCCGCGCGGAAGGTCGCTCCAAGAATGCCGTGGTCAAGGCCATCGGCGCGACCAACAAGCTGGGATCCGAGCGGGCCTATGTGGCCCGGACGCTGCCGGTAGGCGTCGCCCGCGGCCTGCTCGACATGGTAATCCGGATGGATGTTGGTGGCCCGATGCGCGCAGGCGCGATTGTCGCCGGTCTCGCCTACACCGTGACAAGCTATGTCGCGGCGAAGTTCTCCAGGAGCCCGCCTGCATTCCGCCCCATCAAGATCGTCAGTCTCGATCAGGCAAAGCCGGTTCCGCCCATCGACCTCACCCGGCCGGGCGACGTTTCCTATGGCAGCCTGTTCTGCCTCGTGCGCTCCGGGGTGCGGCCACTCGCGATCGTCGAACTCGAACATGCCGGACCGGTGGTCGACCCGGCGGATTTGCTCGCCAAGATCGCATCTCTCCGGTCGTTGCCGCCGGTGACGGCGGTTCGGGAAGGCCCGAAGGAGACGGTCGCGGTGGTGATCGCCACGCGCGATCGAGCCGACAGTCTGAACCGCTGCCTGACTTCGCTTTTCGATCAGACACGTGTGCCGGATGAGGTCGTCGTCGTCGACAATGCGCCGGCCACGACCGAGACGGCCGAGCTGATTTCGACGCAGTATCGCGGCCGTGTCAAATACGCGTTTGAGCCAACGCCTGGCCTGGGCCGGGCCCACAACACGGGCCTGCGTCATGTCTCGAGCGATATCGTCCTCTTCACCGATGACGACGTCGTGCTCGATCGGCATTGGGTCGCTGCGATGGCAGCGCCGATGGAGGAGGACAGCGCGGTCGGCTGTGTCACCGGCCTGATCCTGCCGGCAGAACTGGAAACACGGGCGCAGGTCTGGACGGAGCGACATGGCGGTTTCGGCAAGGGGCTGCAGCGCCGGGTCTACGATCTCAACGCCAATCGGCCAAAGAGCGTGCTCTTTCCCTTCACGGCCGGCCAGTTCGGCTCCGGGGCCAACATGGCGTTTCGCGCCAGCGCCCTGCGGCGGGTCGGCGGTTTCGACTCGGCATTGGGTGCGGGAACACTGGCGCGCGGCGGCGACGATCTTGCCGCATTCTTTGCGATTGTTGCCGGTGGCTACCGGCTGGTCTATCAGCCCGAGGGCATCATCTGGCACTATCACCGTCGTGGCGAAGAGGGCATGCGCCGCCAAGCCTATTGTTATGGCATGGGCCTTGGCGCCTATCTGACGAAAATTGTTGTCGACGAGCCACGCCGGGCCTTGCAACTCGCCGCGGCGTTTCCCGCCGGCATTTTGCACATGGCCGGGCCAACATCCGAGAAGACCGCGCGGCTTCCTTCCGATTATCCGCGCCGGCTCATCTGGATGGAGCGCCTGGGCATCCTTGCGGGCGTGCCGGGTTACTTGCGCAGTCTGGCCAAACGCCGGCGCGATGACCGGCCGCAAGGCGGTCTTGCTGCAAGGCGTCATGCCGAGGGAGAGGTCTGACCATGCAATCGATCCCCATTCTGGTCTATCATAGCGTCGGCGCGGATTGCGCTCCAGACTACAGGCGCTGGTTGGTCACGCAGAGGGAACTGGACGCGCATCTCCAGATACTCTCCGAGCGCGGTTACCGCTCGATCACGGCTGGCGATCTGGCTTTCCTGCGCCGCAGCGGGCAGCGGGTACCACCACGCACATGCGTCATCACCTTCGACGATGGCCTTCGTGACTTCGCCGATGGCGCCATGCCGGTGCTGGCCGCTCGCGGTGTGAGCCCGACCCTTTATGTCGTCTCCGGCCTTGTCGGGGCGACTGCCCGGTGGCTAGCCGATCTTGGCGAGGGCGATCGGCCGATGCTCGACTGGGCCGCATTGCGCGACCTGCAGCAGGCGGGCGTGGACATCGGTGCGCATTCGGTCAGTCACCCAGAGCTCGACACACTGTCGTGGGCGAACGCGACACATGAGCTTGGCGACAGCAAGAAGAGGCTGGAAGACGGTCTGGGTCGTGCGGTCACGACCTTTGCCTATCCGCACGGTTATGCGTCCCGCACGACCCGCCGGATCGCCGAGGATGCCGGATATCTGGCAGCCTGCCGCGTACGCCATGCACTCAGTGACGAAACAGAGAACCTCTTTGCGCTCTCGCGGATCGTGATCACCAGCGAGGTGACACCGGAGATGCTCGTGGACCTGATCGAGGGGCCGCAATTGCCCGTCGCACCGCCGGCCGACCGGTTGATCGCCACCGGGTGGCGAGCCGCGCGACGCATGCGGGCGCTGCACCGCTCGGTTTTTGGCAGGCACTGAGCGGCAGGCCGGTTCGGTGGCGGATTGAGTGCCGGTATCGCAAATGGACTGTCTTTGGCCGTCGATGATGATCGTCGCCGGGGATTGCGGTTGATTTGCTCCGGGCGATTGGGTCTCCCGAAAGGATGGAACCGGACCCGACCCCCGACGTTATCAGAAACCAACATTTTTTGGGCATGCGGCTCTTGGGACTTAACGCTTACGGCAAGGGGAGGTGCAGAATGAAACACACGGATATTCGATCGGTCGATAGCGCCCGCACCAAGCACGTCTGGGACGTTGCGGATTATTGCCGGCGAAGCGGCGTTCACAAGGCCGAAGAGCAGCGTCTGATCAAAGTGCTCGGCAAGTATGCCACGAGCCACGAACTTCAGATCAACATCGTGCGCGCGCAAACGCGCGTGCGCTGAAGGCGGACGAATGAGGGCCGCGGTATGCGACGATACCGCGACGAACCGTTTCCGATCTCGCCCAATACCGGCCTGGTTGCCACACATCATCGGCAGATAGAGCCTAGCGTGCGCGCAGCACGCGGCACCCGACCACATGCCGCCTGTTTCCTTCGACCGTCACCGATCAAACGACGGAACATGCAATCATTCAAAGTGCCGCAAAAAGCGTTGCGCGCCTGGTAAGACGCGCGGCGCTTTAGGACGTTCTGGTCCGGTTTATCGACGGTTGTTAGTTAAGCACACGCATCGGTGCGCCGCGCCGCGGGAAGGATGTCCCCTCCGAACGCGAACGCTCCAGCATCATTGCATTTTCAAACAAGGTGCCCTCGTCGCAAATGCCGCCGCGAAGCTGATCGGACAGGTAGCGAACCAATCGTCCTGCACGCAGGCTGTTCGGTGGTATGTTCTGCCACAGGCAGACCCTGTCGAAGGTCCGCTGAAGCATTTCGAGCTCGGTTGAATTCCACTGCCCATTGGGATCATTGACTGCCCACTGCATTGAAAACTCCCTGGCGGCCGCGATGCTCGGCCCATCGTCCAGTTGACCCTGTCAGTTTCGCGCAAGACGTCGCTGAAGCCAGCTTCGGCCTTGCGGACTTCGTCGGATGGTCCGGGCTCTCTCGCCCGGCCGTCCTTGCAGTCGTTTCCGGTGGTCGGCGCTTGGGCCAAGGACCGGGCCACGCAATCTATACCTCTTCTTCAGATTAGGCCAGTGGTGCCCGCCATTGAGCGTGATCTGGGCCTGATGACGGCGGAACGTGGCTGCTGATTGGGTTCCTTTGTTTTGTGCGGGATTGGCGCGCAACCTTCTGCGTCGGCCCGATGGTTTTACGCCCGGCTATGCCCAGGGACGGAACATTTTCCGTCGTCGGGACGTAGTAGCTTGTCAGGCAGAAACAAATCTCTGTGGGGTGACCTGGCCGGAGCAAGCAGACCAATGCCGTCACGCAAGTACGACACGGAGGCGATCGCCGAGGATGTGCTGCGGGCCCACCTGGCCGCGATCGTTGAATCCTCGTTTGATGCCATCGTCAGCAAGAGCCTGGATGGGACGGTGCGCAGTTGGAACGGGGCGGCGGAGCGCCTCTTCGGTTACACCGCCGAGGATATGGTGGGGCAGTCGATTTTCACCATCATCCCGCCGCACCTGCATGAAGAAGAGGTGAGGTTGCTTGCCCGGCTCAGCCAAGGTGAACGCATCGAACCCTTCGAGACCGTGCGGCAACACAAGGACGGAAGCTATGTCACGATTTCGCTGACGATCTCGCCCATCCGAAACGCTGCGGGCAAGATTGTTGGCGCTTCCAAGGTCGCCCGCGACATTACTCCGGCCAAGGAGAAGGAACGGCGAATTCGCCTGCTACTGCGCGAAGTCAATCACCGGGTCCGAAACCAGTATGCCATCATCCTCGCGATGATCCGGCAGAGCCGCAGCGAATCCTTGACCGCGGCGACGTTTCAAAAGCGCATAGAGGAGCGCATCTGGGCGCTTGCGGCCTCCCATGACCTGATTGCGTCTGCCGATTGGCGGGGCGCTGACCTCGGTGGCCTGATCGAAACGCAGATGGCCCCCTTTCATCCCGGCGATATCTGCCAGATTGCAGGTCCCACGCTGGCCCTTGCGCCGGTGGCGATCGAGAATCTTGGCATGGCAATCCACGAACTGGCGCTGAATTCCTTGCGGAACGGTGTTTTGAAGGGTGGCGCGGGAGCGATTTCAGTTCGGTGGGCGCTCGTCGAACAGGCGTCGACGGGTGGCTTCTCGATCATCTGGGAAGAGCGGGCGCTCGACGGGGGCAGAGGTCCACGGTTTCCACGCTCCGGCTTTGGCGCCGTCGTGCTGGGGCGAACGGTGGCGCAGGCTTTGGGGGCGACCGTGGAGATCGCGCGCGGCAACGGGATGCTGCGCTGGAAGTTGACAGGCCCCGCCGACCGTTTCCTCGAGCCGCGTCAGAACGAAGTGGCGATGCACGCTTTCGATGACGTTTGATCGCCTCGTGCTTCTCAGTGCGCGTGCAACTTGCAAGCCGCCCCGGCGTGGGGCGGCGCCATAGAGACGCTTTGTGCCGGTGCTGACGGAGGAAGGCGAGCTCCCTTAGACGCTGGGCTCGAGTTTGCCGCTGATGTAGCGGAACTCCTGTGTCTTGCCCCCATAGCCATAGGCTGCTGCGGGAACTTCGTGAACGAGGATGTAGCTTTCCGAGTGCAGTCTGCCGAGAAGCTGTTCGAAGCGGCCATAGATGGCTTCCAGGTAGGCGGCCATTTCCGGCTTGGTGTTGGTCCCGTCGACGACCTTGATGTCGAGCCAGAAGCTGTTCAGGTCCTGCTCTGCCAAAGACTTGCCGCCGGCGAACCAATGGGCAGGATCGACATAGGTGACGACAATGGCGGTGATCGTCGGATCCTTGCGCAGGTGCTGGGCTGTCAGTTCACTGACTGCAGCGGCAACCCGGGCGGAAAAGGTTGCGTCGGCTTTGCCGCTGACCGTGACGTTGATGATAGGCATGTGAACGCTCCTTTTGGGTGTTTTTGTCTTCCTGTTGAGGTCAATCTGCCACATCAAAAGGTGCTGTAAAATCGAATTGTTTGATATTAATAATTCGATTACATTGAATATATGGAAGCTTTCGATCCAGATCTCCTGCGCACCTTTCTCGCTTTTGCCGAAGGCGGATCGCTTGCGCATGCGGCTGTAACGGTCGGTCGCACGCCTTCGGCGGTGACGGCGCAGATGCAGCGTCTCGAGGCGATCATTGGCGAACCGCTTCTCGCGCCATCGGGAAGAGGGCGGGTTCTGACACCGGCCGGAGAGGAACTGGTCGTCCATGCGCGGCGTATTCTCGAGGTCAACCGAGACGCCTGGCTGAGCCTGAAAGGTGCGAAGGCCGATGGCCGTCTGGCGCTTGGCTGCACCCAGGACTTTGCCGACAGCAATTTGCCAGACCTCTTGCGCCTGTTTGCACGCACCCATCCGCGCGTGCGGCTGGACTTGAGGGTTGGGCGGTCTCGGGAGTTGACCACGGGCTACGATCAGGGGGCAATCGATGTGCTGATTGTGATGCGGGAGGGAACGCCGCCGGATGAGGTTGCCGTGCTGAGCGAGCCGATGCTCTGGTTGGCAGCTGCCGACACGCCGGCCGCGGTCGATGGTGAACTGCCGATCGCAGTGCTCGATCCACCCTGTGGCTTTCGTTCGGCGGCAACTGCAGCCCTCGACCACACGGGACGCGCCTACCGCATCGCCGCGACGAGCCCCAGTCTTTCGGGCTTGCGGGCAGCGGTCCGCAGCGGCATTGCCGTGACAGCGCGGACCGCTCGGTTCATGGGGCAGGGCGTAGTGCTTGCGCCGCAGGCGCTCGCGCTGCCAGCGCTGCCGAATGCTGAGTTCAGCCTGCGCCTCAGGCCCGCGGCGGACAAGGCGGCCGTAAGCCTGGCGGACCTTCTCGCCTTGGGTTTGCCGGCCAGGGCAGACTGGCTCTGAGATTTCTTTATGCGATTACATCTGCACGGTCATGCCACCGTCGACGGTGAGCGTAATACCGTTGACGAAACTGGCAGCCGGCGAGGCCAGAAACACGGCGGCCGGTGCGATTTCCTCCGGCCTGCCCCAACGCTTCAAGGGGATCCGCACATCAACGAACGCCTGGAGAGCAGGATCAGCTGCAAGTGCAGCATTCGTTTCGGTCGCAAACCAGCCGGGTGCAATGGCGTTGACAGTCATTGTGTCAGATCCGAGTTCGACCGCCAGCGAGCGCGTGAGGGCGTCAAGGCCGCCTTTGGCCGCCGTATAGGCCGGATCGCCGGCGCGGGCAGCAAAGGCGGCGATAGACGTCACAAAGATCAGTCGCCCGGAGGATGAGCGTCGGAGATGGGGAAGGGCTGCTTTGACCATCCCATAGGCGGCATTGAGATCGGTGTGGACAAGCGCGGCAAAGGCCACAGGGTCCATGTCATCGGTGCCGCGGCGGTCGCGTTCCCCGACCGCGTGGATCAGGATATCGAGTTGCTCGGTCTGCTCGACGACGGATGCGACGATCTGCTCGGCTTCGGTGGAAACGTCGCCCGGGGCAATACGGAGCGCGCTGCCAGTATCGCTGCTTTGCGCGCGGACTGCCTCGAGCGCCTGGCGATTGCGACCGTTGATCACGACCGCGGCGCCGGCGTTGGCAAGCGCTTTCGCCATTTCAAGGCCGAGCCCACGACCGCCGCCGGTAACCAAGGCCGTCTTTCCGCTGAGATCGAACATTTGCCTACCGATGCCTCGCTGTTTTCTTGCCGATACCGCCTCAAAATCTGACTAGAGGATCTAGCGCGTGCCTCTTCGCCCGCCAACTGCGAATGTTGTGAGGCTCACGGACGGTCACCATGCAAGAAAGCGACCGCGCGCTCGGGCGCGGCCGATGCTAGCACGTCAAAACGTTGATCCAGCTCGACGCGCGGGCGTCTCACTTCATCGTGTAGACGTCGATCGTGAAGTACTTGTCGTTGATCTTCTTGTAGGTGCCGTCGGCGCGGATTTCTTCGAGCGCCTTGTTCAATTTCTCACGCAGATCGTTGTCCTCCTGGCGCACCGCGATGCCGACGCCTTCGCCGACGAACTTCTTGTCGGTGATCGGCTCGCCGATCAGTTCGCAGCAGCCTTTGCCATCCGCGTTCTTCGTCACCCAGTCAAGCAGCGGCAGCATGTCTCCAACCTGGAGGTCGAGGCGGCCATTGACCATGTCGAGGTTTGCCTCGTCCTGGGTCGGATAAAGCTTGATCTCGGCGTCGGGATAGGTGGCAGTGATGTAGTCGGCCTGCGTTGTGCCGGACTGTGCACCGATCACCTTGCCCTTGAGCGCTTCATTGGTGAACACCGTTATCCCTGCGCCCTTCGGTGCGGCATGGGTCATGGCGGCCAGATAGTAGGGATTGGTGAAGGCGACCTGCTTCTTGCGCTCTTCGGTGATGAACATCGAGGCGATGATCAGGTCGTATTTCTTGGCAAGCAGACCGGGAATAATGCCGTCCCAATCCTGAGCGACCACTTCGCATTCGACTTTCATGCGTTCGCAAAGCGCAAGACCGATATCGACGTCGAAGCCTGCGATTTTTCCGGAAGGGTCCATGAAGTTGAAGGGCGGATAGGCGCCTTCAGTGCCGATCTTGATCTTGTCAGCGGCGTGTGCTGCCGAAGCGGTTGATGCCAGGATGGCAAGCATAGCTGCTGCAATCTGTCTCTTCATTTGCGTTCCCCTTGTTGTGCATCATTCTTGATGCTTCCAGGGAAGACTAAGTCGCGCGAGCCTATAAGCGAAATAGATAGGCGCGATAATCGCTATTGTTCTGATTGATTGCGGTGAGGCAGCCGGCCGTCACTTGTAGCGGCCGTAACGTTGCAAGACCTCGATCTTGTAGCCGTCGGGATCGATGAGGAAAAAGAAGCGGGCAATGAGGGCGCCATTGCGCTCCCGTGCGCTCTGCAAACGTCCGGCAGGCTGCCCACCTTGCACTGCTTCGCGAACCGAGTCCCGAATGACGCTGCTGAGCTAAACGGGGTAGAGGTGATCAGAAACGCTAGATCTCCGGGCGGCGTTTCTTCGACCGGTTCCCAGTTGCTTGAAGACTGGAGGTCGGCCGCCTTGAGTGCTGCTCTTGCCGTCATTCTTCTCCTCCTTGAGCCGGGCGGGGACCGGTGATAAGCCTTTGCGACGAGATGGGTTCAGCGCGACCCAACGGCGCGAGTGTCGCAGAAATCCCTCACCGCTTCTGGAATCGCTGTGCCTAACCACGGAGTGGGCATCTTCCACCTTGAGGTAGCCGATGACGGCGTCACAATGAGCGACACAGGCGGCGGGCCTGCAGGGAGGTTGGACAGGTTCATATGTCCGCCTCCCCATTCCTCTCTGGGGACCGCGTGCTCGCAAAACCACGACCTTTGAGCGTGGCCCTAGATTTCGGATATCCGACCGGGATCTCCGATTTCGACGTGGAAAGCATTCGCGACGCCGAGGCTATGGCCGGCTGCAGCGCGAGCGCGACGCCCGAAAGAAGCAGCATAGGAGGAGTTTCCGGAAGACATGAGGGTCCGGATCGTGCCGGAACACCGCATGGGCGGCGGCATGCTGACAACGTTCCTCGACGTCACCCGCGCAACACGGTCAAAGCGGTGGTCGAGATGCTTTGTGGGCTCGTTCATGTCGATCTACCGCCTGATCTAATCGAGAAAATTGCTTAGAATCATTGCATCGTTTGGTGATATCCAGGTCGTCCTGAACGCATACCTCGATTAGAGGGAGTACTCGCTGGGCGCTGGGGGGCTTAAACCGTCTCCCCCGATAGCAAAAATACTACCCATTTTTGAGTGGTGTGCCCGATTGATAGGCCGGTATTTCGTTGCCAACTGGAACGAATCTGCCGTTGGGCGCTTTCTCCTCTGCATTCATACGCAAATGGAGAAATCTTTATGAAATCGCTGTCTGATATTTTCGAGCACACACTGCAGGATGTCTATTTCGCAGAGAACGCCCTCACCAAGGCGCTTCCAAAGGTGGCCAACGCTGCGAAAAACGCTGACCTGAAAAAGGCGGCCGAGGATCATCTGTCGGAAACCAAAGAGCAGATCAAGAAGTTGGACCAGGTATTCAAGTCGATCGGAAAGACGGCATCTGGCGAAAAGTGCGACGCCATCGAGGGCCTGATCAAAGAGGCCGATGGGCTGATGAAAGAAGCTCAAGGAACGGCGCTTGACGCCGGTCTTCTGGCCGCTTGCCAGGCTGTCGAGCATTACGAGATCGCTCGTTATGGCTCGCTTCGTGAATGGGCAAAAGACCTTGGTCACTATGAGGCACACAAGCTTTTGAGCGAAATCCTCGACCAGGAAAAGGCGACCAACAACAAGCTCACCAACTTAGCCGTCACCACGATCAACAAGACTTCTACGCGTGCAAAGGCGGCATAGCTACAAAAAGGGCGGTATCTGCCGCCCATTTTTTGTTTTCGGTGACCATCCGAGGACCGCCGTCTTTGCCTAGGGTGGTCGCCCTCAACTGGATGCATAGCCTGACGATGTTAGTAAGGCTAAGGATTAGAAGCGGCGTCAAGCGTCGCGCCAGTAGGCAACTGCTCTTGCCGACCGTACCCAGTGCCTGGCCAATGGCGACCTTTGCCTCTCGCCGGAGAGGTGAATGAATCCGACAGCCAGTTCGGGAGACGAGGAGAACCCGCTGCAGCCCTGAACCATCAGGAGCCATGGTCACCCAAGGGTGACGCCGCCAAGGTCCAGCTGTCAGCCGGGAGGGAAGCCGGGCAACTCCAACAAGTTGGTTGCAATTCGTTCGTGGCTATTCCGAGTTAACCCGGATTAGAAGAACTCCATATGTCCTGTGGATGTTCTGGACGTGTTCCCGATAACCTTTGAAGGTCTTCTGTAACGGGCCTTCCCGAGTCAATCCCTTTTGAGCTTAATCCCCTCGCCGAGTGCTTGCTTCTGTCCGCAGTTGGAGCTTTGCCGCTGCTCTATGGGGTCTGCTGAGGACCGGCTGGCCAATCTAAGGGTGCGCAGTCACCGTTGTGCTGCTTGCGCTTCAGCGGCCTATCCGCTCCATCGTCCCGGCGAAGGGACTTTGCTCCGGTGGGCTGATGGTAGTGCCCGCCCGAAACTTGTCTTGTTGTCTCCTCCCATCAAGCCGCCATGGCTGGCGCTACCTTACGAGGAATGAAATTGGTTCCGTCCCTGAGCATGCGATGCAACACCACCGCCAGCTTGCGGGCCAGCGCGTCACGCGCCTTTTTGGGACCCGCACGTCTGGCGACCGCCAGTGCCCAGCACTTCAGATCGGAACCTTTGACCGGTCGCGTCAGGATGACGTTGGCCGCCTCGTAGAGCGCGGTGCGCACGCTCCCATCGCCGATCTTCGAGATGCGACTGCTATGATCGGTCTCGCCCGATTGATATTGCTTCGGCGTCAATCCGAAGTGCGGCCCCACGGCGCGCGAGGAGCGGAAGCGCTCCGGCGCATCGACGGCTGTGTCGCGGTACGTACTCTTTCAGCAATTCGCGCCGGCATGGATCCTCTCTGCGAAGATCGCCGACCATCAATACGCTGCGGTCGCGTAGGTCTTGCATGGGCTTCGGAAAGCGACGGTGTGAACTTCGAGCAGACGTTCACGATCGTGCGGCAGCGCGAGCCTTAACCGCGCTCGTCCGACCCGGAATGCAGGTTAGATTGTAGGAGCTCGCCTTCGTCTGCGAATTCGAAATCTGATCCGTCACTCACAGTAGGCTCCTAACGCGCTCGCGCGTCCGCCTTTCGCGGCGTGGCGCTCTTACACCACCCCTAGAATCTTAAATATCTTTAGAAAACAAGAATATAACGATGAACGAAACGACGTTCCCCGCCTATGTGAGGCGCGCCTTTTGGCGGCCGCCTGACCCAATCCCGGATCGGCGGCATGAATGCCGTCCTCGACGCGTCGGCGTCAGGCGACCGGCAAGATGATCGACAATCGCCAGGAGCCGATAGAGGCGCTTCCTTTGGGTACGGTGCTGCAGGCCTGCCCGAAGATCCGCAATTACGATCCGAACGGTGTGGTCGAGAGCTGGCGCGACCTTTTGTCGGCGCCGTCGTGGTTCAATCGATGCTAGGGCTCAGTCCGAGCGCCTATGAGGATGCCCTGCGGAATTCCGGGGGCGGAGAATGCCGCCGCCGTGAGGCATGCATTCTCGAAAGGGCAGGGCACATCAATTCGGCCGGCGGCTACCTGCGCGTTCTGAAGCGAGAGGCCGAGCGTAGGGAATTTTCACTTGAGCCGATGGTGATGTCATTGATGCGGGCGAACGGCTGCCGGGGAGCAGCTTCGTAGCGTTAAGGAATGGGGGTTCACATGTTAGGTCTTTGCGTCTGTGCAGATGGAATCCAGGGCCTCGATCGTCATCGATTGGGCCAGGCGCCGAATATCGGAAAAACCAGCTCGGTACAGCAGTTTCGCCATGATGGTCTCCGCGAGCTGCGGATTCATTTGACGAGCGACTTTTAAAGCGGCCTCGCATTTACCGCGGAAGGGCGTGAGCGCCGCATTGAGATATTCCAGGCCATGGGTCCTTACAACGCAGGCGATGTCGAACATATCACGTGGCTGCATCGCGGCGCCGCGATAGTAGATCTTCTTTGCGATGATTTCCGCAGGAGTCTCAAGCAGAACCCCTCGACCGCGCACTTGTGCTTTCAGTGTCGGACTGGCGGTCAGTTTGGGCGCGCAAATGAAATCGATCTCGCCGACATTCTCGAAGACGATCTTCAGCGTCCTCGATCCGTCGGTCTCATAGCCGTCAGGCTCTATATCGAGCTCGTAGCCCTGGGTCCGCGGGTTCAGTTATGGCAGAAGCTGCGGATCGTCGAGAAAGATATCGACGTCAAAGCTTTCACGGTGATCGATCTGAAGCATCAGGGCCGTACCGCCCCCAAAGGTCCAGGTGTCAATCAATGTGAGTGAGGAGTTCGCCTGATCGATGATGCGACAAGCCTGATCAAACAGGTCAGCCCATTTGCTGGCTGGAAGGTCGTCCAACTACGCCGCCCGCGCCAACGGAAGGGGATAGCCCGCAAGGGCCGAGAACTTCCGTGCTAAATCCGAGGCGATCGCCGGATCAACGTGCATCTCGTCCAGGAAAGAGACCTGAAGCTTCTCGTCTACCTCGGAAAAGAAGGAAAATGCAGAGGCATCGAAGGAAAGAGCGCTGGCAGGGTCTGATATCTTGGACGCCAGTTGCTCAGCCGACAGGGCCGTCCCATAAGGGGCGTTGACAGTCGACAAAACCTTCACTGAAACGATCGTCATCTTCCTAGCTAGACCGCAGAACTCTCAAAGTCTTTATATATCCCGATGAGGTCGGCGAAACAAGGATCGACGCTCCCGGATGCGCCACAGCGGTGTGCTGCGACACCGGTTCAACTTACTTGCCGTTATGTCGCTGCCGACGAGATGTTGCCGAAATCTGTCGATGAATTGCGATTTCATCGACACAGTTTGCCGCCTTCGATCCATAGGAAGCGCTAGTGTCAGTCATTGCGCAGAGGCGTGTTGTGGGGTTTACCGCAACAGGGGTGCTTTCGCTCGACAAGTGAAGACAGTGACCTCTGGCGGTTTCGAATGGGCTCGCCTCGGGCGGAAGTTCCGGAACGCTATGGCCCGCCGACGACCTGTTACAACCGCTTCGTCCGCTGGCGCAAAACCGGGGCATGGGATCGGCTTCTTGAAGCGGTGTTCAAGGCCTACGATGGCGACATTGTCATGATCGACTCGACCTGTGTCCGCGTTCACCAACATGCGGCCACGGGAAAAAAGCGGTGGAGACGATGGTGGCATGGGACGTTACCGCGGCGGGCTTACGAGCAAAATCCACGCGCTTGTCGATGCCGACGGTCGCCCGGTCAATCTGCGTCTGACTGGTGGACAGATCGCCGACTGTGCCGAAGCTGACGCGCTGACGGAGGAGCTTGGCGAGGGGGACATCCTGCTGGCCGACAAGGGTTATGACACGAATGCCATTCGGGCTGGGCTAAGGCCGCCGAGCGAAAGGCCTGGGCCAACATCCCGCTGAAGAGTAATCGCCAGGGCTCCTTCGCGCGACGGCCTCTATCTGCAAGTCGAGGCAATTCTGCTGATCTCCCGGCGGGTGCAAAGATGTTCCTCCGGTGGAAAAATGACCCCGTCGTTTCCGGCGGGGTCAGTTGCATCAGACCGCACCGCGGGGGAGGTGGGCCTGTCCTCGGATCCGCGGGGGCTGGGATCACCGGAACGGTAAGAACAGCGAGAAGCTCGAAAGGTTCCTCAATTTTTTTTGAGTTTGCAGTTTCAGGCGCTATTGCGCGATAGCTCAAACACCACGAGAGAAACCAGCACCGCTGGCAGATCCGATGCCGCGCCGCGTCGAGCCATGCGTCGTTACGCTCGTCGGCGCGCCGCCAAAAGGTACGGAGTGGGCTTTCGAGGTGAAATGGGTACCGGCTGGCTGTCCATGTCGATGCAGGAGAGGTGGGACGGTCACGCGCGGCGGCTATGACTGGACAAAGAAGTTCGGGCCGATCGTCCGCCGAGCCGCGAGAGCTCGGGCACGCCTGGCGCTATACTGTTCTCGCAAGAGAAACGCCGATGGCGCCGAGTTCTTCCGGGCGGCGTGCGAGCTCGGCCTCGAAGTCATTGTCGCCAAGAGACGGGACAGGCCCTATCACTCCGGCCGACGGCTGGAATGGCTAAAGATCAAATGTGCGCGTCGGGCCATCCCAGGTGTGCGAAATCAGGGAGCAACCTCACGTACCAAGGTAAGACCTGCGATTAAGTCGTTGAGTCGAAAAATTTTTCGCGCAACTGCCCGGGGATAGTCCGGCTTCGGTGAGCCGCTGATACTCCGCCTCAAGATCGTCGACCGAGAGCGCCAGGTGGCCGTAACCGTCGCCGAGCACTTAGGGTTCGGTGCGTCCTTGTTGACCGTCAGTTCGAGCTCGAATTCGCTTGCAGCATTGCTGAGAAGGTCTCGAAATCCAGCCGCTCGGCAACTTCGAGCCGCAGAGCAAGACGATAGAAATCGGCGGATCGTTTCTCGTCGAGAACCCGGATCATCGAGTGGATCGCCTTGGCCATCTGCCCTTCCTTTCGTCGTTTGGCGCCAGCGGGTTAGCAGAGAGTGGCGGCCAATGAAACCCTGCATTCCACTGGCAGCCCCGGTCAGGCTTTCGCCTGACGCTTCTTCAACTGCTGCTCGCGGAAGAAGATGAAAAGGCCCGAGGCGACGATCAATGCCGCACCGATGATGACTGTCGGACGGGGCGTGTCGCCAAAGAAGAACCAACCGAAGACGACGGCCCAGAACAACAGCGTGTATTGCAGCGGCACGACGGTAGCCGCATCGGCCAGTTTCAGCGCGCGATTGACAAGGATATGCGCCAACATGGCGACGATACCGAGCATGCCGAGTTGTAGCAGCGCCTCGCCATTGACCGGTGCCCAACCGAACGGGTTGGCCGCGACGCCGACCAGCGAAAAGATCAGTGCGCCGATGATCTGCCAGAAGACAAGTGTGGTGTCCGGGGTGGAGCGCAGCGTGCGCCCAAGCATCAGCGCGAAGGCAAACGCAGTGCTGCCGACAAGCGCAATCAGCGCCGGCAGACCCAGGCTTTCCTTAGAGGGTTCAAGAGCAATCAAGACACCGGCGAACCCGATGAGGATTGCCGTCCACCGCCGCCAGCCAACCTTTTCGCCAAGCAGGAACGGCGAAGCGGCTGCAACGTAGATCGGCGCTGCCAGCCAATAGGTCATGGTGTCTGCGAGCGGCATATAGGCGACGGCGAAGTAGAAGGCGGAGGCATCGATCGCAAAGAGCAGCGAACGAAGCGCCTGCAGCCACGGCCGCTCCACCTTGAACATCGAGCTGAGCCCACGCTTGAGGATGAAGGGCGACAGGAACAAAAGGGCCGCAACGCTGCGGATCACCATCAACTGGCTGACCGAATAGGTCGCCACCAGCCATTTGCCCATGACGTCGTTCAAGGAAAACATCAACATGCCAAGCAGCATGATGAGGACACCGGTCCGGGCGGCATTCGGAGCGGTAATCGGGGAGGTAATGACAGTCATGTGCGGAGGCCTTTGGTGCGTTGCGCGATCCCATGCCACATTCCATCCTGTCGATCCATCGCTGTATGCGCATGGAACCATAAGTTTTACGAATGAATTGTGCGGCGTCAGGCGCCGCGTCGCGGCCCGCCTGGGCGCGGGAAGAGCATGTGCGGCGAACCCCGATCAAAGCGTGCAACTGCCCCTTGACGTTCTGCAGCACGGTGCTAATTAGAAAGTCGCTCCCGCCCTTCAGACATCGGACCGCGGGATGAACACTGGTGCCGGGCCCCTCTGGCGAGAGTTTTTACGGCGCTCTCGTGATGTCGGTACCGCCAGCAAATTAGCCGGCGGATTAGCTCCAATGAAAACTGATCTCATGCCTCACGCATGTGCCCCTACGGCCGTGCGCATTTCCGTTTTGAAACCACATTTCTTCACTGAATCCGGTGTGATCCGAGCGAAGGAGGCCCGTCGATGAGCCAGCCTCAATCGCACGCAAGCGCGCTCGGCTATTTCAAATGGGCCTTCATTGTCACGGCGGTGGGCCTTGTGCTCGGCGCGTGGCTTGGCTGGCAGTCGACCGGAACCATCGGTGGAATGGCCTCGGTCTTCTTCATCTGCACCGTGCTTGCGGTGCTCGAAATCTCGCTGTCCTTCGACAATGCCATCGTCAATGCCAACAAGCTCAAGGACATGACGCCCGAGTGGCAACATCGCTTCCTGACCTGGGGCATCATCATCGCCGTTTTCGGCATGCGCATCGTCTTCCCGCTTTTGATCGTTGTCATCGCCGCGAATATCGGGCCGATCGAAGCGGTCGTTCTGGCGGCAAGCAAGCCCGAGGAATACGCGCGCATCATGAACGACGCGCACCTGCCGATCGCCGCCTTCGGCGGTACCTTCCTGATGATGGTCGGCCTGACCTACTTCTTCGATCATGAGAAGGATGTGCACTGGATCCAGTGGGTCGAGAGCAAGATGGCGCGTTTTGCGACCATCAAGGGCATCGAAATTGCCTTCGTTCTGATCCTCATCCTTGCCTTCTCGAGGCTGCTTGACCCGGCCGAGGCGCATACCTTCGTCTATTCGGGGATCTACGGCCTGTTGACCTTCCTCGTGGTTGAGGTGGTCGGCGGTCTGCTCGATGCCTCGCAGGAAACGATGAGCGCGGCGGCAAAGGGCGGCTTTGGTGCCTTCCTCTACCTCGAAGTGCTTGATGCCAGCTTCTCGTTCGACGGCGTCATCGGCGCCTTCGCCCTGACGCAGAACCTCTTCATCATTGCGATCGGCCTCGGTATCGGCGCGATGTACGTGCGCTCGATGACGATCATGCTGGTGGAGAAGGGAACGCTCGCCGAGTACCGCTACCTGGAACACGGCGCGTTCTACGCGATCCTGATCCTGTCTGTGGTCATGTACTTCCAGACGCTGGTTCACATTCCGGAAGTGATCACCGGTCTCGGTGGTGCGGCGCTGATCGGTATCTCGCTGTGGTCGTCGATCCGCTACAACAAGCGTGAACGTGCGGAGGAAGACGCCGAGGTGCACGCAGGCGAACGGGTTCGCGCCGAAGCCTGAGCGGCGAACTCCTTAACAATCTGAAAACGGCCCGGCGGCCACGCCGGGCCGTTTTCGTTGAGCGAGGCGGTCGTTGCGCATTGCCAAATCGCGCGCCGCACCGGATAAACGTCCAATGCTGGCCGGCGATCTGAAAACTGTGCTTGAAGAGCTTTATGAGGCGGGCGCCTATCGGGTGCCGGCCGATCAGGTTCATTGGCCAAAGGAACTGCATGCGGCAGTCTTCCGTGCACTCAACATGCAATACATCACACGACGAGAAGTCGGCGGCGGCCAGGTCGAATTCTCGCTGACGCAGGCCGGCTACCAGGCAATCGATGCGGACGTGCCCTGGTCGTACATTTTACGCAGACGCCTGCGGGACCTGCTTTTCTTCAGCAGAGATCACTGAGCGATCCCAACGACACAACGGCAAGGCGCTCTCGCGATCGCGGGCCGTTTCATGCCGGAGATCACGAGGCGCGCCTCAAGCATGAAGGCGTCTGCGCTGGATTGAAGAACGTTGATCGGGATCAAGGAAGAAGTCGCAACTTGCGCTAGGCTCGACCTGAAACGTGGAAGAGGAGGATCCCCGTGTTTCGCAACATTCTTATACCCACCGACGGCTCACCCTTGGCAACGATCGCCGTCGATGCTGGCGTAACCTTCGCGAAGGAGGTCGGTGCGAATGTGACCATTCTTGCTGTCACCGAGCCATACCACATCTTTACCGTCGATGCCGAACAACTGGCGGGAACGCGCAGCGACTATGAGGCGCTCGCCCGCAAGCACGCTGCCGATATGCTCGCTTCCCTTGCGCGCAAGGCACGGGAAGGAGGTGTGGCGTGCCAAACGGAGCAGGTCAGCAACCACGAGGTCTATCGCGCAATCATCGACATGGCCACACAGAAAGGTTCCGACCTCATCATCATGGCGTCGCACGGTCGAAGTGGCGTTGGAACCCTGATGCTCGGCAGCGTGGCTGCCAAGGTGTTGGCGCATTCGACGATACCGGTATTGATCTATCGCGCGAAGACATGAAGCATCGAGGGCCTACGCGTCTTTGGCAAATCGCACGAATCCGTCCGTCCTTGATCAGGCCGGACGGAAACGGCGCTAGCGGACACGCGTGTTGTTCTCATATCGGGTCCGCGTCAGGTGGGCAAAACGACGCTTGCCCGTCAGTTTGCGGATGCCCATCGTAACCACATCACGCTCGATGACGCGGTTACACCGCGCGACGCGAAATCCGACCCGACCGAATTCATTCGGTGCGCCGACCGCGCCATCGACGAAATGCAAGCTTGCTCCAATCGCCACAAGTTTCTGGGCCATAGCGCTAGCTTAGCTAATCCGAGCGCTGCACCAAAGCTGCTATGGTTGACCCATTGCCCGCAATGTTCGGCAAGAACGTCAAGCAATTTCGCCGAACGGTCGAGCTTCGCACCACCAGGCGTTGCTCACCTATCAGGCCGTCAAACTCTTCCAACATCGCATCGCTGGTTGCCTTGCCGAACAGCCGTACTCGCACGCGCCGTCTCGTCCATATCGCAAGCCGCCATCGCAAAAGAGCTCGGACGTTAGGACTTGCAGCGCTCGCTCGATTGCCCACAGGGCAAAGTCGCTTCGACTGTTTAGTCGGAGCTCTGGCTCTCGGTCGCTGCCAACTCCTGAATGGCGCATGGCGGCAGAAGCAGGGCGAAGCTGCCGTTGTGGCCAAGCTGGAAGGTATGTGCCGAAAAACCGGTCGCCCGCCAGGCAAACCAATCCCGCTCTTTATGGATGGCGTCCTGGACCAGGTCCGGGTCTCCGCCGATCAACCCGTTGAGGGTCCGCTAGCAAGCTGCGGCCGCTTGGCTTTGCCCACGCGGTGATCGCGACAGTCCCTGATCCTTCGAGGAGCCATCGAGCGGGATAGGCCCGCTCCGGAGAACGGAGGTTTCTCACATGGCACAGGATCTGGCACTCGCTCAACGCCACGCTTTAGCACTCGCCCGGACCCTCATGGTTCCGGTCACGCTCTTCAGGTCGGGCGACGAGTTCTGCGTCCTGCCGAGCGACGAACTCGATGACGGCGAGGTCGAGACCATTGCCGAATTCGATCCCTTCGAAATCGGGCCGGCTCGTTGAGCCGGCTTTATGCCGCTCGCGAGCGGCAGGCGGCAAGGGAAGCTTCGTCGCCGCTGGCACGGCCAGTTCGACAAGGTGCAGATATGCACCTGGCCGGCCCGCCCTTGCCTCCTCTGCTCTTCTGGGCTTTCCGAATGCGGCCCCGCAAACTGTGGGAAAAGAGGAAACGGACAGGACACGCCCGGCGCAAGCCCTGGCGTTACCTGAGCAACGGGCGTTCCCTTGCCGATGTCGTCTTCCATGCAACGAAGCGACAGGACGTGCTGCGCGAAGGACCGCGCGGCGGCATGTGGGCGCCGCTGTCGATGACCGTGGTGTCGTGACGGGTTGGGAGGAGCAGGGACCGGACCGGCGCCGCTTTTCGACGGGCGGTTCGCAGGTCCTGTTCCGGTTGGGGCGGTCGGAGGCCTTGCGAATTGTGCGTCACCGAGGCGGCGATCGACGCCGTGACCTTGCCGCGCTGGAGGGCCTACGAGAAGGAAGCCTCTATCTCAGAACCGGGTGAGGCGGGCCTCCGACGACCGAGGCGGCGTTGCGCGCCCTCGCCGGACGTCCCGGGGCTCAACACGTCGCCGCCAGGGATGACAACGAGCAGGGGGGAAGCGTTCGCGGATCGGCTGCGAGGCATCACCGAGATCGGGGACTGTGACTAGGACGAGCTCGGCGATCCTCCCGGCCGGATCATGGACCGCAGGCGGTTGCGCACCATGCTTGCCCATCTCGGACGGACGCTGCACGTCGGCTTCCTCAACGACTGCCTCTTTGATGCTGCGACCGCCCTCTGCCTCAACGACGCGCCGGGCGCCGTGCGAACGGCGCCGGTCCTGTCGCGATGCAGTCCCGATCGCTGCCCGAACACCTGTCTGACCACCCGGCATCGCGAGCCGTGGCAGGATTCGATCGCCGAGGGCGACGCGCTGCTTGCTGGAGGTCGCCTGTCGCCGTTGCAACGCGAAGCCATCACGCGCGACAACGAACGCAAGCGCCGGCTCATCGCTTCCCAGTTAGAGGGCGGAGTATGAGCGCGCTCGGCGCCAAGAGCGAGGCGGCGTTGCGGGCGGCGATGGCGCGGCTGCTCCACGGCCGCCCCGAGCGCACCGATGGCGCGCTCACCGTCTCCAATCTGGAGCGCGAGGCCGGCGTCAGCCGGGCGACGGCGAACCGTGCGGCCGATCTTCTCGCCGAGTTCCGGGTGGCCGAAGCGCGTCACCGGCGATCCTCCCCGAGGGCCCTCAAGGAGCGCGTCCGTGCACTCGAAGCCGAGCTGCGCGCCGTGCGCGGCGCCGAGACCGCAGAACTGCGCGGCCTTGTCCGCACGCTCGCCCAGCACAACCAGGTGCTGACGTTGCAGGTCGCCGAGCGGGATGCCGTCATCGAGGGTCTGCAGCAGGAACTGGACCGATCTGGTAACGCCCGGGTTGTTCCCCTGAAGCGCTCGCCGCGAGACGACACCGGCTGAAGCGCGCATCATCCGGGCCGCTCCGGGCGCGCCGATCATGCTCGGCGCCTCCTTCAGCTCGCCCGTCGAGGCAGGGCTCGGGTGTGGCAGACGCTGCCAGCCCGTCAACCCTGTTCCGCACCAGCACCGAGAACAGGGTGTGACGGGCCGGCCTCCCGCGTCTGCCCCTGCCGCCTCGCCCTCGACGGAGAGGGCGAGCTCAAGGAGGCACCCATGACCACAGATCGCAACCGCCAGACCCCGACCGATATCTACGAACGCGTCACCAGCCAGATCATCGCCGCCATCGAGGCCGGCGCCGGCGACTACCGCATGCCCTGGCATCACGACGGATCGGCCATCACCACGCCCGTCAACGTCGCCTCAAGCAAGGCTTATCGCGGCGTCAACATCCTCTCACTCTGGGTTGCGGCGCACGCGGCCGGCTATCCTGCCGGCATTTGGGGCACCTACCGCCAATGGCAGGCGCTCGGCGCCCAGGTTCGCAAGGGCGAACACGGCCATCTGGTCGTGTTCTGGAAGACTATCGATCGTGACGCGGCGGATGCCCAACACGGCGACGAGGATCGTGACGAGCCCGCCTGCCGTATGTTCGCCCGCGGCTACACCGTATTCAATTGCGCCCAGGTTGACGGCTACACGCCGCCGGAGATGCCAGCGCTGCCCGAGGCCGAGCGGATCGAGCAGGCCGAACGCTTCTGCGCGGCCCTTGGTATCGACATCCGCCACGGCGGATCACAGGCCTACTACCGCCCATCGACCGACCATGTGCAGATGCCGGAGTTTGCTTGCTTCCGCGACGCTGTCGCCTACTACGCCGTGCTGCTCCATGAATGCGGCCACGCTTCCGGCGCCAAGCATCGCCTCGACCGCGATCTTTCCGGACGGTTCGGTTCGGCCGCCTACGCGATGGAGGAATGCACGGTCGAACTCTTGAGCGCGATGATCTGCGCCGATCTCAATCTCAGCGTCGAGCCGCGACCCGACCATGCCCGCTACATCGCCTCCTGGCTCGAGGTGCTGCGTTCCGACCCGCGCGCCATCTTCACCGCCGCGAGCAAGGCGCAGCAGATTGCCGACTGGATGCACGCGCAGCAGACCGGCGGTCTGCAGCACGAGGTCCGGGGTGCCGCATAGGCCCCGTCAACCCGATCAGTAGACAGATCGCTCCGGGAGCAGCGTTTCGCTCAGCGCGCAATCGGGAACGTGTCGTCGCCCGCTGAACTCGCGGCCCAGAATGCGCCTCAACGACGATAGCCGGCGCTATGACAATAGCGCCGTGCCTGTCATCGTCTTCACCGACCCGCAGGTTGCGAGATCGGTGTGATAAGGCCGCTGCGCGCCAGCGTAAAACCACCCCGGCCGCTGGCCGTCAATGTGGAACGCCTGAGAAGTCGCGGATGAGAGAAGCAAGTTCGGGCTCATCAACGAGCAGTGCCGCATCTTCAACCGACAGCCACGCCATTTTTCGCTGCCCTTTCTCGGGCCAATCTGTGCGTTGCTTGGTAACCTGAAGCGGGTAGACAACTACCTGTAGGCGTTCAAATTCGCCCACACCACGCTTCCAATACGTATAGCGGCCGACTTGCTTTTTGCTCACTTTGCCGGCGACCCCCGCCTCCTCATAGGCTTCCATGGCGGCCGCTTCCGGCTTCTTGTAGCCTTTCTTTGGCCAGCCCTTCGGTATGATAAAGCGACCTGTGTCGCGCGACGTGATCATCAGAATTTCGACGGCGCCTGACACCGCAATGCGATAAGGCAGCGCTGCGACTTGCAGTCGAAGAGCTGGCTCA
Source organism: Ensifer sp. MJa1 (assembly GCF_037026475.1). Taxonomy (NCBI): domain Bacteria; kingdom Pseudomonadati; phylum Pseudomonadota; class Alphaproteobacteria; order Hyphomicrobiales; family Rhizobiaceae; genus Ensifer; species Ensifer sp. MJa1. The sequence goes on along the minus strand of NZ_JAKUMO010000007.1, from coordinate 97,167 downwards.
ATTGTAGCATCGGATTTCTTGATCTTTGCTATCATCGCTTGGTTTTAGCGCTGTTGCTCAGGTTCGACAAATCTCGACGGCCGGAAATGCCGCACAATCCTGGTCAGCGCAGATGATCCACCAAATGACTCAGCGCTCAAGCGTCGAAACTGTCTCAGGGCAATGTGCCATGGAAATAGCGCGAGGAATCAGCACGTTCTCAGTTGCGGCACGTTCGTGAGACAGCTTGACTGTTCAGATAAGTTGCCGAACTGGTCAAAACACTGGAGATGGATGACGGCCGCCTTGAGCTCCGGGCGGTCACCGGCCCCGAATATGGGCGCATTTGGGATAAAGATCTGGTTGCCGCCGTGATGAGCATCGCCGGCAACGGAACCGGCGACACGATCTGGAAGGTGCCGGGCGTGCTCGACTGGTCGACGATGACCCACAATCCGTTCATCGATATCACGCAGGATACGACCACCCTCTATGCCAGCGATCGCGATGTGTTTCTTTTCATCGTCGACGACACGCACCCGATCGAGGCTGGTCGGCTGCCGAACGGCGAGCCGGATCTCTACTTCCGCGGGTTTTATGCCTGGAACTCCGCGGTCGGATCCAAGACGCTCGGCATCGCGTCCTTCTATCTGCGGGCGGTTTGTGCCAATCGAAATTTGTGGGGCACCGAAAATTTCGAGGAAATCACGATCCGGCACTCGAAGTTCGCGGCGCAGCGTTTTGCCCATGAAGCCACCCCGGCCGTTTGTTAAAAACCTCGATATGCGCTATATAGAAACACGGTATTTCTATAGGAGTTCGCAATGGCTTCCACGATTTCAGCCAATGTCGATAACGGCACAGCGATGAAACTGAAGGTAGTGGCATCGCTTGAGAACAGGTCTGTATCGAACGCAGTCTCGAGCGCGATCACGGTATTCGTCGGCTTGCCGAAAGGTGTGCGCGATTTTCTCCTCGAGTTGAATGCCCAGAACGATGAGGAAACAATCAACAAACTGGGTCGGGAAATGATGGCAGCCGCCGCGCGGGTCCGTTTTGAAAAGGCTACTGCGGACATTGCCTCGGAACAGCGCTTTGGTGGCCCAGCCGCCCAGTCGAGCGAAATCGATCTAATGGAAGAAGCCACCGCCCTGACGCGATCAGCGCTTGGGCGGTCGTAGATGGATCGGCCTCTGCGGGTTCTGCTCGATGTCAACATCTGGGTCAGCAATGTCTTGGCCACCGACCGCGCCTGTAAGGGTACAGCAAGCCAGACGCTCGTCTCCATGGTAAGCAACAAAAGATGGGGTATCAGTGACAAGTCGCAGTTGATCGTCTCGTTTGAGATGATAAACACACTCGAGACGGTTCTCCGCCGCCGCGGAGTGCAACCTGACCGCATCGCCGCCTACTGCGAATCCATCATGGATTTCATGCGGTATGGTCCAGAGGCGCTTGACCCGTATCTGATTTTAGGTGGCGAGGAACGTTTCCCGATGTCGGACACGGAAGATGCGGGTGTCTTGGCCACAGCAGTCGGAGGTCGCGCTGATATAATCGTTACGGACAATCTTCGAGATTTCGTAACGAAAGAGGCTGATGTCATCGAGACGCAAGTCATATCAACCACCGCTTCAGGTGATCGAACGCTGATGGCACTGAGATATTCGCTGGCAGGCACAGAGCTCATCGTCGCTCATCCATTCGACGTTATGAACTGGATGCGGCTCGGCCTTGATTTCACTCCTGACAAACTCTGGAGTTCCATCCAGGACCAGCCCGCTCCGCCAAAGCCATGACGTTCCCTCTAGCCGATACCCTCTAGCCGATAAGGAACGTTATCGGCCAGCCGATGGCCAAACTCAAAAAAACGATAGATATCAATGCCGCAGGCGTTCTTATTCGTCTCGCCCTGTCAACGCCCACACAGTTCTGTATTCCCTTGTCAAGGCAGTCGCGGCATCTCGCCCTCGGCCACCCTCCAGATCCAAGGCGTGATCTCCGGTGTTGCGTCTATCACATTGGCGAGTGCCTGCTCGTATTCATCTCCGGCGCTCGCTGGCACGATGAACATCGCGACGGGGACGGGTTTCTGTTCCGGCAATGTAGCTGTTATGATCGGCACATCGCGAGGCAGGTTGAAACGCAGGCCCTTGACGCTCTTTCGCTTGAGGTGGCTGAGCTTTTCCAAGAGCCGTAGCTCGTGGGTATCCTCGAAAGGCAGCCAATGCTCGTTGACCACCATCAAGGCGACCTCTTCGACCGACGCGATGCCGGCGGTCGAGATACCGAAAGTGGCGATGACGATCAGATGGAACGCCTCGCTCGAGCGCCACAGTTCCAGTTCGGTCTCATATCGGGTTGCGAGACGCCGCCATACGCCATCCTCGATCATCAGCGGGAAGGGCAGGTGCCGGACGACAATCTTGTAGTCCGCGCGGACCGCGGAAAATTCTTTCACCTCGGCCACGATCATCATCAACTTGCGCGGCCCCGAACCTGTTGCGTGCACACCCTTGAGCGCGGCGGCGCGCCGGGCAGCGATGCCGTCCTTGTCGTCGGCGTGAAACACCTCAGGAACAAAGAGCATGTCGCTCAACGGACCGCCCCTTGCCGTCATCTGCGAGGCAGCGTTGATGAGGCTCGTGCGCACCCGGCCCCAGCCCCGTCGGCCCGCCCATGCTGAGCACCATTCCGTCAGTTCGCCAGCCTCCCAGAGATAATGCAGCATCGCCCTGAGCGACAGCTTTTTGGGCTCGCTGCGGATGCCCGGCTCCGCTCCTTCCGCCGGTGCGCCCCGAAAGGAACGTGTCCCGCGTTTTGTCAGGGAAAAGTCCAGCTTCAGGTCGGCTTTTCCGGTGGCATCGATCTGGATCGCGTTGCCGATTAGGGGACCGAGGCCGGATAGCTCGTAGGGCGGTTCATAGGAAGGGCATGCAGGATCGTGGTCGCGCCCCGAAAGCGGCATGCGTTTGATGAGATGCTGATCGTCCAGGCGCGCAATGTACATCGGGACCGCCGGCTCTTTGCACATGCACATCGGACGAAGCTTTTGCTCATAGGCGCGCGGAAGCAGCGCCCGAAGCTCGGGCGAAGACGCATCCACTGTCCGACCGCCGATCGTGATGTTTTGCACGCCTGTCCCCCTCTTGAGTGGTTGAACATTACACGGGTGGTGTTGCCTTTACTATCGAAAAAAAGACAGTAAAGGCATTGGTGTCGGTCCGTTCAGCAGTTGAGCAGTCGACATCTTCTCCACGGATGCCCGCGCACAGCGCCACGGAAGAGACGGGGCGCGAGGGGACGGTAGATTGGCAGCGAAGGAGAGGCGTTCGGTGCTCGCCCCGATACCCCAGTCCACACCCCGCCAATCTGACTTCATCTTGCCCAGTCAGGTCCGGTGCTCGAAACGGGGCGCCCGGCCTTTCCGCATTTTGAGGAGAGAACTTCACTGCGCCCGCATTTAATCGACACTGCGCCGCCGCGCCGGTCTTCTTTAACTTCCGCTCTAAGGTCGTAAGGCCTGTCCGCTCTGCGCGCGTCTATTGGGGCGGCCCGGGCGATACGCTCTACGCCTTCGCGGACCAGGAGCTCTTTTCAGCGATAGCGCGCAAATGCCGAGCGCCACTTCGTCCACGTCCATCAGCTTGGCGCAGAAGAGGCGGCAGACTGGATTGCCGCTGGCGGCAAGGCCGTTCTGCATGAGTGGTCGGTCGCCGGCGCTACGGCGTTCGTCAAGGTGAGGCTCGCACCCGGCTGAAAGCTGCGCGCAGGCTGCCCCGCCCGGGAGGCAGAGAGGGGCCGGAGAGGAGCGGCCTGCCGGGGTTGGAGAGCGTTCGGTCGGGCCGGTCTTATCCGCTCTCGACAGGATTTCCCATGAACATGACCTCTTTTCGCGCCCCGAACGCAATCGCTACGTTGATCGCTCCCGCCGACCGTGCAGGAAAAATTCTCCACGCCGGCGATTTGCTTTTGCGGTTCCTCGAACGCGGCCAAGCGATGGGCGCAGCCGATCTGCGCGCCATCCTCACGGACATCTTCGGCGGTTACGACGCCGAAGGTTTTTGGGCATGGAAAGGCGCCTATGAGGCAACCGTGGTTGCGCAGCACTTGTTCCAGCGCCAGTTCGGCGCGGCGATTTCCGCTCGCGCGAACGCGCGGCAGGCGACGCAGGCGGCGCTGACCAAGGTCGCGTCGCTTATTCCGACCCATACGCGCCGCTCGCAGGAAAGCGAGCAACTTCAGCAGTTTTCCACGCTGATACCGTTTGCCGATGTCGCCGCACGTGCCGCCGGCCCCAAGGCGGACGATACCGTGCTCGAACCGTCCGCCGGGACCGGCCTTTTGGCGATCTTTGCCGAACTCGCGCATGCGCAGGGCGGGCTCAAATCCATGGGTCTGTTTTCCGAGATGATCGCCTGGAAGGTCAGGTTGTTCATTCCGGCATCCGAGGAAGGATCGGTGATCCTCTCTCGCCGGCATCCGATTGTTGATGTCACTGGACAGGCGTGATCACCATGCTGTCCGCTTCTCAGTTGGCTGATCGTCTCGCACGCGACGCAGAGGCAGTGTGCCGTCATTACCTCTCAGCCGGCCATCGCGCCGGCAACTACTGGATCGTCGGCGACGTCGCCAACAGCAAGGGCAAGTCCCTCTATGTCCATCTCTCCGGCCCGCGTGCGGGGCGCTGGACAGATGCAGCAACCTCTCAATATGGCGATCTGCTCGACCTCGTTCGAGAGGCCTGCGGGTTGGTGGACTTCCGTGATGTCGCAGATGAGGTGCGCCGTTTCCTAAGCCTTCCCAACCCGGCGTCGGCCCGCACGGGCGATGCTGACACCGACCCGCCGGTCGGTAGGCCGGCAGGCGTACGCGCAAGACGCCTGTTCCGCATGACGCAGCCGCTCATTGGCACATTGGCCGACAGCTATTTGCGCGAGCGGGGCGTCCTGCGGGCTCCCTTGCATCCCGCGCTCCGCTTCCATCCGTCCTGCTACTATCGGGATCTCGCGACGGGTCGGACGCATCGCTATCCCGCCTTGATCGCAGCCGTGACCGATCCCTCCGGCGCCATCACCGGCGTGCATCGCACCTGGCTCGATCCAGGGGGCGACGGAAAGGCAAAGGTGGACGATCCCCGCCGCGCGCTCGGCAGGCTGCTCGGAAACGCGGTGCGCTTTCGTTTTCCCCATAATGCACTTGCGCATGCGCCCGTGCCCGTGACAGTCGCGGGCGAGGGGCTGGAAAGCATCTTGTCGCTCGCACACGTGATGCCCGGCATGCCTATGGTCGCGGCGCTGACGGCCAATCACCTCGCCGCTTTTCGGCTGCCCGATGGCTGTCAGCGGCTCTACATCGCCGCCGACGCGGATGCGGCTGGTCGGCATAGTAGCGAGGTATTGAGCCGCCGTGCGCAGTCGCTCGGGATCCTGCCGCTCGTGCTTGCACCCGAACTCGGCGACTTCAACGAGGATCTGCGCCGGCTCGGACCCGAACGGCTCACTGTGCATCTGAGAGCCCAACTCGCGCCGGAAGACGCCCAGGCCTTCCTGCCCACCTGATGTGGCTGGACGGGAAGGCGGAGCGGGCGCGGCTTGGCAGGAGGGCCGGGACCTGCCGGTCGCTGTTCTCGTTAGGCGCGCCCGCGGGCCTGCCGAAAGGCGATCCTTACCATGCGGCCGTCGGGCCCTTCAGCGGGTCGGTCGGGTTTCTTCCCTGCGCCGGCACTTCCTTGAGGCATCGGCTGTTCCGAAAACCGGTTCCCGCTTTTCGGGCCGATGCTGAGGCCGGCGCTCTCGCGAGCCAAGATACCCTCCCTCAGCGGCCCGGCGCTGCGCTGGGCCGCGGCGCTCATGCGCCGCGGTTCCGGCCCGTCACCGCATGGAGAGGGATCGCCGTCAGGCCGCGAGAGGCGCGGCCCAAACAGACGGAGACCATCATGACCCTGCCCCTTCCCATCGACGACGCCTTCGAGCCGCACCACGCCTCTTCCCCGACCGACCGCTTCATTTACGAGATGCAGCTCTACGGCCATCGCCCCTTCCAGGATGAGCCGGACCCGCGCCCACTGCCTGGAGAGCCAGTGGTCCAGTCGGCGCTGAGGGCAATGTTCGACGCCATGTTCGAGATGCTCGGCGCCACGCGGCTGGAGCCCGATCTCGAGGACCTGCTCTGGTCGACGGTCAATCTCTTCCACCGTGCCGGCGAGCGCATCCAGCGCGAGCTTCAGCGCAACGAGGACGCCCAGCGCGCCGGCCAGCGTGAGCAAGACGGCTCCGAGGCCAAGAGTGTCGAACTGGAGCGTCACATCGCCGAAGGCATTACGCTTCTCGAGCGCCGTAATGCCTTTGAGTTCATGCGAGACTACGCAGCCGACCTCTTCGACGCGCAGACCGGATCCGCCTGGCGGCCGCGCACCGGCTCCAAGGTCAGCCATGCCAACATGACTGCGGCGATGATCGATTCAAGAGATTTCCTGTCCGCCCGCCGCCGCGCCGAGACCGAGGTCTTGATCCCGGCCGGCACCAAGATCGCCTTCGGCGGTGGCATCGACTACAACGATCACGAACGGATCTGGGTAAAACTCGATCAGGCTCTCGCCAAGTACCCCGACGTGGTCCTCCTGCACGGCGGCGCGACGAAGGGAGCCGAACGTATCGCCGCCTGCTGGGCCGAGGCGCGCAAAGTGACCCAAATCGCCTTTAAGCCGGCCTGGACGAAGCACGCCAAGGCGGCACCCTTCCGCCGCAACGACGATGTGCTGTCGGTCATGCCGACCGGCGTCATCATCTTTCCCGGCTCCGGCATCACCGACAATCTTGCCGACAAGGCCCGCCGGCTCGGCATCCCGGTCTGGCAGGCGGCGGGGGATGGCGCTTGAAGGTCCTATCCAAAGGCCATGCGGCTTTGCCGCATGGCCTTTGACATGGAACCCCAGCAACGTCACTTGATCTTTGCCGCTTCACCCTGTTGAGTTGCGGCATGTTCAAACCCATCAACGCAGTACAGATTCGTGTGTCACTCGATGAGATCGAGCCGGAGGTCTGGCGTCGACTGGTTTTGCCGGCGCACTGGAATCTTGAGCAGCTGCATCTTGCCATTCAGGCCGCCTTCAACTGGTGGAACTACCACCTCCATGAATTCGATATCGGCGGCTTGCGCTACGGCGACGTGGAACTGTTGACCGAGGATGCCTTCGACGGGGATCCTCGCGTCTTCGATTTTCGTGAGGTTCGCCTTCGCGACTTCGAGCAGGGAGCCATGTTCAACTACCTCTATGACTTCGGCGATAGTTGGCGCCATTCCGTCGAGATCGAGGAATTCACGGCCTTGGATACCATTCCCAAGACCGGGACTTGCGTGGATGGTGCTCGCGCCAGACCGCCCGAGGACGTGGGCGGCGTACCCGGTTACGAACGGTTCCTCGAAATCATCTCGGACAGAGAGGACCTCGAACACGCTGACACCAAACGGTGGTGTGGCGGGCATTTCGATCCCGAATGGTTCGATCTCGCGATCACGGACAAGGATGTCCGCAATGCACTGCGCCCGAACGTGAGGCGTCGGCTTTATCAGCCGAAGCCGAAGCGTGGCGAACCGACGACAGCATAAGCATTGCATTGCCACGGTCGGCCACATCACTCCGCCGTTGGCTTTCAATCTTGACGATCAAGGACAAAGTCGCTGAGTAGCCCCGAAGCAGCCAGGTTCAGAGCGACCAGTCCTCGACCTGCAGGTTTTCAACCCGGTTGAACTTGCCGGCTTGGTACCGAGTGTCAATCCACGGGCTTTCGCTTGCCCTCCCGTCGTGCTCACCCGGCATGGGAAATCTCGGTTCGTGCTGATGAGCTACGAGCATTACGAGCGAATGCGAGCCGGTGGAGATCCTCGACGCGGCCATCGTGTTTCCGAGATGCCGGAAGAACACAAGGCACTCTTCGGGGAGGAAATCGATCAGTTGGCGCGCGGCGAGGGATATGACGATAGGTCGTCAATTTCCTGCCATTGCATATCCATGCCTTTGGACATGGCAGCTGCAGCGTGGTTTCTGATCACACCCACGCGCAGTTCGCGGTGACGCGATGCGGGCATCATGCCGTGGGTGGATATGCAGCCGCGTGTCCAACGCGAAACTCTGCTGAAACTTCAGAGCATAAGCGCTGGCCGCGCGGCTCGCGAGAAAGATCAGGTTCCAGCTATGCCGCGAGACCGTGCTTGGAACCGCAACGAAACGGTGCGGCTGAAGCAGATCATCCCCGAAGGCTTGCTGTCCCGCGCCGGGAATACCCGGGCGTAGCCAGTTAGGATTGGGGACCGTTTCTGGGGAGACCACATGGATATCGCCGACATCGGCAATCACGGCCGCCGTCATCATATGCGCCACTGTGTCGAGCGCCCGAAAGCCCTTATGGACCGCGACTTCAAGGATTGCCGTCGCAGGGTCGAGCGAGCAATAGACCGCGCGGACCCCCTTACTATTCCAGCGGCCGCCCACGCGATAAGAACCTTCGCCGCTATCCCAAGTCGGCGCATGGATGGCTTGACCGAGCCGCCACGCAAGCAACTCGGTCCCGCCGAGCGCGATTGGCAGGAAGGTCATGCGTAGACGCCGTATTCCAAGCGTTCAAGATGATCCTCGACCAGTTCGACACCGGCGGGCGTCCCGAGAAGATCGATGGGACGGCGCTGGTCAAGTCCGACTGCCGGCCGCTCCAGCCATTGTTCAGCCTCCGCCTGCGATCCGAAAATGTCAGTCGCCTTTGCGAGGATCTCGGCGAATTTCCACGCACGACCGCTTTGTTCCAGGCTGAGCGGTTTGGAGGGTGTGTCCTTCCGCCGCTGCCACGTCCTGAGACTCATTCCGACGGCCTTTTCGAGCGACTCGTTCTTGCGAATGAAGACGAGATTACCGACAAGGTGGTCCAGCGCCGATGCGGGCAGGCCATGCAAAAGCAGTTCATGGGCGTCGAGCGCATTGGTCAGGCGCCGCGTTAGGATGCGCGAGCCGCCGAGCAATGCTACGATTTTTTGCAGTTCACCATGGCTTGCTGGTGACGATGGTGCTTTTACTGCGGCGGCCAATATCCCGCTCCTGCGTCATCTGCCGCTCAGAATATGCCGCTTGTCGCAACTGCGTTCAAGGTCAGGAATTTCTCTGACGAAGTCGGCGCGATTGCTTCCTAGCCGCGCGCGCCAACGGCGGTGTGCCTGACCAACACCGACGGCCCGGATGGCCGACGGGTGGCGAGCGGGTGGGCCAAAGGTCGCGCGGTCCCGGCGGAAAACCCCGCACATGGTAGCGCCGCGGGGTCGGCAGGCGGCAAGACTGTCGCCGCATCAACTTCACAACCGACGACGGATTGTGCGAGCAGCGGGTGACGTTCACCGTTTCGGCAGCGGGGCGCGAGCAAGAAGCATGGCACTGACCGGCGTGGCGGCGAAGCGCTCCAGGATTGCGCGGCGGATACCCCGCAGTGTTGGACCGGGCGGCCAGGATGGTCTGCCCCGTCTTCGGTTGCCCCGAACCATTCCCGTTTTATGTCGTCGTATAGACGACCGCCTGCTTTCGCGGCCAACCCCTGAGGGGGTAAGACCCGCCCGAAGTTTTTGCAAAATTCGATTTCGGTTCTTCTGATCTGGCGGAAAATAGAATTTTGCAAAAATTTCGGCCGAGCTGACCGCAGCAGGCCGGCCGTCTCTTCGTGCGCCATCGGGAATGGTCCCGAGCAACCGAAGGAGTAAGTCACATGGCCACCACGATCGCAACTCTGACGCAGAAGACCGACGGCATCCTCGAAGGCGTCTTCGCCACCATCCGGGTCAACGCCCCGATCGCCATCGTCCCGAACGCCGGCAAGGCAAGCGAAGAAGCGCCTGACTACCGCGTCATCCACCGCAAGACCGGCTTCGAGATCGGCGCAGCCTGGCACCGCGTCGCCCGCCAAACCGGCGAGGAATACCTTTCTGTCAAGCTGGAGGCCCCCGAGATCGGCGTGATCTTCGGCAACCTCGCACCAGCACCCGGCGGCGATCCGAGCAAGAAGGTGATCCTCTGGAACAATCCGAACTGAACAGTAAGCGGCCGGCCCCGAGCAATCGGGGCCGGCTTCGTCGTTCATGGAGTTGATCGTTTCGCGCAGGATTGGGAGCAAATACGGGCATCGAGCCCGCATTTGCTCCTCCTGCCGTGCCACACGAGACAAAAGCCTGTCTGCTTAGATCGCCAAGTCTGCCGTGAGGATCGCGCCGCCTCAAGGACATCGCGGCCCCTCCAATTTTCAGCCGCTGCCCTGAAGGGCACCGTCAGAAAATCGGCTCCTCCGCTCGCCGCCTCCGGCGGTCGCTGACGCGATCCTTGACCCGGCCCGATCCTCACGACCCCGGGCGTCGTCTTTCACACCAAAAAGGAGATGACGACGATGACGATTGCACTCGAAATTCAGGTTGACGAACTGCGTCGCGAATTGGCCAATGCCGATCCGGCCGAACGCCGCCAGATCGAAGCTGAGCTGGATCTGGCTGAGGCCGAACTGGCGGTAGCGATTGCTGAACAGGACGGCACCTTCGACGCCGCGCCGCCCTTCTGAGGGCGCATTGCCCTCTAGCATGGGTCGATGCCCCGGATCGACCGGTCGCGTCGACCCAAAGCCCCGCTTGCTGTCAACGATCACCGCCATGGCTCAGAACATGCGCGCTGCGGGCATGGTGCCAATCTCGATTGTGGTCTACGCCCATCCAGACGCGGCGAACGGCATACCCTTCTGGGCGTTCGCTCTGATGGCGCTGGGGCTTGTTGCCCTGGCGATCGGCTATACGATTTTCCTCGACTGGTTCACGCCGCCTGGGGCTGAAGACCCGTTTGACCGGTATCGCCGTTTCGATTGATAGGCAATTTTTCACCGCGTGACGCTAGCGGCCTTCACCGGATCGGCTTGACGAAACGATTGGCCTTTGCAGCCTTGTTCATGTCTTTCCGCCGGAAGTAGATGGCCCTGCCGCAGCGGATCGGGCCGCGCCCCTGGACGATGATGATCTGCTCGTCCTTTCGCATCGATTGGGTGATTTCGTGCGGCAAGATCAGCGGTCGGCGCTGGAAACTCACGCTCTCGGATTTGCGCGGTCCGCTGTTCTTCGTATCCGAGCCGACATTTCGGGAGCTTCCTTTTACTTCTACCGTCATTTCTCCGCATTGCGCCGAAACATTGCGCGCCGTGTCGAGCGCCTTGATCGCGGCATAAGAAGCGAAGGCGCAACCGTCGATCCAGGACGTTGCGCCGTCCCTCCCGAAATGCCGCTCCAACTGGCCGACGGACTGGTACATGAGCATCATGCTGATGCCGTACTTGCGGCCGCGATCGCGCGCTTCCTCCAGGACGCGCATGTAGCCGAGGAGATCGACCTCATCGAGCATGAACAGCGCCCGGCGCTTGAAGCCGCCGTCGGCCTGGATCATGGCATTGATCAGCGAACCGATGATCACGCGGCCGATGCCTGGATAGGAGCGCAGGATCGATGCCGGGATATTGAGGAAGACGTCCTTCCTGGCCGTCACGATGTCGCTCGACTTGAAGGCACTGCCGCAGACGAGCGCCGCGTAGCTGTCGAGAGACAGCCACTGAGTGTCTTTCGAAGCGGTCGAATAGACGCCGCTGAAGGTCTGTTCGGTCATGTTTGTGAAGACACCCAGCGTTTCGCGGATGAAGGCCGATTGCGAGTGCTGCTGAATATCGCGCAGCACGGCGAGTACTGACGGCTCAGGCTCTGAGACAATCTGGCGAAGACTGCGTAAGGTTCGCCGTCCTGCATATTCGGGCGACAGCATCACATGCGCGAGCAGTCCGGTCAGGAGATTGTGCGCCTGGTTCTGGAAGTAGGAGCCCGTCGAGCTTTCGATGCGTAGGCTATCAGACAGCAGCATGTGGGCTATGCCGACGATGTCCTCTTCCTTTTGCCGTGACGCCTCGATCCCGTCCAGCACGTTGAAGCCCATGATCGGGTTCGTCGGATCGAGCACCATCACCTCGCGGCCGAGCTCGCGGCTGCGGTGCTCGACCACCATGGGCGCGACCTCGGTGGAAGGATCGAGGCAGATCAGCGGCCCGGTGTAGCGAAGCGCCGTCGGCACCACATTGCTCGTCGTCTTGTATCCACCCGACCCGGCAAAAAACAGCATATGCGTGGAATCGAAATCTTGGCGATAAGTCAGCAACGCGGCCTTGCCCCCATGCCCCCAGGTGCCGGCATCGTTCGGGTCAAAGGGCATTTCATGGACGATGTCCTTGTCGACGCGGTAGCGCTCGCCAACCACGATCTCGCCGTCCGGCGGAAACAATCTTCCCGCCGCCGACATCGGCAGCCAGTTGGCGTCCCCGAAGGTTCCGCGACTGGCGCGCTTCACCTGTTCGGGCACGACGGTGGAGATGCGCGCTGCTACCGCCACCGCCATGAAGCCGCCGACCGCGCCGACGACAGCGACCATGTCGAGAAAGGACAGCGCCCGGTCCCATGATAGTGCGCCGCTTTCCACGGAAGGGGACAGTCGGCCGAATTCACGGAGCGCGTAGAACCCGGTGACCGTCAGAAAACAGCCAAGGCTCACTATTGCGACGGGCCTTCGCCGGTGCAACGGCAAAGCCCAAACGGTCAACAGGCCGGCGAGCGGCCCGAACAAGAGTGCTGGCACGGGCGAAGCCCGAAGGAACCAGTATGCCGTCTTGCCCGACATGCCGGCAGCGAGCCCCGGCCAGCGCCAGCCAACGACATAGATAGCAAACGCGGTGGCGGCGACGGGCAAGAAAATGAGCAACAGGCTCGGATGCGGTTTTGCCTTCAGTACCATTCCGCTGTCTCCGCCATGCCCGTCGGTCCGCCATCCAGGGGGGCAGCCTTGAAGGCCTCCTCGCCAATGTCGCGCAGGCGCCGATGCTCGGCAGTGCCCGGCGTGATCTTCGCCAGTTCGAGGAGGCCGCCAAGCAAGAACGCCCGGTCCACCTTCGACAGGCCTGCCTTGACGACGATGCCGCCGAGCAGGAATTTCTCCCGCGCCTCGCGCTTGCGGTCAGCCGTCATGAGAAACCTCCTGCGGCGTTCCAGACCCGCCGCTTGGGCGTCGACGCGACGAAGCAACTGCACCAGCAGTGCCCCTTCTTTCCTCTTTGCGAAATCGCACGGCGATTTCTTCGAAGATCCGGTCGAGTTCCTCCTCGGTAATCTCCATCTCCGCCAGACCCGATTTGGTCGCGGCGCGCGCAAACCGCTCAGCTGATTTTACTATCAGTGATCGTCGGCGCTCGCGCAGCTTCTCGATCTGGGCATCGATGTCTGAGATCGATGTTTTTGGGGCCATCCCTGTATCCTTTGTCGTTTGAGTGATCTGCGCTGGGTCAATTATACTATCTATAAAATGATAGTAAACTAGACTAGTGTGCATTATCCCGAAAACGTCGCAGCCGGAATTCCGGCCGTGGGCCGCCTTCCGGAAAAGCGGCATCGGCCCTGCGGTCCGATTGGTTTGAGGGCGCAATATACGTCGCTGGCGCGACGTGCTCGGGAAGGTTTGGAAACGGTCGTGGCGATCATGTTCGTCAGAGCGCAGGTGATCAGCAGGGGAGCGGGACGCAGCATCGTTTCGGCCGCCGCCTACCGCCATCGCGCGCGGATGATGGACGAGCAGGCCGGGACGTCTTTCAGCTATCGCGGCGGAGCGTCGGAACTGGTGCATGAGGAGCTGGCGCTGCCCGACCATATTCCGACATGGCTGAGGGCGGCCGTCGACGGCAAGTCTGTCGCCAGCGCGAGCGAGGCGCTCTGGAACGCGGTTGACGCTTTCGAGACACGGGCGGACGCACAGCTTGCCCGCGAATTGATCATCGCCTTGCCGGAAGAGCTTACCCGGACGGAAAACATCGCGTTGGTCCGCGAATTCGTTCGCGTCAATTTTACGTCCATAGGCATGGTCGCCGACTGGGTCTATCACGACAAGGACGGCAATCCCCATATCCACCTGATGACCACATTGAGGCCCGTGACGGAGGACGGGTTCGGGCCGAAGAAGGTTCCGGTGCTTGGCGAAGACGGGGGGGCGTTGCGTGTGGCTACGCCGGACCGACCGAATGGCAAAATCGTTTACAAGCTTTGGGCCGGTGACAAGGAAACCATGAAGGCATGGAAGGTCGCGTGGGCGGAAACGGTCAACCGATACCTGGCGCTGGCAGGCCATGAGATCCGTCTCGACGGCCGCTCCTATGTTGAGCAAGGCCGAGATGGGATCGCACAGAAACACCTTGGCCCGGAGAAGGCGGCGCTCGCGCGCAAGGGGGGCGAATTGTATTTCACGCCGGCCGATCTGGCGCGGCGGCAGGAGATGGCAGACCGGCTGCTTGCCAATCCGGAGCTTCTCCTCAAGCAGCTCGGCAACGAACGCTCCACCTTTGACGAGCGCGATATCGCAAAGGCGCTGCACCGCTATGTCGATGATCCAGCGGACTTCGCCAATATCCGTGCGCGGCTTATGGCTTCGGATGATCTCGTGCTGCTAAAACCGCAGCAGGCCGATACCCAAACGGGAAAGACGACAGAGCCGGCGGTGTTCACGACGCGGCAAATCCTGCGTATCGAATATGACATGGCGCAGTCAGCCGAGGTTCTGTCGATGCGAAAGGGCTTCGGCGTCTCCGGCGCCAGGGGCGCCGCCGCCGTCCGAAGCGTCGAAACGGCCGATCCGGAAAAGTCCTTCAGGCTCGATCCGGAACAGGTTGATGCGGTACGTCACCTGACGGGCGACAATGCCATCGCCGCCGTCGTTGGTCTTGCGGGGGCGGGCAAGTCGACGCTGCTTTCTGCCGCGCGTATTGCCTGGGAAAGCGCCGGGCGGCGGGTGATTGGCGCGGCCCTGGCCGGCAAGGCGGCGGAAGGGTTGGAAGACAGTTCCGGCATCCGGTCGCGCACGCTGGCCTCCTGGGAGCTCGCCTGGGCCGGCGGGCGAGAACAGTTGGGTCGCGGCGATGTCCTGGTGATCGACGAGGCCGGCATGATCTCCTCGCAGCAGTTGGCGCGCGCCCTCAAAGCGGTGGAGGACGCAGGCGCAAAAGCCGTTCTGGTCGGTGACGCGATGCAGCTGCAGCCGATCCAGGCGGGTGCGGCGTTCCGGGCAATTGCCGAGCGGATCGGCTTCGCGGAACTTGCCGGCGTGCGGCGACAGCGTGATGCGTGGGCGCGCGATGCATCCCGTCTCTTCGCGCGGGGCAAGGTCGAAGAGGGCCTTAGTGCCTATGCGCAGAAGGGCCGCATTGTCGAGACCCAAACCCGAGCCGAGATCATCGACCGCATTGTCGCCGATTGGGCCGATGCCCGTCGTGACCTGCTTCAGAAACCTGCCGGCGGCGAGCATTCGGGACGTCTTCGCGGCGACGAACTGCTTGTGCTTGCCCACACCAATGATGACGTTTGGAAGCTGAACGAGGCCCTGCGCAAGGTCATGATTGACGAGGGCGCGCTGACAGGTGCGCGTCAATTCCGCACGGCACGCGGGCTTCGTGATTTCGCCGCTGGAGACCGGATCATCTTCCTTAAAAATGCCCGCTTCCTTGAGCCGCGGGCAAGGCGGCTTGGTCCCCAATATGTGAAGAACGGCATGCTTGGCACGGTCGTTTCATCCGGCGACAAGCGGGCAAACGCGCTGCTAACGGTGCATCTCGACAATGGCCGCGACGTCGTGATCAGCGAGGACATCTACAACAATGTCGACCACGGTTATGCCGCGACCATCCACAAATCTCAAGGCTCGACCATCGACCGGACCTTCGTGCTCGCCACCGGAATGATGGATCAGCATCTGACTTATGTGGCGATGACCAGGCATCGTGACCGCGCCGATCTTTACGCTGCGCGGGAGAGTTTTGAACCGAAGCCGGAATGGGGGCGCAGGGCGCGTGTCGACCATGCAGTCGGCGTCACCGGTGAATTGGTGGGCACCGGGTGGGCCAATTTCCGGCCGCAGGATGATGATGCCAAGGAAAGCCCCTACGCCGATGTGCGGACCGACGACGGATCCGTTCATCGACTTTGGGGCGTGAGCTTGCCGAAGGCACTTGTGGAGGGTGGCATATCGACAGGAGATACTGTGACGCTCCGCAAGGATGGCGTCGAAACGGTCACGGTAAAGGTGCCCGTCAGGAATGAAAAGACCGGCAAGAAGCGCCTCGAGGAACGTCAGGTCGAGCGCAACGTCTGGACCGGTACCCAAGTCGAAACTGCTGATGCGCGCAAGGCGAGGATCGAGCAGGAAAGCCATCGGCCGCTTGTGTTCAAACAGCTTGTTGAGCGCCTTGGGCGGTCCGGCGCCAAGACGACGACGCTCGATTTCGAAAGCGAGGAAGGCTATCGGGAGCATGCCCGTGATTTTGCCCAACGGCGCGGCATCGACACGCTCGCCCGGGTCACCATGGAATTGGAGGAGGGCGTGGCGCGACGGCTGGCGTGGCTTGCGGAAAAGCGATCGCAGTTGGCCAAGCTCTGGGAGCGGGCGAGCATTTCACTCGATTTTGCGATCGAACGGGAACGGAGCGCTTCGTACCGCGAGGAACGCCAAGAATCCTTTTTTGGCGGCATCCCAGTGGGAGGAAGCTATTTGATCCCGCCCGCGACCGAGTTCACCCGCAGCGTTGAAGAGGATGCGCGCATCGCGCAGATCGCCTCGGAACCGTGGAAGGCGCGGGAGGAAATAATCCGAGCATTGCTGCAGAAAATCTACCGCGACCCGGATGGCGCTCTTTCGGCGCTCAACGCTCTGGCATCAAGTGCAGGCGTCGAGCCGCGCAAGATTGCCGCAGATCTCGGCCTTGCGCCCGAACGTCTTGGCCGATTGCGCGGCTCTGGTCTCATAGTCGATGGCCGCGCCGCCCTCGACGTGCGCAACGCTGCCATGGCCGCCTTACGGGAACTGCCGCCGTTGGCGCGCGCGCATGCAACCGAGTTCCGCAGGCAGGCGGAGCGCTTCGCCATTCGCGAGCGGCAGCGGCGAGCTTACATGTCATTGTCCATCCCCGCGCTTTCGAAACAGGCGATGGCGCGTCTCGTCGAAGTCGAGACGGTCCGGGAGCGTGGCGGGGCCGATGCCTACAAGACGGCCTTCGCCTATGCAGCCGAGGACCGTTCGTTGGTTCAGGAGGTCAAGGCCGTCAACGAGGCGTTAACTGCACGCTTCGGCTGGTCTGCCTTCACCGCGAAGGCCGATCCGATCGCCGAGCGAAATGTTGCCGAGCGCATGCCGGAAAATCTCGCCACCGACCAGCGTGAAAAGCTGGCTCGCCTGTTCGAGGTGATCAGGCGTTTCAGCGATGAGCAGCATCTCGCAGAAAGACAGGACCGGTCAAAAATCGTTGCCGGAGCGTGCATCGAGTTCGAAAAGGAGGCTGCGCCCATGTTGCCCATGCTTGCCGCCGTCACGGAGTTCAAGACACCAATCGCCGATGAAGCGCGGGAAAGGGCGCTTGCCGTACCTCATTACAATCATCATCGCGCCGCCCTCGTGCAGGCGGCGACACGCATTTGGCGCGATCCGGCCGGTGCGGTCGCCCAGATCGAGGAGCTTGTCGCGAAGGGCTTTGCCAGCGATCGAATTGCTGCCGCGGTCAGCAACGATCCGGCCGCCTATGGCGCGCTGCGTGGCTCCGACCGCCTCATGGACAAGTTGCTTGCTGTCGGCCGGGAGCGGAAGGCGGCGCTTCAGGCTCTGCTGGAAGCGACAAGCCGCATCCGTTCTCTCGGCGCGTCTTATGCCGCCGCGTTGGAGGCCGAAACCCAGGTTGTCGACGGAGAGAGACGGCGGATGGCGGTCGCCATTCCCGGTCTATCGCAGAAGGCTGAGGATGCGCTGCGGGAGTTGACGAGGGAGATGAAGAAGAAGGGTAAGCTCGACGTTGCGATGGGTCTGATCGATCCGCGCGTCGCCGAAGAATTCGTCGCCGTCAGTCGCGCGCTGGACGAGCGCTTCGGCCGCAATGCGTTCCTACGCGGGGACAAGGACGTCACCAACTACGTGTCGCCAGCGCAGCGCCGCGCGCTGGAGGCGATGCGGGAACGGCTGCAGGTCTTGCAGCAGACGGTTCGCGTGCAGAGCAGTCAGGAGATCATTTCAAAGCGTGAGCGGCGCGTCATCGACCGCGCCCGCGGAATCACTGGAGCGCATTGAAGTAGAAGCGCAAGGCTGAACATGAACCCTCCTATCAGTGATCGTCCGCACTGGGATCGCCACCGAGCGGTCATCAAGGGTCAGATGTGATCATGTTTGGAGGCGTACCATCGGACAAGAGACGTCCAAGGCAGAAGTCACCACAAACGGCTAATGTCCGGCAGGGTGTCGAAAATCTCGTCCGCTGAAATCAGGGGCATTCCAAGAGCGAGCGTGGTCGCCGCCAGCAATCGGTCGAATGGGTCGCGATGTTCCCAGGCGAGGGTTGCCCCTTTCAAGCACACTTCCGGCGCCAATGCCGCAACTCTGCCACCCTGTTCAGCCAGCAAGCTCGGCAAGTCATTGACGAACGGTTCCATCTCCGGCCACTTGCCGATGCGGACTTTCTGCCCGATCTCGAAGAAACTGATGGGACTGACAAAAACGCTATCAGCCTCAGTGATGAGAGTGGTTGCCTTGGTGGACAGGCGCATATCGCCCGTTAGTGACCATGCCCAAGCATGGGTATCTAGAAGTACAGCTGTCACACTGCGCCTTCCCAAAGGGCGAGTTCATCTTCACTCATCGGCTCGAAGAAATCCGGTCCCTGCCCTGTGACCTTGCCCTTCAGCAGCCCAATTGTGAACTTGCTTTGTGGAATAGCAACGATCCGGGCAACAGGGGTCTTGCCCTTCGCGATGACAACTTCTTCGCCAGCCTTTGCTGCCTCGATGAGTTTGGACAGATTCGTTTTGGCGTTATGGATAGTAACCTGCATGGGCGTCCCGCTTAGCTAACTTGGCTATTGGCTATACGTAATGCATTTCCCTCCAAGAATCCAGTCTCAGCGCCTGGGGCGAGTGAGGCTACGAATTCATTGGAACCCGATGCCGTGCGCGCTACTGGCAGCCAAGCCCTTTCTCATCGAGTTGCACATTACATCAGCGTGAGGCGATCGTAGCTTAATATTAGCACCATCCCTCTTAGTTCTACGGCCGCAGAACTGCCCTACGGTAGCGAGGATATCGTCGGTGGTCGCGCATCCAAAACCGGACCATTCGGGAAAGGGCCCCTTTGCCAGAACTGCGAACCCGTGCGCGAAGAACAGTTTGACAACCATGCTGAGCGACTGAAAGGTATCCGCAAGGTCCAGGGCGGGCCACTGCTTCAGAGGCATCCTTACATCGAGCCGACAGGCTCGCTGCCGGCCGAGTGCCACTCAGCGTGCTCACCTGAGAACTTCGCGACGGCGCACAGGATTCCCAGCAGAAGTGTCCTGATACCATAGAAGGTGATGGTGTCCTGAGCGTCCACTTGGAGGCGCAGACCATCATCCGTCAGCCTTAGGAGCGCACGCGCGTCGCCAAAGTCGAGCAATTTGTCGGCGCCCATATCGTCGATCGAGCGGCAATAGTCTGCGGAACGCGCGCAGAGCTTTTTCGCGACCCGTTCCGGGTGCGGGACCGGTATGCAGGCTTCGGCCGTGTGCTTGTACATTGAAATACATGGCCTCCAATCAGCGCCATCAAAGCCCGGAATTGGTCCATCCCCGGTTCCGCGCCTTGTTGCTCCATGCTCGTGGATCCGTCTCTATTCCGGCGTTCGCGACACTTCGCTCGACATCGTACAACTCAAGCATGAAATACCTATGCACGCTTTGGTCGAGCGTTCGACTACTAATTCTATTAGTCGCCCGAGCGGCGAAACTCGTGTCCAGTGGTCTGAAGCAGGATTTCTTCGGAGAACGGAGATGGAGATACTCGCTGTATCGGCCGCAGCGCGCGGAGAATTTGCGGACCTGATCGATAAGATGCATCGGCTGCGAGCCCGCGTCTTTGGCGGCAGGCTGGGCTGGGACGTAGACATAAGGGAGGGTCTTGAAGCCGATGCTTACGATCATTTCAATCCGACCTATATCCTGGCTGTCACGGCCACGCATGCGGTGGCGGGCTGCGCGCGGCTTCTCCCTGCTGCCGGGCCGACGATGCTCGCCAACACCTTCCCTCAGCTCCTCTCATCGGGGCGGTTGGATGCTCACGCGGGCATGATTGAAAGCTCGCGCTTTTGCGTCGACACCTCGCTCGACGGGGGCAGGTCTCGGGGGCTTCTTCATGGGACGACGCTTAAGATGTTCGCAGGCATTATCGAGTGGTCGATGGCGAACGGCTACTACGAGATTGCCACGGCAACTGACCTGCGCTTCGAGCGCATTCTGAAACGCGCCGGCTGGCCGATGCAGCGCCTTGGCCGGCCGTGCCCGATTGGCAGCACCATGGCTGTCGCTGGCGTTCTTCCTGCCGACGTCGCGAGCCTTGATCGAATATGCGCTGCGTTCAATCGGCCGGGGTCTCGCATGCAGCACAACACCGCTGCTTGAGGCGGAATCCGGTGCCGGGAGAGGTCGTGAACAGCATCTTCCATCAATCGAGCGCAATCGGCTGCGCCGCCCATTGAGAACGAAGCAAGTCCTCACCAGGGATCAGAACAAAACAGACGCCGCGCCGAAGAGGAGAGGACTTTGAATTCCGCGAGCCCCCAGATCCTGATTGGTTCGACCGATGCAGATTACTATCTCCTTCTCGTCCATATTCTGGAATCAGAGGGGTATCAGGTCATTCTTGGTTCCGGGGTGGAGGAGATCGTCCATTTTGCAGGCGAGTACGATGTCGGCGCCATCCTTCTTGATTGTCGGTCGGGAGAAGATTGGGCCCCCGCAGCCTGCGCAAAGCTAAAGCAGGAGCCGCGGACATTCGGGATCACGACGGTTGGGTTGATTGGACCTGGTGCGGAAAGTCGGTTTATCGGTCTGCTGAAGGCGGGTATTGACGAGAATTTCGTAAGACCGATCGCTCCTTCCAAGCTGCTCAGCTTCCTTCGCGACCGTATCATCCTTCCGCACGCGTCCGGTCCAATGGCGAGCGACGGTCATATCATCGCCTATGCAGGAATGGAGCTGGATACCAACAGGCATAGCGTCAGGCATTTCGGCATCAACGTCCATCTCGGACCGATCGAATTCCGGTTGCTCCAGTTCCTGATGGAGAACCGCGAGCAGGCGTGCAGTCGCGCACAACTCATCGAAGCTGGTTGGCCCGAGCGCCGTTTCGTCGACGCCAAGACGGTCAATGTCCATATCGGTCGACTGCGCAAGGCGCTGAGCCTGGCCGGTGGCCCTGATCTCATCCGAACGGTTCGATCGTCCGGCTACATGCTCGATGGTTCCAGCCAGGAGCGATCGCAGCACGAACCTGTCCGGCCGGGCGAAGAGACGGACGACTAGGACAGCATCCCGGTTGCCGAGAAGGAGCAGCTATCATGGATCTGGTAATTCGAAATGGAGGCCTCATTACCGGCGACGGCAAGACGTTTCATAAGCAGGCTGCCGTGTATGTCCGGAAGGGAAGGATCGCCGGTGTGGAAGCCGCAGAGGCCACCGCAGGCGCCGAAATCGCGGCGCGAGAAACCATCGATGCGACCGGCGGCGTCGTTATGCCAGGTCTCATCAATGCGCATGCGCATGGCTGTATTCGAGGGCCTTCCATGCCCAGCGGCTCGAGGCCATTTGAAGGTGAAGATGTTGCCTATTTCCGAAATCGCCATCTTCTTCAGGGAACAACGACCCTTCTCAACGTCTGCGGCCTGGCGATGGCCGACGAAGTAGATATCGGCGAGGCAGCACCTCACCCCATGGATATCCGGATTTCCACGGCTCACACTCCGAAAAACATAGACGCGGCGCTTGCGGTCGATGGCACGGGACTTTCAATAAGGCACTTGAGCGCGACGATAGATGAACTTTTGGCCTCCGGCGCGATAGCGCTTGGCGAGGCAGGCGGCGGGCAGACACTGGGTGGTGGCGCACAAGAATACAGGTTCATCCCGCAAGCGCTACTGCAGGAACTCGGGGTCGAGGTGACGCCTGCAGCCGCGAGGCGCTTGAAGAACGCCGTCCTTGGCCGCTATCTCGATCCGGCAGAGGGCCTGTCGAATTTGAAACTGACCGACGAGCTGGAGCGTTGCGGTCTTTCCGAGATCACCGAAGCGGATCGCGTTCGCGACATCATTACGCGATCGGTGATGCCTTCGGTTGCCCTCTCGCTGGCCGGATTCGATGAAATCGCCCGCGAAGCCGAGCGGGTCGAATATCCCGCGATCTTCCACAACGCGGCGCCATCTGCGAAGCGTTTGATTGCGGTGGTCGAGAAGCACCCGAAGGCACGTTTCGTCGCAGGCCATAGCAATCACCCAAGCTTCCTCCCGAACGAGGCAGTCTCGATTGCCCGGAATCTGAGACGAAAGGGGGCTATCATCGATGTTTCGACATTGGATTGTATCGGGACGCGCTGGCGCAATGATCCCGCCAACCTCGACGCACTGATCGATGCGGGCTGTGTCGATACGATATCGACCGATTTTGCCGGCGGCCATTGGGATGGAATTCTTGAAGCGATCCAGCGGATGGTCAGAAAGAAACAATTGTCTGCGGCGGAGGCCGTTGCCCTTGCGACCGGGAATGTCGCACGTGTCTTCACCCAAATGGCTGGTGACCGCGGGCTGATTGAAAAAGGCAAGCGTGCAGACCTGATCGTTGTCGACCACGTAAATCTGAGCCGCGTCAGGCATGTCGTGATCGCAGGTTGTATCGTCGTCAGGAATGGCCGGCTTGTCTGACGCCTTCAGCTGGAGACCGTCTCTCGCGCCGAAGCCAATGTTCAGCCGTGACCGGAATTAAGCGATCTTGTCTCGGACGGGATCCGACTGACGCATGGAGCAGTGGAGGACCGCATCCATGGAGATTTCTGATCTTGAATTCGACATGGCCAACATGCGCGGAATGAAGCCGCAGTTGGGGCCATACGCCACGTCGGCCCGCTACGACGAAGAGCACGACGCCATCGTTGTGGTGCTTAACAACGGCTCTTTCATCGGTTTTCCCGTCGAGAAACTGCAAGGGCTTCAAGGTGCTAACGCTTCGCAATTGACAACGTCGTTGTCGAGGCCAAGGGTCTTGGGCTTCACTGGCCGGATATCGATGGCGATCTCTATGTTCCAGCTCTGATGGACGGAATTTTGGGGTCCAAAAAGTGGATGGCAGCGCAATTGGGGGCCACTGGTGGGAAAGCAAAATCCGGCGCGAAGGCCGCTTCATCGAGACTCAATGGCTTAAAGGGTGGTCGCCCCAAGAAAAATGTCGCGGGTAGGTGATTTCGTTGGTGGCAGTTGCCACCTAATTGCGGACATGTCAGTCGATCAATCGCATCCTTAGGCGCTGGAGGAGGGGAACAGCATCACCATTTCTCAGTGCCTCAAAAGCCTGCAGGACAGTATTTTGTGCCTTGGGGGAAAGCTTACCCCCCGTCGCTGCCAAGAACTTATTGATGAGATCTTCCCAGTCTAGTGGGTGCGGCCTGTCCCCGCGCGGCGAGGTCACCTTCGAGGTGATCAATCTGCCGTCAATCATTTGCAGGCATACCTGCGCAAGGGTCTCTGTCGGAAACCGTGCGTCGATCTCAGGACTGACCGAGAGACGAACCTTGCGGGCGAATTCGTGGAGGTCGTGCCTACCCAGCTGCGCATGACCGACTGGCGCCAGGGCCGCAAGCCCATCGACAACGGCAATCGCCATGCAATAGGGCAGACTGTATTGGACCTCCGTCAATGTCCTGGGAGACAAGCTGTTTGAGAGTCGAAGGGCCCAATGAAAGGTTTGAACTTCGATTGATGCGATTTGTTCGATTCTGATGTCCGCGACCTCCGAAAGCGCCGCAAAGGCATCAAGAGCGGGGTGGATGTAGCGGCAGCAGGAATAGGGTTTGAAATAGACCCTCGAGATCTCAGTTGGATGACCCATGTCCGCGGTGATGCTCTGCCAGTCGAAGTGCGACGCATGATCGAGCAAATCTTGAGGTCCGGTAAATCCCTGCTCCGTCAGGCGCAATGCGGTCAGGCCCGTCATGACACTCCAGGGAATACCCTCCTTGACGTCGTTCCCCGTGAGGTTGGCATAGCCGGAGCTGCCATTTGCCTCCTGGTTTGGTGCCAGCACTCCGGCTACAGCGAGTGCGTGTGCGAGTGCAGGGGGATCGGTTCTGTAGAGGCGGCCGGCCGTGGCCACAGCAGCATAGCCAGTCCAGCGTCCCGATTGCCGACTTTTGATCGCCTGCGGGTTCTGCGCGACGGCTACGCGAATTCCGATCTCGTATCCAAGAGCGATTGCAGTCAGGAGGTCGTCGGTGGACGCGCCGATCGAAGATGCCACGGAGAGTGCTACGGGTATCACAGCCGCACCGGGATGACCGCGCGCGCCGCGGTGGCCGTCGTCGAAATCGAGTGCGGAGGCTGACGCAGCGTTACAGAAAGCCGCAGCAGTGACTCCGAGACATTCCCCCGTCAACCAGACCGGAGCTCGGCCAGTTCCAAAATCGTGCCGGGCGACCGCACGGGCTGCGTGCGCACTTGGCACATCGCAGCCGACGACATAGGCAGTGACTGCATCCACAATACAGCAGGTGGCACTTAACCTGACATCGGGCGGCAGAGCATTGGAAGGATAGTTCGCCACATACTCTGCGAGGATTTCGGTGGCATACATCCGCACCCTCCGTAAAGTCTGGCCCCCCGGGCGTCAGTTCGTGCTGGATGACTGGACGGATGTCGCCGTGCCATCTGGCGAGAACCAGGTTTCGTAAACATGAGCGGCGACATAAAGGTCCAGCATAGGCAGACCAACACATGTGATGAGGATCGGGAATTCCGATCCGCCGCCTGCGTCGCAGAAGTCCTTTAAGTTCAAGATACCGAGCACCGGCCCAAGCTGCTCCAGCGTCGTTCCTTTGCGTGAGAAGTGAAGCGCCAGGCTTTGCGAGTTTCGTCGCGACACCATGGAAATGTCGTCACAGAGCGCCAGACCGGACCGAAGAACGTTCTGGATATAGCCGGACGGTGTCTCGTCTCCGCCGAGATGCAGGACAACGGCGTTAGAGCAGATCTCTGTGCTATCAAACACCGGTGCGCTGGCGTTGGAAGCGGTGATGACAAAGCGGCAATCACGCAGCCTCTGATTATCTGCGACAGCTTCAAGCCGGGTTCCACGTGACTGTTCGTGCCTTATGACGAGTTGGTGCGCGGAAGTGCCTGAGCGGCTACGTACGAAGATTCTTGAGATGATACCGGCTCCAAAATGACTGAGCACTCTGACAATCTGCTCGCCAATGGGGCCCGCTCCAAAGAGGAAGACGGAGAGTTCTTCTGTTTTGGGAAAGAAAAGTTCAAGGGCCATTGAGGCATAGGTTGCCGTTCTTGCTGCAGAGATATCGGTCCCGTCCATCAAGCAAAGCGGGCGCAGTGTGAAGTTGTCGAGCAGCAGGATCGTGGAGGTCGAACGGGGCTGGCCCAGTCGACGGTTGATCGCATTGGCACCGACCACCTTGACGGCTGCGTATCTGGTTCCGACGCTGGAGAGCGCGGAAAGCTTCCAACCTAGTCGTTCGCCTTGCAACGCATCTCGGTAAGCCTCAAACTGGGGTTGGTCCCACAGGGCGGCCTCTGGAAAGGACAGGACAGATTTCAAGCCATGTGCCCGGCCCAAACGGATATCGGACCATGCAGCCCTTGCAGCATTATGAAGCGCGGATGCCTCGAGGCGGACGCCGTGGCGCTTCATTTCCGCGAGCGAAATGTATCTGGGTGTACTCTCCATCGCCGTTCTCCGTGGAATTGCCGACATCATGCGACGGGAAGCAATTTCGCATTCCGAGAGGGGGGATTAAAGGAAAGGTTCGGATACATTTTTGTTGTCTTTAAATGAACGATCCCTGCTGCTGAGAGCCGGGCCTTGGATCGTGGACTGGCGATTTTGCGCCGCGAGCAAAGGATGGGCGCAAAAAAACCAACGCATTGGTGAGATAGGTCGCTCGATAAGTGCCCTACGTTCTGGTCCTTGAGATGATCCGCGCCGACTGCGCGTCTTTGTTGGCCTGGCGGATCATCGTCTCGACGAGACGCCCTATCTCGGGCCTCTGCGCATCGATGTTCATCCCAGGATCCGGTGTCTTCGACACGGCAGCTGTTGGGCTTATTCCGGTGGAGCATAGCCGCGCAATCGTTATCGCGGCAATTTTCTACGGCGCGTTGGACCACATCAGAAATATGCTCGCACGTATGTTGGCGGACTAAGTTGCCTACAGCCCCGAGGCTTTCGTCAGATTGACCCTAAATCGGTCGCGTCGGCGGTGGTACCTGCGGTTCATTTCGGCACTCGAATGGCCAAGCTGCTTGTTGCACGTGCCGCTCGTCGACTTCGGCCAAGGAGGTCAGGCCGGCGCGCACCGAAATGATTGGAGCATCTGCTGCCCGCCCGTTTTCGCTGAGGTCGCCATGCGGGTCAGCGGGAGGACTGTGGGGAAACTCGGTGCCCACAGCGTGGATTTGCGGTTGCGGGCTGGGCTTGCGAGTAAAATGCCGTCATACAGGAGTAAGTCGGTATCAACTGGCCAATAAGCGGAGGAGCGGCCGGAGCGATTCCTCTCTGTCCAGTGCGTACACGTGTTCAATGGCTTCGCAAGCACCGCTGTCTCCGACGAGAGGGCCCGCGAGTCGTAAGAATTTACCCTCGAGAGATGATTTCTGCATGGGATTGCTCGCCTCTCCCTCCGCAACGTCTACACGCCTTTCGAAGGTCTGCCCGTTGCGCAGCTTTAACCAAGCGCTTGCGGCGTGAGTGCCCCGAGTTGAGGCGTGGATGGTATGTGGCACTAGCTCGATACTGTCTTGAAACCGCCCGGCGATCTCGTCACCAAGCCAATGATCCAAGAACCAGTCGGGACCCGGCTCAACGCCGAATACGGCCATGGCGATGGCGTGCGGTGCGCTGAACTGCGCTGCCCACATGTGCCGCGGGCGCGCTTTGCTAAATGGCGGTTCGCACACGATCGGGGGGGCGGTCACGACCAGCTTGGCGTGCAAGCCGTCGGCGGGATCAATGCCGGCCATGCGGACGACGTCGCGGCTGGCTTGGACACTGCTTTGGATGAGCCGACAGCACTGAAAGGCTTGAAACCAACCCGGAGAATTTCGTAGGCGCCACCCAAGCCTTTGGTCAGTCTATCGAAACGGCACTCGTCGGCGCCCGCCATCCGCCAGAACCCTGTCTCTCCCTCGAAGACATCCAAGGGGCCCTCGTAGCCGGCAGCGGCAAGGCGCGCGGCCAAGACGCCCATTTGCGCGGCCATGCCGAAGTTGTTCTTCGCCATCGATGGCGTGTCTCCGTAGACGGTCTTCATGACGGAGGCGACTGGCGCATTCGCAGCGGCAATCGCCACTGCATGCGCCGCTTGCCCGGCGTCGAGACGCATGAGTTTCGCGGCCGCGGCTGCTGCACCGAATATCTGCCAAGTCCCATGGCCGTGAATGGCCTTTCTGGGTTGGACGTGAGCCAGCGAGAGGCCAACGCGGCAACTCACCTCGTAGCCGGTGATCACGGCCTCGAGCAATTCTCTGCCCGAACACCTCGTGTGTTCAGCGACCGACAAGGCTGCAGCAACAACGGTGGCTCCCGGGTGGCCCTTCTCATATATGTCGTCGAAGTCAAGCGCGTTGATGAGGGTCGCCCTGGCGAAGGCAGCTGTCGCCGACCCCCTGCGGGCGTTGACGGACCCGACGCAGGCAGGGGCGACCTGGCTGTCCATTCGCAGTAGCTCCAGCATGCCAGCCAGCGGCAGCTGAAGCCCTCCGAACAGGCAGCTAAGCGAGTCCAGAAAGCAGAGCTTGGCCTTGTCGATGACGTCGCCGGGAACACGAGCGAGTGCTTCCTCGGCGATATAGCTGCCCAGCGTTTGCGTGATAAAAGCGGTCATATCTGGCGTCCGATTACCCGAGGATGGAGATTGAAGGTCCATTTTCAGGTTGCTTTGGTTGCGTGCTACTAGAAGAAGTTGGTGCCCCGAAGGTCTGCACAGGCGAGCTGCAGGAGGAATTGCAGCGCTCGCCGTGGCTGCAACCTCGGTAGGCGCGTGCCTTATCGACAAACGAAACCTTATGCGACGCGGCGGGAATGAGCTTGCGAACTGCTGCCACACGATCGAGATCGAGGTGTGCGGAAACCACGCCGACCTCATCGACGGCGCGGGCTATGACCTGCCCCCACGGATCGCAGACGAGAGAGTTGCCGTAGGTGAAGCGGCGATCTCCTTCTGCGGCAGTGTAGCCTCCCCACTGACCGCAGGCGACGAAATAGATCTGGTGTTCGATCGCGCGTGCCCGGCAGAGCACTTCCCAGTGGTCCTTGCCGGTCTGTAACGTGAAAGCGGCGGGTAGAATGACGACATCGACGCTGGCGCTTGCGAGCGCGTCAAAGAGCCGGGGGAAGCGAAGATCATAGCAAATGGCACAGCCGATCCTGAAACCGCCGGCTTCGTAGACGAGCAGGTTTTCTCCAGGCGCCACGGTGGCGGATTCCCGATAGATCTTGCCATCTGGCGCCTCGATGTCGAAGAGGTGAACTTTGCGGTAGCGGCCGACCTCGTTTCCCTCTGGGTCAAAGACGACCGTTGTGTTGTAGATTTTCGAACTTCCGTCGATCCTTTCGAGCAAGCTGCCGCCGTGGATCCAGACCTTTTGCCGGGCGGCGAACGCCTGCAACATGCGATAGGCGTCGCCGCCCGGCATATGATCGGCTGCCGCCAGTTTTTCCGCTACCGTGCCGCCGGACCAGTCGAAATGTTCCGGAAGAACGATGAAGTCGGGTGTATCGCGCGCGACTGCCTGCAGCATCAGGCTCTCGGCCACGCGCAAGTTGCTGTCGCGGTCGGGCTGGGAGTTCATCTGGACGAGGGAAATCTTCATCATACGATCCGATCCAATTCGAAGATGGAATGGCCGGCCTCAAGGTAGGGCCGCAGCTTAAGGGAGCGCTGTTGGCGCTCGAGGGCAGTGTCGGCGATGCAGCGCATATCGGAGGGATCGGCAGCAAAGACACCCTCTGTATCTGCAAGGATTGCGTGCCCGGGCAGCACGGCCGCCCCGCCGCAGGCGATCGGGACATTGATGGCGCCGCCGATCTGGTGTCGACGGCTGGTCGTCTTGGACGAGACCCCGCGACACCAGACGGGGAAGCGGCTGGCGCGGATCTCCTCGATATCGGTGCAAGGACCGTCGACGATAATGGCGACAGCGCCACGCGCACGGACAGCAGCAACGACACCCCCTCCGACGCAGGCAACGTCGTCCCGGTCGACCCGGGAGATGACGAGAACATCTCCCGGGCGGAGCAGATCGATTGCCGTATAGATGACGGCTCCATCGCGGCCGGGCGCGGCGACCGTGACAGCCGTTCCAATTGCCTTGGCCGGAAAGACCGGCACAATTCCTGCGCCAGCAAATCCAAGATATTCGAAGTGACCTATGGTTGCGGTTTCGACACCCTTGAGCAGGGTTCGCAGTGCGTCCGGGATCGCTTCCGGTAGTTTCTCAATCTTGTAAGGCTGGGTCATCGACGACACTCCGATCTGTCCTCTTGTTCACAAATCAGACCGGGCGCTCGCCGGATGTGGTCGTTCGATGCATAATCCGGATCGTGTTCGGGTCGAATGAATCGCGCCGGTGCATCGTGCAACGATTGTCCCACATCACGATGTCGCCCACGCCCCATTTCTGAACGAAGACTTCAGGCGTGTTGGTAGTGTGCTCCCAAAGCCGTGTGATCAGATCGTTGCTTTCATCGAGCGGCATGCCGACGATCCACGACCCTTCCGACGTCCCGCCGATATAAAGCGCCTTGCGACCCGTTTCGCCATGGGTTCTGACCAGCGGGTGAACGACACCGCTCCACTCGCGAAAATCCGTGCTCGTCGGTTCGCCTTTCCCGAGGCGCAACTTGCCCGTCTTGTCGTAGACATTCTGGAAGAAGATCTGCCGCCCCTCAACGGCCCTGCGCAGCTCCGCGGGGAGCGTGTCGAAAGCCTGGTAGGTTGACAGAAAATACGTGTCGCCGCCGGAAGGGGGAACCGCGATCGCCTTGAGGATGGCGCCGGCAGGCGGGCGCTCGTAGAACCAGGTGTCTGTGTGCCACGTCGCTTCGCTGTTGCCGAGCGCGCCGCTCGGCTTGCCGTCCTTCATCACATTGCTGATCACCAGGATTTCGCGGTGGGTGGGGTGTCCACCTTCCTGCAATTGCTTGGGATGGATGACGAAATCACCGAAGTGACGGGAGAAGTCGACCTGCTGCTGGTCGGTGATTTCGGTCGCCCGAAAGCGGATGACACCGTACTGCAGCCAGTAGGACCGAACTGCGGCAACGTCAGCGTCGTCGTACCCGGTGAAATCGAACCCGACGATGTCTGCGCAAACGTTGCTGTCGTTC
Source organism: Ensifer sp. MJa1 (assembly GCF_037026475.1). Taxonomy (NCBI): domain Bacteria; kingdom Pseudomonadati; phylum Pseudomonadota; class Alphaproteobacteria; order Hyphomicrobiales; family Rhizobiaceae; genus Ensifer; species Ensifer sp. MJa1. The sequence continues at coordinate 66,661 of NZ_JAKUMO010000007.1, read as the reverse complement.
TGGATTGCCGAAACTTTTGTTTTCATGTGTGTCTTTCGCCTCCGTGTGGGAAGATCCCGGCTTTGGGATCGGATCAAGCTTAGTGGAGTGATAAATCCGATATCCAATATCAATTTTTCGAGATTGATATTGGGGATGGATTAATCCAGGCTATTGCTCCAGCAGCTGAACAGCGGAATGGGCGACGGCGAGCTCTACGCGGCAGCCGGCCGTGAGCTTATCGATGCGGGTCGAGCGGATCATGGACTTCAAAATGATGTCGCCATCAATGAGCATCCAGGCTTCGAGATAGGCACCCAGGTTGACGACCTTCTGGACGGTGCCGGTCATTCGGTTTACGGGCTCATCGAGTGCCCCTGCTGCATCGGCCAGCCTAACGGCCTCCGGCCGGATGCAGCAGAAGCGCGCGTTCTCAGGCGCGAGGTTATTTACCGCCACGGCCTTCATCGCCACCTTTGCCGCGCCTACGTACACCCTCAGGCTCCGATCGGGTTCGGCCACTGCGGATATCGGCAGGATATTGGACTTGCCGATGAAGTCCGCGACGAAAGAAGTTCTCGGTCTGCCGTAAATGTCCGCCGGCGATCCTTCCTGTGCCACCACCCCGCCTTGCATGACGATAATCCGATCGGACATGGCCATCGCCTCTTCCTGATCGTGTGTCACATAGACGAAAGTCATGCCGAGATCCTCCTGGATCTCCTTCAACTCGACGCGCATCGTTTCTCGGAGCTTGAGGTCAAGGTTCGAGAGCGGTTCGTCGAGAAGCAGGACGGACGGGGAGGGCGCAATAGCTCGGGCTACTGCAACCCGTTGCTGTTGCCCTCCCGACAGGGCCTTCGGATATCGATCCTCAAAGCCTTCCAGGTGAACACTCTTCAAGGCCCGTGACACGCCCTCGGCGATGTCCTCGCGCCGGCGACCCTGCATCCGCAGGCCAAACCCGACGTTCTGGGCGACTGTCATGTGCGGAAAGAGTGCGTAGTTCTGGAAGACCAGCCCGATCTTCCGGGCTTCGGGCGGGACGCCCGTCTGATCGCGGCCGCGAATTCGGATCAGTCCGCTCGAGGGCGCTTCGAAACCAGCGATCATGTTGAGTGTCGTCGTTTTACCACATCCGGAGGGGCCAAGAATGCTGACGAATTTTCCCTTCGGGATGGCAAGGCTGATATCGTCGACGATGTGGCTTGAACCAAATTGCTTGCTGACCGAAAGAAGTTCGATGTCGATGGTGGTCATTTGCTGCCTCCGTGGATCTGGGCGGAGAAGCCGCCGATCTTTTCGAAAAGGACGATTGCGCCGAGGATGAAGATGAGTGACGCGACGTTCACTGCCGCAAGCACCGGATCCAGGCTGTATTCAAGATGGTTGATGACGGTGATAGGGAGCGTCGTCTGGCCGGGTCTGACCAGGAAGACGGATAGAGGGATGTTGTTGAAGGAAATGATGAAGGCGAAGGTCATCCCAGAGAAGAGGCCGGCGCGTATCAGCGGCAAGAGCACATACCTGATCCTCTGCGCGACACTGGCTCCAAGTATGCGTGCGGCGCGGTCAAGGCGTTTGTCGAAGCCGAACATCGCTGTCGCCGCCATGCGAACGACGTAAGGCAATGTCAGGATGACGTGAGCCATGACAAGCCCGGGCGTTCCGAGCAGGTCGTAAAGTCCCGCCGAGGACAACAACAGGACGATCGCTACGCCTTTGACGATCTGCGGGACCGACATGGGCGACAAGAGGAACGCCATTATGGCAGTGTGCCCCGGACATTTCGCATAGGCGACGCTGTATGCCCCAAGGACGCCGAGCAGTCCGCTGGCGAGCGACACGATGACGGCCAGCTCGACGCTGAGCAGAAACGGATCGAGCCAGCGCCTGTCCCAAAGCGCCGCATACCATTTCAAGGTCCATTCGCTTGGCAGGAGCGTGACGGCGGACGTTGGGCTGAAGGAGGCCGCGAAAACGACCACGAGCGGAAGGGTGATGAAGGCAAGAATGGCAGCAAGCGCCACCCTGAACAGGTACGTGAGCAGTCGGTTCATGGGAGCCTCCCGATACTAGATGTGTAGTTTCTGGTGAAGGCGCGACTCCAGCCTGGAGCCGACGAAGCCGGCGGCCAGCATCAGAACGAGGAGAACGTTCGCCATGACCGCCGCGAAGGGCCAGTCGAGATAGAAAAGCACCTGTTCGTAGACCATGGTGGCCATGACCTTGAAGCCGGCGCCGCCGAGGAGGGCAGGGGTTGCATAAGCGCTTGCGGCCATGGTGAAACCGATCAAGAGCGAGCTAACGATTCCCGGCACTGAGAGCGGCAGGATGATGTGGCGTATGACGGCCAAGCGCGATGCACCGAGGATCTGCGCAGACCTTTCAAGATTGGGGTTGATACTTTGGAGGCTCGTCAGAAGCGACAGCACGCCGAACGGGAGGATGACGTGAGTAAGCCCGACCACCACGCCGAAGAGGTTCTTCGACAACGGCAAAGGTTCCGAGATTAGTCCGGTCCACATCAGCGCGGAATTGATAAAGCCGCGATCTTCGAGAATGATCAGCCAACCATAGGTCCGGAGCACGACACCGGCCAATTCCGGCGCAATAGCAAGCGCGAAGATGACTGTTCGCCAGCGCGATGTGGCGCGTGCCAGATAATAGGCGAGGGGATAGGCTAGGACGGTCACGCAGACCGCAACCAGGCCCGACATTATGACGGTTCGAACCAGGCCGGCAAGCACCAGGTCGTTGCCAAAGAAGCGGCTGTAGCTCGCAAACGTCAGTCCGCCCGCAGATTGGCTTTGGAAGCTGATGCCGATCATCATGCCCATCGGTATCGCGAAGAAGAGCGCCAGGACGATCGACGGAGCGATCAGAGGCAGAAGTCCCCCGGCGGGCACAGCGCGCAGGGGCTTTGTCGGAGTGGAACAAGTTATGACGGCCATGATCGTTCTTCCTCACCTGGCCGCCGCGACGACATCACGTTCCCATCGTTCTCCCCAGGCGGAGAGCCGCGTCGCGACCGCAGCGAGATCAGGCAAAAGAAGGGCCTTCAGGTCCGCCTCGGTGGTGATTTGTTTGGCGCGAATATCGGCGGGCACCTCGATGTCGATCCTACCGCTGCCGACCTTGTAGCCTGTGACCCACGCCTCCTGACTGGTCTTCTCCAGAAAGAAGTTGACAAACTTGAGAGCTGCGTCTCGGTTCGCTGCGTGCTTCGGCACGTTTAGGGTTGCAACCAAGGGGATCGAGCCTTCCTTCGGCAGGACATAGTCGACCGGCAGACCGCCATCGACGAGCAACTGTGCGCGCCCGTTCCAGAAGGGCATGGCCCAGACGTCGCCTCCTTTGATGTACGTTTCCATGACGGAGGATGATTGCTCAAACCCGATCGACTGCTCGGCGAGCTTGGCCACGGCGGCAAATCCGGGATCGACGTTCTCGAGCAGATCGCCACCATGGGCGACCGAGTAGATCTCCAGCAGGTAGGCGGCCATCACGTTCTGAAATGTCGGCAGGATGATCTTGCCCTTGAGGCCATCATCCAAGAGTGCGTTCCAGGAATTCGGACGCTCTGCCAGCTTGTCCGTCCGGTAAAGAAGCGAGAGGTACTGCACTTCGTGAACCGCGCCGCAGGGACCAGCAACGCCGGCAATCACCGATGACAGATGCGCCAGATTGGGAACCTCCTTTGGCGAGAGTTCATCAAGCAGGCCCTCCTTGCATCCTTCGAGCGATTGAGAAGCGGTCATTACGACGACGTCGAAGCCGGGGCGGCCGTTGGTGGCCTTGATCTTGGCATAATCCTGAGAGGCCGAACCGACGGCGTCATAGATCACCTTGATCCCGAATTTGCTCTCGAAAGGCTCAATGATCCGCTCCCGAATGATGGTTTCGTACGGCCCGCCATAGCTGTTGACGATGAGCGTTTCGGCGTTGCCGTTTGCAGCCCAAACCATTGATGCGATCGCGGGTGCGCACAGCGCGGTGTACCTCATGACGATCCCCTTTGTTGGTGTTGTCGGTTCGGTGACATTGCGCCCGCCAGTGTTGCGATCTCCAATATTGATTTCCTCGTATTCATACGGAAATCATATCAATTGTGTCGCACTCGCTGAACTGGCGGACGGCTTGCATCGGATTCGGTTTTAGATCCCGAGCATTGGATTTATGCGCGCTGCCACAGGCAGCCGCTGGATCACCCCGGCCGGCAGATTTCGTTGATCAGCGTTGGATTGGATTTCAGGGATTTGAAGATATGAAGCCAGAACCGGTAATGGCTTTCACGATTGAGGTCCCTGGCCTCGAACGCGCGCTTGGCCGCGGCGGTCACGGCGTCGCAGCCGTAAAACTCCATTGCAAGTTCCACAGCCGCTGCCACCGCGACGTCATGTTGCGCATCCGCCTCGTTTGACGGTTGCAGTACATTCTTCAATGGCTTCGACATGGTGACTCTCCTTTGAGAGTCCGGCGGAAGAAGTGTGGCCGGACGGTCTCAGAGCGAAGGTCGCGTCATCCGGAAACACACGGTCATGTCGAATAGGTTGAATCTTAACTGAATTCCCGCTCTAGGTGAAGTCGAAAATTCTGAGCCGACATCAGTGCGATCTCTTTGCATCATCTTTGGAGGGAGAAATGACAGTCTCGCATCGGGAAATCATCAAGATTACATGGAGCGAGTGGGGGCAAGTGGAGGTCGGCCACTTGCGTTTGCCACAGGAAGTCCATGCCGAGCGACTGAAAGTTCGATGCGAGCGGCAAGATCAAAAGCGATCGCCGATACGGACGAAAGCAATTTACAATCAGGCGGGAAAACGATGCTGCTGACTGATCATGCTCGGGTTCATGGATTTTGTTTCCAGAAATGCAAGGATGTTTTGGGTCAGGAAGGCATAAGTAGTGGAACGCGTCCTGTAGCTTGCGCGCTGGAATCGTTCGTTCGGTGCCGCCGTATTCCCATTGCACCATAGGGCGCGATCTTCTCCAGCAGCGCTTCCCGCAAGGAGGCGGTCATCGCAGGTATCAACATGGGTGTGGATGACGCCGAGGCCCATCGATACTGCCCAGTCGCAATAGGCTAACGCCCGCTGCTGGACGGCCTCGGGGCAGGAGCCCGTTTGAGTTCGCCCCACAGCGCAATGCGCTTGAGGAGCGTGCCCGAGGCATTGATATGCGGCAGGCCATAAGACAGTTGTTGCGTCCGTATGGAAATGTGGATCGACAAAAGACTGACTGACGAGATTTGCCTGAGACATCGACGACGCGACCGGCCTCGGCATCGATGCTGACCTCGATCGCGGCGATCCTATCGCCCTTGATGCCCACATCGGCAACGGTTCCGTCGGGCAACGTGCCGCCTCTTTAGATCAGGTCGAAACTCATCTTTCGCCTTTCTGGTACGGGATCATCAAAGCTTTGGGATAGGTGGCGCGGCGTGCGACCAGGATCAGCGCCAGGATCGACAGCGCATAGGGCATCATCAGGAAAACCTGATAGGGCACGATGCCACCCGATATTTGCTGCAGACGAACCTGATAGGCATCGAAGGCGGCAAAGAGGATGGCGCCGATCAACGCCTTTCCTGGCCGCCAGGAGCCGAAGACGACCAGTGCTATGCAAATCCAGCCGCGTCCGTTGATCATCTGGAAGAAGAATGAGTTGAAAGCCGAGGTGGTGAGAAAAGCGCCGCCGACCGCCATCAGCGCGCTGCCGACGACGACCGCGCCCATGCGGATGCCAGTGACTGAAATGCCCTGCGCCTCAACCGCTGATGGGTTTTCGCCGGCAGCGCGAACGGCAAGGCCGACAGGCGTGCGATAGAGGATCCACGCAACAGCTGCGACCGACACGAATGCAAGATAAGTCAGCGGCGTCTGGGCAAACAGCGCCTCGCCAACGATGGGAATGCCGGACAGGCCCGGGATCGGCAGGGGCTGGAACGGCTCGATCTTTGGAGGCGAGGTCACCTCGGGCAAGACGAGCCGATAGGTGAAATAGGTCAGGCTCGTGGCAAGCAGCGTGACGCCGATGCCGACAACGTGTTGTGACAGGCCGAGCGGCACAGTGAGCGTGGCGTGCAAGAGCCCGAACAGGGCGCCGACAAGAGCCGCGACCAGCACACCTGCCCAAAGGTCGCCGCCGGAGTAGACGGTGAACCAGCCGGCGAAAGCGCCTGCTGTCATGATCCCCTCGATGCCGAGGTTGAGAACGCCGGCGCGCTCGCAGATCAATTCGCCCATGGTCGCAAAGATCAGGGGGGACGCTATGCGGATGGCGGCAACCCAGAAGGAGGCGGTGAAGAGGATTTCGAGCGCGTCCATGTCACCTCCATCTGATCCGGAAACGCGTCAGAAGGATCGCGACAACCATCGTCAGAAGCGAGGTGGCGACCATGACGTCCGCTATGTAGCTCGGCACCTTTGCCGCTCGGCTCATGGCATCGGCGCCGACGAAGATGCCGGCGACAAAGATGGCCGATGCGATGACGGCGAGCGGATTGAGCATGGCGAGCATCGCGACGACGATGCCGGTGTAGCCGTAGCCCGGAGACAGGTCGAGCGTCAGGTTGCCCTTGAGCCCCGAGACTTCGGAAAAACCGGCGAGTGCCGCCAGACCGCCCGAAAGCAACGCCGTCTTCATCAGCGTGCGGTTGACCAGGATGCCGACGAACCGCGCGCCTTCCGGGTTATGGCCGACGGCGCGCATTTCGTAGCCAAGGACCGTCTTCTTCATGACGAGCCACACGAGAATGGCCGAAGCAAGGGCGATGACGAAGCCGTAGTGCATGCGCTTGCCCTGGATGAGGCGCGGTAGTTGCGCTTCGGCCACGACCTTCTGCGATTGCGGCCAGCCGAGCCCCATCGGATCCTTGAGCACACCTTCGAGCAGCATCGACACGAACAACAGGACGATGAAGTTGAGCAGCAGCGTGGTCACCACCTCATCGACGCCGAAGCGGGTCTTCAGAACGGCGGGGCCGAGCAGAAGCAAAGCGCCTGCGGCCATGACGGCGACCATCATTACCGGGATCAGAATGACCGAAGGTAGTGGTAGTGCGCCGGTTCCAAGCACCACGGTGACGACGCCGCCGATGTAGAGCTGGGCTTCCGCGCCGATGTTCCAGAGCTTGGCCCGAAAGGCGACGGCGATCGCCAGGCCCGTGAAGATCAGCGGCGTCGCGCGGGTCAAGGTTTCCAGCAACGCGAACTGCGAGCCGGCGGCACCCTTGGCCACCAGATAGAAGACGGAGAGTGGCGAAGCGCCAGCGGCGAGAACCAGGATCGACGTCAGCATCAGCGTCGCGGCGATGGCTGCCAGCGGAAACAGCAAGGTGGCCGCGAGGGAAGGGGCGGGCTTCGGCTCAAGCCGCATGATTGCCGTGCTCCCCGCCGTGGCCAGCCATCAGCTCTCCCAACTCCCGAATGCTGCGCTCGCCGCGGGAAGACGATGTCGAAAGGCGCCCCTTGGATATGACGATGATGCGGTCGGACAAGCTCAGGACTTCCTCGAGGTCCTCTGAAATCAGTAATATCGCTGCGCCCCTGTCTCGCGCTTCAAGCAGCATGCGGTGAACATAGGCGACGGCGCCGACATCGAGGCCGCGGGTCGGCTGGCTTGCAAGGATGACCGCCGGGTCGGGATCAAGGGCCCGCCCGAGGATAAGCTTCTGCATGTTGCCACCCGAGAGCAGTCGTATGCAGGCCCCGGGCGAGGGGCATTTGACATCGTAGTCGGCAATGATTTTCTCGGCGAAGCGTCCGGCGGCCTTCCAGTTCAGGAAGCCCATGCGGCTGAACAGCGGGCTTCGGTAGCGTTCGGCGATGACATTCTCCGTCACGCTCATGTCGCCGATGCTGCCGATCGCGTGTCGATCCTCCGGAATCCGGGCCACGCCATGGGCGAGTGCGGCGCGCGGTGACCACTCGGCGATTTCCCGGCCGGCGATGGACATGCTTCCGCTGGTCGGATGCCGGATGCCGGCGATGAGGGCTGCAAGGACAGCCTGGCCGTTGCCGGCAACGCCAGCAAGGCCGGTGATTTCACCGGCTGTGAGCGTGAGCGACACGCTATCGAGGCCGGCCCCGTTATACGGTGAAGTCGAGACGCGTTCGAGTGACAGCAGCGGCGCTCCTAGCTTCGCCGGGCTGACCTCCGCCGGGTTGACCTCGTGGCCGACCATGAGGGCCGCCAGTTCTTTGCGATCGGTCGAGGCTGTTTCACGTTCGCCGACGAGCTGGCCGGAGCGCAGCACCAGCACACGATCGCTGACGGCCATCACCTCGTGCAGCTTGTGGGAGATGAAGATGATCGACAGGCCTTTGGCGACGAGCAGCTTCAGCGTCCGGAACAGTGCGTCGGTCTCGGCCGGCGTTAGAACCGCCGTCGGCTCGTCCAGGATCAGGATACGGGCTTCGCGATAAAGGGCCTTCAGGATCTCGACCCGCTGGCGCTCACCGACTGACAGGCTGGAAATGGTGGCACCGGGATCGACGGCCAGACCAAAATCGGCGGACAATTGCTCGATGCGTTGCCGTGCTGAGGCCCGGTCGAGCCGCAGGCGCCAAAGGCTTTGCGTGCCAAGGGCTATGTTTTCCTGCACCGTCATGTTGTCTGCGAGGGTAAAGTGCTGATGGACCATGCCGATGCCGGCATCAATGGCTGCGCGCGGATCTCCTGGCGGAAGTGGCTTGCCAAAGGCCTCGACGGTTCCCTCGTCGGCGACGTAGTGGCCGAAGAGAATGTTCATCAACGTCGTCTTGCCGGCACCATTCTCCCCGAGAAGCGCCATGACTTCGCCCGGCTTCAGCTCGAAGGAAATGGCCTCGTTGGCCCTGAGCGGGCCGAAACGCTTGCTGATGCCGGAAAGACGAAGGGCGGGTTTGCTTGACACGTCGGCGACCGGAAGTGGCGTTGCGGGAGAGCGTCCTTTCCCGTCCAAGGAGAGAAGGGTCGCTGTTGGCGAAGCGTAGCCCTTCGTCCGGCACTGCCGAACATCTCTCCCATGGACGCGAGGAAGGAGGTCAGGTCGACTTCGGCTCGGCGTCGTTGATCTCGACGATGAACGAGCCGTCCTTGATCATTTTTTCCTTTTCCGAGACCTTGGCCTTGATGGCGTCCGGAACCTTGCTATCGAAAGTGCCGAAAGGCGCCAGCGAACAGCCGCCGTTCTTCATGAAGGAATAGATGCCGTAGTCGGAGGCTTTGAAGGTGCCTGCCTTCACTTCGCTGATCGCCTTGTCGAGCGTCGGCTCGAAATGCCACAGCGCGGAGGCGACAACAGTATCTGGATAGTCCGCCTGGGTATCGATGACATTGCCGATGGCCAGGATCTTCTTCTCCTTGGCCGCGTCGGACACGCCGAAGCGCTCGGCATACAAGAGGTCCGCGCCGCCGTCGATCTGGGCGAAAGCGGTCTCTTTGGCCTTGGGCGGATCGAACCATGAGCCGATGAAGGCGACCTGGAACTTGGTGTCAGGTGCCACTTCCTTCACGCCGGCCATAAATGCGTTCATCAGCCGGTTGACCTCTGGGATGGGATAGCCTCCCACCATACCGATGTTCTTGGACGTCGTCATTGCGCCGGCGACAAGCCCGGACAGATAGGATGCATCCTGGATATAGTTGTCGAAAACCGAGAAATTCGGTACGGCGGCATCGGGCTTGAAGCTCGACCCCATCAGGAAGGCGACATCCGGATAGTCTTTGGCAACGGCGCGGGCAGCATCTTCAACGCCGAAGACCTCGCCCAGGATCAGCCTGTGACCTGCCTCGCAATACTCACGCATGACGCGCTCGTAATCGTTGTTCGCAGTGTTTTCCGAATAGACGTACTCGATGTCGCCTCGCTCCTTGGCGGCGTTAGCCGCCTTGTGGATACGGCTGACCCACTGCTGCTCGACCGGAACGGTATAGATGGCTGCCACCTTTATCGGGTCCGCAGCGAGCAGGCGGCTCGGTAGACCCGCGGCGGCCACCACCGCGGAGGCGCCGGCAGCTTTGATCAGGGTTCTTCTGGAAATGGCAAAATGGAAGGAATTGCTATGCATTAAGTTCCCCTCTGATTGATTGCGCGTTTTGCGCGCGTCTTTTTTACCACTTGGTCAATGTAGGGTAAGTTGGAGGTTGCAGCAATTGGGTGTGGGAGGCCATTCAGCCGTAAACGACGCGGCCTGCGTGACAAGCCCTAAGCAGTATTGTGAAAGACGTTGACGTGTCGCGACTCGAGGTGACCACGCCCTGAGGTCATTTCACCGCAGGCCGTGCCGAGATGTAGGCATTCGGAAGCTAGGCAGACCCCAATTCCAATTCCGCCAGTCGCTCCTGACAGATCGTCTCGACGAGGCGGAGGAGATGCTCCGTCCGCTCGAGAAGCCAGCCGAGCCCTTCGTCGGTGATCTCGAAGTGCTTGGAGTAGCGTGCCTTCACATAGGCTTCGTTGAGAACGTTGTACCAGGCGGTAAAGCGATGCTGGTCCCGCGGCCAGGCCTCGACCAGCCGCTGGTCGCGATCCTCAGCTAAACCACGCAGGAACTTGAGATTGTGCGACGGCGGGCTGTAGTTGGTGAGGGTTAGGAGCAGGCAGGAATAAGCTGTCTCTACAGCCTGGTGCAAATTGAACGCTGCGTGATTTCGCTGTTCGTCAGACATGGCGTATCGAGCCAACTGACAAAAGTACTTCGCGCTCGCACGTTGTCTCTCAAAATGCTCGTTCGCCACCCGGAACGCTTCGGCCGGCGAGAGCCGTTTCGGCTCGGCCAGTGGCCGACTATCGAGTTCGTAGAGCACAATGCCCTCGCGCAGCATGTCGACGAAGAAGTACTGTCCGTCCGCGAGAAAATTGTTCACCTCCCGGGCGCCATGGACGATCAGCCCAACTGGCGTCGAGACCCCCTTGTCCCACATCAGACGGTCGGTCGCCTTGTCCCAGTATTCCGGTTCTGCAAGCTTCTTCGAATTGACGATGACGAGGACGTCGTAATCCGAGCGATAGCCCTTCATTGTGTGCGGTTCGTCAACAAAGGTACCGCGGGCGTAGGAGCCGAACAGGATGATCTTCAGGATCCGCCCGCGTTTCTTGAAGTCTGCCGAGCCACCCTCGAGCGCATCGGTAAATTCCTCGTGGATGATCTCAACAACGCGGGCAAGCTCGCGCTGCTTCTTTTCGGGAAGATGGTCGATGCTCGTTCTCATATGCAACCGATAGGGTAAAGATGCGTCGCAGTCTACTGCAGGAATTCATGGGTATAGGATTATTAAAAAACAACATATTGATCTGTCGTGACTATTAATAGATGATCTGCAGCCTAGTTGAATGATTTGCGCGGTTGCAGAGGGCAGGCGAATGGAACTCCGTCAAATGAGATGTTTTGCAACGCTGGCCGAGGAGCTTCATTTCGGTCGCGCAGCGACAACGCTCTCCATGGCGCAGCCCGCCCTCAGCGTGCAGATACAGACGCTGGAAAAGGAGCTCGGCGTGCAGCTACTCATCCGCTCCACGCGTCGCGTTCAACTGACCAAAGCCGGCGAAGTTTTCTACGAGCGGTGCATCAATGTTCTGCGGGAGATCGAAAATAGTTCCGCAGTCGTCCGGGCCGTTGCGGGCAAGAATGTCGACCGGATCACCATCGGAACAATATATCCTGCGACCTTCGGTGTCTTGCCGCTCTTTCTGAACAAGCTCGGCAAACGATTTCCCGATATCCAGATTCACGTGAGCAGCGGTTCCACGGATGCGATCATCCGCGACCTGGAGAAGGGCCGCATCAACCTTGGCTTCATCAGGCCGGTTGAAAATATTGGATCGCTCCGTTGGCAGAGCATAGCCAACGAAAGGTATCTGCTGGCTGTGCCACTTGGCAGCGCGCTGGAGACAGCGCAGACCGTTACAATGAGCGATCTGAAACGGGAGCGGATCATCTCCTTTTCCCGTTCAAATCTGTCTTACACGGAAAAGTATTTCTTCGAGCAGTTCAGAAAGCATGGCCTTCTCGATCAGGTTGCCTGTAGCTGCGACGACACGCTCTCCATGGTTTCGCTGGTTGCAGCCGGGATGGGTGTGGGTTTCGTACCGGAATGGACCAGGGATTTGCCCCACCAATCGCTTCGTCTTCGAGAAGTGGACGGGGTGGATTTCACCATCGGCATGGGGCTCGCCTGGAACAAGGAGGACCCCACCGCGAACCGTGAGGAGATTGTGGAAATCGCCCGCACGCTGGCCGCAACATCAAGACCGCTCAAAGCCGTGGGCGGGCAGTCCGCAAGGAGCAACGTGGATCGCCGTCTGGAGGCTCATGGCGAGTAGACTGCTAAGTGCCAACCAGGGGCACCGGAAGGTCTGGCAACGATCCTTGGACTTTCATGTTGTAGGCGAGTTGAACCGGGCTAGCTCGCACCCTTTTTGCATGTTGATCTAATCAACGGCTTAGATGGTCACTGGGCCGCGCATGGCATCAATAGGGCGAGGGGCAAGTAAGGAGGAGAAGGTGAAAAGCTGGTTTCAGAAGCTGACCGATGTTTCCACCGTGGCGTGCACCAAGGAGATGTTCAACGAAGCGCTTACCGAGCTCGCCGAAGAACTCGCCTTTGAGTACTACGCCTACCTTAATCTTCAACCAGTCGGAACATTCGCCGTCTCGAATTATCATCCCGAGTGGCAGGATTGGTATTTCGCAAAGAGCTTCAAAGAGATCGATCCCGTGATCCAGATTGCAAAGGCGACGATGAAGGCTTTCACCTGGTCAACCGAAAATTCAAGGACTGTCAGATCGAAGCGTGTACGGCAGTTTTATCTGGATGCCGCCGGTTTCGGCATACGCTCGGGCATCACCATTCCGGTCGCGACTGCGTTCAGCCGCATGGCAATGTTGACAATGGCTTCGCACAAGCCTTCCTTCTCGCTGAAAAGGGATATCGATCCGGTAGCGGCCGCCATGGCAGTCGCCCAGCTTCATGTGCGGATCGAGCAAACAGAAATTGAACCCACAGCAAAGCCGAGCATCGGCCTGACCGCTAGACAGGCGCTTATGCTCAAGTGGGCGTCCGAGGGCAAACCCATGAGAGAAATCGCCACCATCGAGAACATGAGCTACTGGAACGTCAACTTCCACATGAACAATGCGCGCAGGAAGCTCAATGCCTACTCGCTTCCGCAGGCGACGGCTCTGGCGACGAAGTTAAAGCTGATTTGAAGCCGGCGCATCCTCGGCCAGCATCTGAAGTAGAGGTCATTGAGAGCACACATGAAGCAGGCGGAGAACAAGCGCGCGGAGCATATGCGAGCAATGTCGCGTGAACGGCTTGAGGCGCTTGTGCTGGAACGTTCCGAGAGAGACGAGAGCTTTGCCTTTTGGCTTGATGCCAGACTGGCGGCTTCTCAGACTGACGAAGCAAATACGCCGCTCGACCCGACGCCGTTTCGTCGTCGCGCCGAGGCTCTGTTCGCTTCAACCGGTTTGGGGCGGCATCGGCATAGTTGGGGCGAACGGTCTGCGGGTATCGATGAAGCGGCGTTCGAACAACTGATTGATGAGGCTGAATCCTTTCTTGCCGCGGGGCGCGGCTCCCATGCACTGACGATCTTGAAGCCCGTGGCCTCGGGGCTGGCAGCATACTTTCCGGAAAACGCCGATTGGGATGAAGCCCTGCACGAGTTCGTTCCTCGTCTTGATCAATTGATTGCTCAGACGGCGCTCATGGATGGAATTCCGCGGGAGGAACGCGATGACCTCGCCGACCAACTGGCCGGTTGGCAGAGAGAGCTTGCGGAATTTGGCGCCGTCGAAGCCTTTTCTACCGCCATTGCGGCTTGCCTTCAGGGCTGGGACGAGCCAGGCCTTGAGGCGACGCTCGCTGGACTTGGACAGAGCTGGCCGCCTGGGGGAGGTAGCGATCCGCTCGACAACGATCTGACGCGGGCCCGTCTTGCCGCGCTCGACGCTATGGGGCGCAGCGAGCAATTCCTCAATCTTTCTCGAGCCGCGGGGCTCTATTGCGACCATACTGTGAAGCTGGCGCAGATGGGGCGTGTCGATGAGGCGATTGCTCTCGCCCATGTGCGCCTGACCACGCATAGTGACCTCCTGCGGCTTGCCGAGGCCGTCGCTGCTGTCGGCAAGGTGGAAACCGCGATCCACCTTGCTGCCTGGGGGCTGTCGCGAGACGGGCGCGGCGAAGGCGGAGAAAGCTGGCGTCAAAGAACAGGCAAGGCATTGCTGGCCCGCTGGTTGCGCGAGAAGGCGCATGAGTCAGGCAACCGGGATATGATGCTAAGGGGAGCGCGCATAGCCTTCGAGCAAAGTCTTGCACGTGAAGATTTCCGCGTGGCCGAGATAATCTCCGATCCGGCGGACTGGCCGGGATTGCGCGAACTGCTGCTTGCGGCGCTGATGGCGGCGCCCTACGCCAGTGAGCGGATCGAGATTCTACTGGACGAGGGCTTGGTCGCCGACGCCGTTGCTAGCATTAACCTAGAGGAAGCGTGCTTCTTAAGTCCGCGTGACCCGGCGCTGGTTCGGCTTGCTGAACGGGCGTCGGTCGATCACCCCGACTGGGTGATTGTCCTTGCGCGCCGCATGGCCGATGCGATTATGTTTGAAGGTAGATCAAGTCGCTATGAGACCGCCGCGCTGTGGCTCGGCATTGCCGCACGCGCGTATGAGGTTTGCGGACGGTTCGACCAGTGGCTTGCGTACCTTGGCGGGCTCATCGAGCAGCACGGGCGCAAGCACAGACTGCGGCCATTCCTGGAACGGCTGCGGCGTACGGCCAAGTGAATAGCGAACGCCTTTCTGGGAAACTGCCTCAGCAAGTGAAAATCACGATGCAAGGATTCGTTCGCTTGCTCGAAGTTGCGACGCCCTTCGAGTGGCGAAGCCAAGGTCTGACGAGACAAACTCAACGCCGCCGCGTGCCGTTGTTAGTGTCATAAAAAGACTCACTAAGCTCCAGGTTTTCCCTGCTCCGGGCCTAATCTTAGGCGGTCGAAAACGTCTGGACAGAACGCAAACTGCCTCGCGGTGCCTCGTCCCATCGAGTTCTTCACAATCGTTTCGGTCAAAATGCCCCTCTCAATGAGAGGATCGATAGATTCCGCCACTGCGTTGCGCGTCAGGCCGGTAATTTTGCTTATATTCGATAGCGTTAGCTTCTCGTGGTTTTGGTGCATCATATAGAGCACAGTCATCATCCCGACCTGCTTCAAACGCGACTGTGGCGTTTCTCCCTCCACCGGCTTGTCGAAAACTTCCTGCAAGGCATAAGCCGAAAACAGCTGGCTCTGCCAATGAGCATTGAGGGTGCTTGTCATTCTTTATACTGTCAGATATATGATTGTAAAATGCGTCACGAACTCGCGCCGCTTGTTAGGTTTACCCGCAAGCGCTTCAGTGAAGGATGGTGGTCATGAGCAAATCTCTCGCACGGATAGTTGTCGGTGTCGCCAGTCTAGCGTCATTCTATCCTGTTTTCGACGGTAAAGCGCGAGCGGCTGAATGGGGTTGCCAGGTTATCCTGTGCCTTTCCAATCCGGCTGGTCCGACGCAATATACGGAGTGCCTGCCGCCAATCCAAAAGCTCTGGCGCGCACTCGCAAAAGGGCGGCCCTTTCCGGCCTGCCAAGGCATTGCTTTCCAGACCTCGCGTCCGCGGTACGAGCCCTATTACTGCAACGACGGTTACCGCCTGACAATCCGGCAAGGAGATCGTGGGCGCGAGGCGGGCTGTATCTCGATCAGGCCTCAAGCCGTCTCGAATGCCGGATGCAATTTCGACGAAAACAGGACGCCCACGGTGGCGTGGCCGCGGATGCACGACCACACGCGGTGCCAGCGCTATTTGACGACGCGACCCAACATACGTCCACAACCCCATTACATCGACGTCACCATCGATGGCGTCGGCAAACAAAGAGTGTGGTACTGAGCCATGCCTGTTGTTTTCCTCGACCTGGCGCAAGCATGCGCACCGATGGTTTCAGCCGAGATACTCGCGGGCGTTGTCAGCCTTGAGAGTCGGTTCGAACCCTTCGCGATCCGGATCAACAGCGGTGCCCCACTCGCCGCGCAGCCCGCGAACAAAGCGGAGGCGATCGAAATCGCCACGACCTTGGCCACCAAGCGGCAGGACATCCAGCTCGGTCTCGGCGGTCTCGGCGTGGAAGAACTCCGGAACCTGAAGATCTCGATCTCAGATGCCTTTGACCCGTGCATCAACCTTCGAGCCACCGCCACGCTGCTCGACGGATACTACCGACTGGCCGTCAAAGCCGGTGCGCAGCCGAACCGGGCTGAACAAATGATGTTGCAGTCCTACTTCGGACGGGGCGATCCCTCCGCCGGCGCAATGGTCAACTACGACAAACAGGTGCGCCAGGAAGTAACCCGGCTCGCCGGAACCCTCAAGACTGTCACGCTCGAAAATGGAGGGCAGTGGATGAAGCCCGACGCAGCGGCTCATGGCACGGCGATCGTCGATGCCGGCAAGGACGAGGACCCGACTGATCAAACGGTTTCGGTACCGCCTTGGGATGTTTTCAGTTCGAGACGGAGGTCTTCCGTCCTCGTGTTTCAGAACAGTCAAATGGAGGAGTGAATGACCCTCAGTGCCCGTATCCGCCCGATCGTCGCATCTGCCGTCATGGCAACAGCCATCGTGGCCTCCATGGTCGAACCTGCTTTCGCACAGGCTGCCGGCATCGAGACCGTGCTGCAGAACATCGTCAACATGCTAACCGGCAATATCGCCAAGTTGCTGGCCGTCATCGCGGTAATCGTGATCTGCATTGCCTGGATGTTCGGCTACATGGATCTAAGGCGCGCAGGGTTCTGGATCATCGGCATCGGCGGCATCTTCGGCGCCACCGAGCTCGTCAACACCATCGTTGGAAGTTGACAGGATGATGACCACACGGCCGATCCTTGAGGACGACACGTTGTTTATCGCCTGCACCCGGCCGGCGATGATCGCAGGCGTGACGGTGGAAGCCATGGGCATGAACATCATGCTGACGACCATGCTCTTCATTGTAGCAGGGTCGGTCGCCTATGCGCTCCTCGGCGTCGTCTTCCATCTGGCGTTCCGTGCACTCGTCAAACACGACCACAACGGGTTCCGCATCTTGCTGGCCTGGTTGGAGACACGCGGTCGGTCTCGAAACAGCGGCTATTGGGGCGGGGCGACGCTAACACCCCTGAAGCTGACGCGCAATTTCGACGAAAGGGACCTTGGACTTGCGTAACTTCGCCAAACTCAGATCTCGCGAACTCGACCCAGATGCCTTCATTCCCTACGTCCGCCACATTGACGGATCGACAATCTCGCTCGATTCCCGAGCCCTGATGGTAATGATCGCACTGGAGGGCGTCTCGTTCGAGACGGCGGACGCCCTCGTCCTGAACGCCCTTCATCGCGATCTCAACACGCTTTACCGGAACATCGCTGACGAGCGGCTTGCGTTGTGGACGCATCTCATCCGCCGTCGCGACGATAGCTATCCGCAAGGCACGTTCACCACACCGTTCTCGGCAGGGCTGAACGATAAATATCGCGCGCGATTGGTGGGCGAGGACCTGTTTCGCAACGACCTCTATCTGTCGATCCTCTGGTCTCCGGCTCGCGATGCAGCTGACAAGGCTGCGAAGCTCCTGTCGCGGCTGCGACACGCCCGCACGGCTGGCGTCGAACTGGAACTCGAGTCCCTGAAGCATCTCCGTGACAAAGTCATCGATGTCACAGCGGCCTTGAAACGCTTCGGCCCCTGCGTGCTGTCGCTCTTCGAGCACAAGGGCCTCATCTTATCGGAGCCGAGCGAGGTGCTGCACCAGCTCGTCGGCGGCCGGCGGGAGCCAGTTCCGCTGACGGAGGGGCGCATCGCCTCGGCGATCTACTCAGATCGTGTCATTATTGGGCGCGAGACGATCGAAATCCGTTATGAGGCGGAAAGCCGCTTCGCGGGCATGCTGAGTTTCAAGGAATATCCGGCTCGAACCAGCACCGGCATGCTCGATGCCGTGCTTACCAGTCCATTTGAGCTCACCCTGACACAATCCTTCTCCTTCATGTCGAAGGCTGACGCCCGCATCATCATGGGCCGCAAGCAGAACCAAATGGAGAGCATTGGAGACAAGGCGTTCTCGCAGATGGAGGAGCTCGATGAAGCGATGGACGCGCTGGAGTCAAATCGGTTCGTCCTTGGCGAACACCACCTGGCGCTTGCCGTCTTTGCTCCGTCGGTGAAGGAACTGAACAACAATCTCGGCAAGGCCCGCGCCAGTCTGACCAGTGGCGGCGCGGTTGTTGCGCGTGAGGATCTCGGCCTTGAAGCTGCGTGGTGGGCGCAGTTGCCTGGCAACTTTCGCTATCGTGCGAGATCCGGTGCGATCACGTCCCGCAACTTCGCAGCGCTCGCTCCATTTCACTCCTATCCTATGGGTCAGAAGGATGGCAATGAGTGGGGACCAGCCGTCGCCCTTCTCAAGACGGCGTCTGGATCGCCGTACTACTTCAATTTCCATTATGGCGATCTCGGTAACACTTTCGTCTGCGGACCGTCCGGTACCGGCAAGACCGTGCTCTTGAACTTCATGCTGTCGCAGCTCGAAAAGCACGATCCGCATATGGTCTTCTTCGACAAGGACAGGGGAGCTGACCTTTACGTGCGCGCCGCTGGCGGGACCTATCTGCCGCTCAAGAATGGTGTCCCGACCGGGTGTGCTCCCCTGAAAGCGCTTGAACTGACGCCGGAAAACAAGGTGTTTCTTACACGCTGGGTCGGCAGGCTTGCCGGTTCTCCAACGCGGGAACTGACGGTGAGCGAACTCCGCGACATCGCGTCCGCCATCGACGGCCTTGCCGACTTGCCGGTGGAGCGCCGGACGATCGGCGCGCTCAGGACCTTCCTCAACAACACCGATCCCGAAGGCGTCGCCGCGAGGCTGCGCAGGTGGGAGAGGGGAGGGCCGCTCGGCTGGGTCTTCGATAACATCATCGAGGACATCGGAATTGACTGCAAGTTCGTCGGCTATGACATGACCGACTTCCTGGACAACGAGGAAATCCGCACACCCCTGATGGCCTACCTCTTCCACCGGGTCGAGCAGTTGATCGATGGCAGGCGCATCATCATCGTTATCGATGAGTTCTGGAAGGCACTCCAGGATGAAGAGTTTCGCGATCTCGCACAGAACAAGCTCAAAACCATCCGCAAGCAAAACGGCCTTATGCTCTTTGCTACGCAGAGTCCGCGCGATGCGATCGTATCGCCGATCGCTCATACGATCATCGAGCAATGCCCGACGCAGATCTTCCTGCCGAATGCCCGCGGCAACCGCGCCGACTATGTCGACGGCTTCAAGCTCACCGAACGGGAGTACGAGCAAATTGCACGCGAGCTCTCCGTCGAGAGCCGCCGTTTCATATTGAAGCAGGGACATAACAGCGTCGTCGCCGAACTGAACCTCGACGGTTTCGATGACGAACTCGCCATCCTCTCCGGCCGCACCGCGAATGTCGAACTCGCCGATGCCATCCGCTCAGAAGTCGGCGACCGGCTCTCGGATTGGCTTCCGATTTTTCAGCAACGAAGGAGTTTGAGCGAATGATGTCCGATCATTTTCACGGTGCGGCATTTGCCGCAGCCCTTGTTCTTTCCGCCGGTACGGCCGCTGGGCAAGGAATTCCGGTCATCGACCAGGCAGCAATTGCCAAGCACCTTGAAAGCATCGCTCAGCTTAAAGCCCAGCTTGATGCTCTTCGGCAGCAGATCGAGCAGGCGCAGCAGCTTTACGGCTCGCTCAACAAGATCACCGACATGGCGGATGTTGCCGGCGTCCTCAACGATCCGGCCGTACGCCAAGCACTGCCTGAGAATTTCACCGCTGTTGAGGGGCTGCTCAAGGGCAATGGCAGCGGTTTCTTCGGCGACGCGGCCTCAAGGTTCCTTGAGGGCAATACCGTCTATCGCACGAATGCAGACGACTTCTATGCGCAGGAGCTGTCCCGTATCCAGAACAAGAACGGCGGGCAGATGAGTCTCGGGCAGCAGATTTACGACGCAGCCACCAAACGGATCGACGGCATTGACCAACTGCGCAAGAAGATTTCAGCGGCGGGTGACGCCAAGGACATTGCCGACCTTCAGGCTCGACTTCAGGCCGAAACGGCTTTTCTCCAGAACGATATCCTGCGCATGCAAGCCCTTCAGATGGTGCAGCAGGCCCAAGCCGAGGTTGATGAGCAGCGCAAGGCGGAAGACTGGCGCCGTCGTTTGGATGCGATGGGGGAGGCACTGCAATGAAGAGGCATGTCGTATTAATTGCCGTCCTATTGGTCAGTTGCTCCGACCAATCCGAGCGGACCTACACTGTCGACGAACTCATAGCAGACGAGGCTTTGCTTTCCGAAATCATCGCTGCGTGCCGCAACAATCCCGGTGAACTGGGCAATAGCCCTAATTGCCAAAACGCTGCGGCTGCGGACTTCAAGGCCCGCCTCGAACGAATGGGGAAGGCGGTTGGAGGCTGAGGCATGTATCAGGTTTTCGCTTTCGTCGATGCGCAGTTCAAGGCTCCGCTCGAGACCTTCGTTTCGGACGGAACCTCAAACATCTCGGAGTGGATCTCAGGCCCGCTAACGGCAGCGGTCACGCTCTATGTCGTGCTTTACGGCTATCTCGTGCTCCGCGGCTCGGTTCACGAGCCTGTGCTCGACTTTGGCTACCGGGCGATCAAACTGGCCATCATTGTCATGCTGGTGAAAAACGCCAGCGAATATCAGACCTACGTCACAAACCTCTTCTTCGAGACGTTGCCGCGCGAGATTTCACAGGCGCTGAATACCGGAGCCGCGCCGAGCGCGTCGACGTTCGACAGCCTGCTCGACAAGGGACACGAGTGTGCCAAGGAGGTTTGGGCCCGAGCCTCCTGGCCGGTTGATGTCGTCACAGGCATCGGCGGCATGATGGTCATTGGCGCGAGCTTCATCGTCGCTGCAATCGGCTATATCGTCTCGCTCTACGCGCGGCTAGCGCTCGCAATCGTGCTCGCAATCGGGCCGATTTTCGTGACACTAGCGATGTTCCAGGCCACGCGACGCTTCACCGAGGCCTGGATCGGTCAGCTTGCGAACTTCGTGATCCTGCAGGTCCTCGTCGTTGCCGTCGGCTCGATGCTGATCAACTGCATAGATACGACCTTCACGGCAATTCAGGGATATAGCGACGTGCTTATGCGTCCAACCGCTCTCTGCGCCATCTGTATTGCCGCCCTCTATGTCTTCTATCAGCTTCCAAACATCGCTTCGGCGCTTGCCGCCGGGGGCGCATCGCTAACCTACGGCTACGACGCCGCGCGCGCCGCCCATGAGAGCATGCTTGTTTGGGCGGCGTCCCGTGCGGCCAGTGCTGCCAGACGGGGTGTTCGCGCGGTTGGTCGAACCCTCACGTCGAAAGGCGCTAGCTGATGACGTCCTTTGCACGAACAAGAAAAGGCCCTCTCGGAGTGATCACATCAATCCTGCTGCTCTGCATGGCGACGACCGCTCTCAGCAGCTGTGCATCGATGACGTATCCGCTTCCCAAATGCGACGGCTATTCGCGCCGGCCCCTCAACCGCTCGATGTGGCAGTGGGAGAACGACAGCAACCACAAACCAAAATACTCGGATGAGCGCCCGGCAACGTCGTCGCGTGTGACCACTGCCTATGCCGAAGAGGGGAGGAAGCCGCTGGCTTTTGCCCACCCCGCCATCGATGCCTCGTACCATTCTTGCGGGGGCGTGGCGCGATGGTGACGACGGACAACCTCAAGAGCTACTTCGAGAAGGCAAGGCGTTTCGACCAGGATCGTATGATCCAGGTGGAGCGATCCAATCGCATTGCCTGGTCGATTGCCATTGTCGCCAGCGTCGTTGCTGGTGCCTCGATCTTCGCTATTGCGGGGCTTACGCCGCTTAAGACCGTGGAACCCTTTGTCGTGCGGGTCGACAATTCGACCGGCATCGTCGATGTCGTCTCGGCATTGACATCAACTGCCGGAACCTACGACGAAGCCGTCACGAAGTACTTCGCCGCGAAATATGTTCGCGCTCGCGAAGGCTATGTCTGGAGCGAGGCGGAGGAAAATTTCCGTACGATCGCCCTGTTGTCGACGCAAGCAGAGCAGACCCGGTTCTCGGCCGTCTTTCGCGGCAGCAATCCGGAGTCGCCGCAAAACACATATGGGCGCGGCGCCACTGCGCGCATCAGCATCGCCTCGATTTCGCTGATCAATCCGCATGTCGTATCCGTCCGCTATATGCGAACCATCACGAGTGGGGAAGACATTCGGACAACCCACTGGGTTGCGACGCTCACCTTCTCCTACGCAAACGCGCCGATGTCTTCGACGGATCGGCTGGTTAACCCCCTCGGCTTTGCGGTTAGTGAATACCGAGCCGATCCGGAGGCGATCAACTAATGCGGACCCTAGCCATCTTCGCGCTTCTTCTCGCTGGCTCTCCTTCGGCGTTTGCCCTCGAAATCCCTCGCGGGGCGTCGCAGGACAGCCGTATCCGTTTCGTTGACTACCAACCCTACAACATCACGCGCATCATCGGCTCGCTGCGCTCCTCTGTTCAGGTTGAATTCGCTTCCGACGAAGAGATCGCACATGTCGCGCTTGGCAACAGTGTCGCGTGGGAGGTCGCTCCGGCGGGCAACATCCTGTTTCTCAAGCCGCGAGAAAATCAGCCAGTCACCAATCTCTCTGTTGTCACCACTCGGCGCGATGGCTCGACCCGAAGCTACCAAATGGAACTGACGGTGCGAGATGGCGCGGTGGAGGTGGGGCAGAACACTTACTTTTACGTCAAATACCGTTATCCGGCCGCTGAAATTGAACGGCGGCGCCAGGCCGCGGCGGCGCGAGCGATCGCTGCGCAAACGAAGGAGGCCGACAACGTCCTGGCCATTCATGAGGCCTATGGTCCGCGAAATTGGCGCTACTCGGCGCAAGGCTCCCACGCGCTGGAGCCGCACTCGGTCTACGACAATGGCAAGGTCACGACGTTTGCCTTCGTCGGCAATCAGGAAATGCCCGCGATCTACATCGAGAACTCAGACGGCAGTGAAAGCCTGGTGCCGAAATCCGTAGATGGCAATCTTGTCCTGGCCCATGCGATCAGCCGGAAGTTCATCTTGCGTAGCGGACGGGACGTGCTCTGCGTCTTCAATGAGTCCTACGATCGTGCAGGTATGAACCCGGACACCAACACGAGCTCGCCGTCGGTCGAGCGCGTCGTCCGTACCGACGCGGGCGTGACACAATAGGAAGCTGTCATGGTTCAGGAAGATGAAAGCCGGATACCGGGCGAACGTGCCGAAACGGTTTCCACCGGGAGGATCGACAGCAATCCCGTCTTGAAGCGCGGCGCGGTTGCGCTGGCCGTTGTTACCTTTATCGCCTTTGCCCTGTGGTCAATGAGCGGCGAGCAGACCCCGGCGGACACAACGAGACCTGAGCGGGTTGTCATCCGACAAACGGCTAATTTCGAGCCGGCGAAGGAAAAGGTGGAGCCGGTTCAGCAATTACCGGAAGTGAAGCTCCCGATCCCGGTCGCGCCCGATGAGGTGAAGGAGGAAGATCCGCTGCTCGACTCGGCGCGCCGAGCGCCCGTTATGGCCTTTAGCGGCGGGCAGAGAAACGCGACGTCGCGCAATGACAGCGAAAATCCTACCATCTCGACAGACGACAATTTCCTGCCGCTCGATGGAAATATGATGGGCCAGAATGCGGCCAATGCCGATGAACAGCGGTTCAACGGGCTGCTGCGGCCGACCAAGCTTGAGGGCTCGCGCGCCGGCACGCTCGGCAATCGGAACTTCATCGTCGCGATGGGAACCTCGATACCCTGTGTCCTGGAAACTGCCATGGCATCTGATCAGCCCGGCTTCACAAGCTGCGTGATCAACAGGGATGTCCTTTCGGACAATGGCCGTGTCGTGCTGATGGAGAAGGGCACGCAGGTAGTCGGCGAGTACCGCGGCGGTCTCCAGCGAGGACAGAAGCGCCTCTTTGTGCTCTGGAACCGTGCGAAAACGCCGAAAGGCGTCATCGTCACACTAGCGTCGTCGGCGACCGATGCGCTCGGCAGGGCTGGCGTCAATGGCTATGTCGACACCCACTGGTGGGAGCGGTTCGGCAGTGGGCTTCTCCTTTCCATCGTCGGCGACGCCACGAGCTATGCCAGCGGCCGCCTGCAGGACAGTGACGTTGAAGGGCAAAATACGACAAGGGCGGGTCAGCAAGCGGCGGCCATTGCTGTCGAGCAATCGATCAACATTCCTCCGACGCTCAACAAACATCAGGGAGAGGTTGTCTCGATCTTCGTGGCGCGTGATCTCGACTTTTCCAGTGTCTACCGGCTGCGGGTTATCGAGCCGAAGAGCAAGGTCCTCGACAGGGCGGTGCTCGGGAACTTCAGCACACAGTCGACGCTCGTTACGAAATAGGCTGGGCCGATGACAGAAGGTCCTGACGCAGCGGTCGTTCGTGAGCTGCTTTTGCCGTTGACGCCGTTCCTCGATGATCCTTCGCTCTACGAAGTGATCGTCAATCGGCCCGGACAGGTGTTGACGGAAGGTTCCGGCGGTTGGCGGACCCATGATCTGCCGGAGTTGTCCTTCGAAAGGCTGTTGCGCCTTGCCCGGGCCGTGGCCAGTTTTTCCCATCAGTCTATCGATGAGACGCGGCCGATCCTTTCGGCAACACTGCCAGGGGACGAACGGATCCAGATTGTCATCCCGCCTGCGACCACCCGCAACGCGGTCAGCATCACCATCCGAAAGCCATCATCGGTCACATTCACGCTCGATGATCTGGAGGAGAGAGAGTTTTTCTCCGAGACGCGAGCAGGAGACGCCGACGAAGCGACGCAGGACCCTGATTTGCTGGCGCTGTACCGAGCCGGTCGCTTCAAGGATTTTCTGCGCGAGGCCGTCATCGCTCGAAAGAACATCATCATCTCCGGTGCAACTGGATCAGCCAAGACGACACTGTCGAAAGCGTTGATCAAGCACATTCCAAATCACGAGCGGATCATTTCCATCGAGGACACTCCCGAATTGGTTATTCCGCAGCCCAACCACGTACGCCTTTTCTATTCGAAGGGTGCCCAGGGACTCTCGGGTGCAGGCCCAAAAGACCTACTAGAATCCTGTCTCCGGATGCGGCCGGACCGAATTCTGCTGCAGGAGCTGCGTGACGGCACGGCCTTCTACTATGTGCGCAACGTCAATTCCGGCCACCCCGGATCGATTACCAGCGTGCATGCTGGCTCCGCCAAGCTCGCCTTCCAACAGCTGATGCTACTTGTGAAGGAATCCGAAGGGGGTCGCAATCTAGATCGCGAAGATATCGAGAAGTTGTTGAGGGTATCAATCGACGTCATTGTTCAATGCAAGCGAGTGGGCGGTCGGTTTCGCGCAACTGAAGTCTACTTTTGCGCGTGACGGACGGCCGATGCTACAGGAGCTTGGGGGTGGCGCCATGTTATTCTGTGCGATGGGCGGTAACGCCTCGAAGGTCTTCACAATGGTGTCGAGTTCGAAAGTAAGGCGGGCGCTGAAACGCCGAGGACCGGACATCATCCACACGGTGAGCTCGATGGCTTACTCGCTGGAATCGCACCCTTTGCATCTGAAAAGGTAGTTGCCTCTCCGATTGCGGCCATCTTGTCGTTTGGGCGCGCCGCGGACACCCAGTTAGTCTGACGACGCCAGTTCCACCGATTTACGACGATTGAGATGGCGTTTGGATCGAGGCGTACTCCCAGCCAGGAACAATATATGGACGGCTGATAAAATCTGTAAGATCCCTTTACTGGTTGTATTAAACGGAAAAAGTGCTGTTAAGAACTCAGCGAAGGGGTCCATTCCGTGGATTTTGACGATTGAGACCTTCTGGCTGGGACTTCTCGGTTGATCCCGAGAAAGTGCCGGGTACACGCGACGAATACGAGGCACTGGCCCGGAAGCACGCCGCGGAAACGCTGGCGGCTCTGGCGTGCAAAGCCGAGGCGGAAGGCGTGGCGTGCCAGATGGAGCTGTGCCGAACTCGTCCGCATGGCGTTGCATGGTCGTGGCGGCGTCGGAAGCCTGACCGTGGGCAGCGTCGCGGCCAAGGCGCTGGCGCATTTGACGATACCGGAATTAATCCATCGCGCGAAGAATTGAGCCGACGGAGCCCAACGCTTTTTTATATCATGCGAGTGCCTGCGGCGAACTGCGACGCTCGAAGAAGCCCAGTGAGGCAGGGACGCTCTTTTCCAACATAGAAACGGCTCGACCATCTTTCGATGTCGAGCCGATATTATCCTTGGGAGGATAAGGCGCGCGTCGGGCGCGCGCTGGAATTCATTAGCCGCGGCGTGTGTCAGGGAAGGTTGCCGGGTCGATGCCCAGCGTGCGCAGGTCGCTTGCCTTCGGACGGCGGTGACCTTCGACAGCGGCGGCGGCAGCGCTGGCAGCGCCGAGAACTGCGAAGGCACGACCGATGAAACCCTTGTGGTAAGTTGTGGTAGCCATCTTCTTGCTCGCTTTCGTTTTCTAATCGATGAGCAAAAGATGGGACCTGGCCGGTATTTTTGCAATGCACAATAGGTCACGTCAGCCATGCAATGAAAGCAGGCCCGGTTGGTCGTCAAACCAACCGGGCCTCTCAGATAGGCCTTGGGAGGAGGCGCTATTAGTCTTCGCTGGCGGCGAGCTGGGAGAGCACCTCACCACGGCCGCGAGCCCGCAGGATCAGCGGCACGATCAGGGCCGCAGCCGCGATGATCAGCAGTGCCGCGGCGATCGGCGAGGTGAACAGCACGGAATAGTCACCCTGGCTGATTGCCAGCGCCCGTCGCAACTGCTGTTCGGCGAGCGGCCCAAGGATCAGGCCGACGACGACAGGGGCAATCGGGTAGCCGAAGACGCGCATGGCGTAACCGAGCAATCCGAAGGCGAGCAACATGCCGAGTTCGTAGACCGACGGGTTGGCTCCAATGGTGCCAAGGGTCGCAAACAACAAGATACCGGCGTAGAGCCAAGGCTTAGGGATCGTCAAAAGCTTCACCCAGAGGCCGATCAGCGGAAGGTTCAGGACCAGCAGCATGAAGTTGGCGATCAGCAGGCTGGCGATCAGGCCCCAGACAAGCTGCGGATTGGTTGCAAACAGGAGCGGGCCTGGCTGGAGACCATATTGCTGGAAGCCGGCGAGCATGATGGCTGCCGTCGCCGTGGTCGGAAGACCGAGCGTCAGCAACGGCACCAGCGTGCCGGCGGCCGAAGCGTTGTTGGCGGCTTCCGGACCGGCGACACCTTCGATGGCGCCGTTGCCGAACTCCTCGGGATGCTTCGTCAGGCGCTTTTCCGTCGCGTAGGACAGAAAGGTGCCGATCTCGGCGCCGCCGGCCGGCATGGCGCCGATCGGGAAGCCAATGAACGTGCCGCGCAGCCAGGGCTTCCAGGAGCGCGCCCAGTCGGTCGCACTCATCCAGACCGATCCGCGCACGGCCTCGACCTTGTCCGGACCCTTGTCGCCCTGGGCCGCAATGAACAGCGTTTCGCCGATGGCGAACATGGCAACTGCAAGCGTCGTGACTTCGATACCATCAAGCAGTTCGGGAACGCCGAAGGAAAGGCGAGCCTGGCCGGTCAATTGGTCGATGCCGACGACCGCAAGCGCAAGGCCGATGAACAGCGATGTCAGGCCGCGAAGCGTCGAGTCGCCGAAGGCGGATGAGACGGTGACAAAGGCGAGCACCATCAACGCGAAATATTCACGCGGACCGAAAACCAGGGCAAGCTTGACAATATAGGGGGCGATGAAGGCGAGGCCGAGCGTGGCGATCAGGCCAGCGACAAAAGAGCCGATTGCGGCGGTTGCGAGCGCCGGGCCGCCACGTCCGGCACGGGCCATCTTGTTGCCCTCGAGCGCGGTGACGATCGAGGCGCTTTCGCCTGGTGTGTTGAGCAGGATCGAGGTGGTCGAGCCGCCATACATGCCGCCGTAGTAGATGCCGGCGAACATGATCAGAGAGCCGCCCGGGTCGAGCCGGTAGGTGACCGGAAGCAGAAGTGCCACGGTCAACGCCGGGCCGATTCCGGGCAGAACGCCGACAGCCGTCCCGAGCGTGACGCCGATCAGCGCGTAGAGCAGATTCATCGGCTGCGCAGCAACCAGCAGTCCCTGCATCAGGAATTCAAAAGTAGCCATAGTCGTTGGCCCTCTTAGAAGAACAGGCGTTCAAGCGGCCCTGCGGGCAGCGACAATTGCAGGAGCTTGGCGAAGATCACCCACACGACAAAACAGCTTGCGATGCCGACCGGGATCGAGAACCACAGCTTGCGTTTGCCAAAACCACGCGCCGTCAACGCGAACAGAATGCCTGTGGCGATCGAAAAGCCCGCGACATTGAGCAGCAGCATCTGGGCGGCGAGACCACCAACGATCCAGATGACCGGAGCAATCTCCTGGTGCTCGCGCTCAGGAAAATCGCCGCGAAATGCTTCGAACGCGGTCCAGATTGCAAGACCGAGAAGACAGCAGGCGATCGCGTAAGGGACGGTCGTCGGTCCGACCTGGGAGTAGCCGGCAGCGCCCGCCAGGCGTGAGACGTCCCAGAAGATGAGGCCAGCGATGGCAGCCAGAACCACCGCGATGAAGAGCGCCGCCCGATCCGGGCGACGCGTTGCAGTTGAAGGGTGATGCCCCTTGCTCATTTCACCAGTCCAATGTCCTTGAGAACACCTTCGGTGGCCGCAACGTCCTTCTCGAGCTGGGCGTTGAAGGCGTCACCGGCGAGATAGCTGTCCTGCCAGCCCTTGGTCTTCAGCACTTCCTGCCAACCGGCAGACTTGGCAAGCTTCTCGATGTCGGCCGAAACGGCGGCCTTCTGCTCGTCCGAAAGGCCCGGAGCGGCAGCGACCATGCGCCAGTTTTCAACGACCACGTCGAGACCCGATTCCTTCAGCGTCGGAGCTTCGACCCCAGCGATGCGCTCAGGGCCGGAGACCGCGAGCAGGCGCAGCGTGCCGGCCTTGACCTGCGATTCGAACTCGCCATAGCCCGACACGCCTGCCGTGACCTGGCTGCCGAGGATGGCTGCAAGCGCTTCACCGCCGCCGGAATAGGCGATGTAGTTGATCTTGGTCGGGTCGACGCCAGCGGCCTTGGCGATCAGGCCAACGGCGATGTGGTCGGTACCGCCGGCCGAACCGCCAGCCCAGGAAACCGCGCCCGGATCCTTCTTCAGGGCTTCGACGAGGTCGCCCATCGTCTTGATGTCCGACGAAGCTGGAACGACGACCGCTTCGTATTCGCCGGTGAGGCGCGCGATCGGGGTCACATCCTTAAGCGTGACCGGGGACTTGTTGGTGAGGATCGCGCCGACCATGACGTAGCCACCGACGATCAGGGCGTTGGCATTGCCCTTCTGCTGGCTTGCGAACTGGGCAAGGCCGATGGTGCCGCCGGCGCCCGGAACGTTCTGAACCTGGACGTTGCCGGAGATGCCTTCCTGCTGCATGACGGTCTGCAGCGAACGGGCCGTCTGGTCCCAACCGCCGCCCGGGTTTGCCGGCGCGATGATGGTGTAATCAGCGGCAAAGGCCGGCAGCGACATGGCGCCGGCGAGAATCGTTGCGAGGAAAATATGTTTCAAGGTCAGTCCTCCGTGAGGCGCGTTTTCACCGCGCACGTTGTTTCTGCGTGCGAACGGGAAGACGGCGACGGGTTCTTTTGACCCTTGTCGCTTGACCGGATTGGTGGCTTCCTCCCAGTACGCAACCGGCTGCCCGCCTCCACGGGTGCCAGTGACCCTAAGCCACCATAGAAAGCTGACATTTAGCTGACATCAAGCCCCGAATGATAATTTCCGGGCGCGATGTTTATGATTTCTTAGGCTTTGGTGGCCGTGTCGAGCTGGGCTGCGCCGCAAAACCAGCCAAAGAGCCGACGTCGCACAAAACGCGGGGGAGATCCGGTCGAATCGCCGCTCGGAAATTGCTGCAGAACGGTACGTCGCGACTGGGCGTGGCGATTGCCGAAAGCGGCTCTATGTAAGGTCGAGACTGGCAGACGGCGGGCAGTGATAACGTCTCGCCCGATGAGTTCGAATACCTGTTCGACAAGGATGGACAGATGACCACCGAAGCGAAGGCCTCCGCCGAGCGTGAGACGACGGCAGGACACGCAAGATCCGCTACGGCCAGGCTGATCGAAGCCGGGGAACCGAGGCTGCTTTCCGGCGGAAACCCCCAGATCGCCAAGGGCTAAGGAGACGAACCGGTGCAGGCCTATATCGCGGCCATGCCAGGCTGGAAAAGTGCGGTCGGGCGTTGTCTCGATGCGCTGATCGTTGACGTCGTTCCTCACGTGCAAAAGGCCGTGAAATGGAACTCACCTCTCTATGGTATAGACGGCGATGGATGGTTTCTCGGAATTCACTGCTTTGCAAAATACATCAAGATCGCATTTTTTCGCGGCGCCTCGCTGAAGCCGGTTCCGCCCGTGTCGTCCAAGATGGAACATGCGCGATACTTCCATATTCACGAGGACGACACGATCGACGAGGCTCAGTTCGCCGATTGGGTGAGGCAGGCCAGTCGGCTGCCCGGCGAACGCATGTAGACAGGAATGCTGGCCTGAAGACGTCCGCGAACCCATGGAAACACCGGGTAGCGATGCCAATAGCAACGTGCGATATCGAAGCGGTTACGGGAGAGCGATCATGGTGAAGAAGGCTGCTGCGAAAACGAAAGAAAGCACTGTGCCGGAAGGAGAGGCGTCGGCATCCGAACGGATCGATGCGCGGATCGCCGAGCTCGGCGACTGGCGTGGGGACGTGCTGGCGCGGTTGCGAAAGCTCATCAAAGAGGCCGATCCAGACGTCGTCGAGCAATGGAAGTGGCGAGGGGTCCCGGTTTGGGAACATGCCGGCATTATCTGTACCGGCGAAACTTACAAGGCTGTCGTCAAGATGACCTTCGCAAAGGGGGCATCGCTCGACGATCCGTCGCAGCTCTTCAATTCCAGCCTCGAGGGTAACACACGGCGCGCCATCGACGTTCATGAGGGCGACAAAATCGACGAAGAAGCGCTGATCGCGCTCTTTCGCGCCGCCGTCGAGCTCAATGTGTCGACACAAGCCGCGCGATCCGACCGCTCGGGCAAAAAGGTGTAAGGGCAGAAAGCCAGAATGCCGAGGCTCTGCGGCCTGACGCGAGACGGCTGCGCGTCAGTGCAGCCTCAGCATCTCGTTCCACTTGGCAATGAGCCGCGAGCGTTTCACCTGATCGAGATAGACCATCAGCCCTGGGCTGACAGGCACGGGTCGCAGTTGGCCTCCCAGCATCTCCTGCATGGTGTTGGCGGTGTTTTCACCGGCGACCTCAGGGCTGACGGCGGGGATCTGCAACTCGCGTGCCATGATTGTCTGCCCTTCCTTTGACATGAAGAATTCGAGATAGCGCCGGCCGAGATCGGGGGAGGTCGAGGCCTGCGGGACGAGGCCGATCCGCGACATCACCACCGTGTAGTCTTTCGGCAGTACGATGCCAACATCCGGATGGCGGGAGGCCCAGTCGGCCGCGTAGGATCCGAGAATGTTGTAGCCGAGCACGAAGCGACCGTCAGAGACGCGCTCGAGGATGGCTTCGCTGGTCGAATAGAGCTTGACCCCGGCAGCCCCCATGGCCTGGATGACGTCCCAGATGTTGCCGAACTGTTCCTGGTCACGCGACATGAACAAAAAACCGACGCCGGAGCGCTCGATGTCATAAGTTCCGATGCGGCCGAAGACAGAAGCACCCTGCCGCCTCAGGTAGTCGATGAACTCTGTGCGCGTCGATGGCGGCGTTTCCTTGGTGAAACTCGGCTTGTGATAGACGAAGACTGCCGGCTCGAAGGTGAGCGCGTATGCCGTGTTGCGCCAGTTCGCCCAGGCGGGCCAACGGTCGCTCATCGGCAGGTCGCTGCGCTGGGCGTAACCATCGTTGCTGAGCTTGACTTGCAGGTCCATGGCAGACGAAAAGGCAAAGTCCGCCGTCTTCATCCCGGCGTCCGTCTCTTTGATAATGCGATCGTAGATTTCTCCCGTCAGCATGTCCTCGTAGCGCACTGCGACATCCGGATTGACCCGCTGGAAACCGACGATCATCGGGCGTGCCAGCGGCTCGTCGAGCGACGAGTAGACGATGAGGGTACGGGCGTCGGATTTGCCGGAAAGTGCTGGAAATATGATCGGCGCCGCCAAGAGCAGCTGGGGACAGAGGGCGAAAAAGAGAAGAGAAATCAAGAACCGCATGAATCCACAATGCCTCAGTGTCTCACCGTTCACAAGCAAGGCGTCGGCGGATAAGGTGGTCCAGGGAGTGACGTTATTTGCGCATCTTGCTTGTTGAGGACAACCAGGACCTCGCCGAGGGTCTGTCGGCCATCTTGCGTGGCAGCGGCTACGCCGTCGACGTCGTCAGCGATGGCGCGTCGGCGCATGCGGTCGCTGCTGCCGAGACCTTCGACCTTGTCATTCTCGACCTCAATCTGCCGGAAATGGATGGTCTCGACGTGTTGCGTGCGATGCGCGCGCGGCAGAACCGGGCAGCGGTGTTGATCCTGACTGCAAGGGGTGCCCCCGAAGAGCGGATCAAGGGGCTCGATCTTGGAGCCGATGACTACATGATCAAGCCGTTCGATGTCGGTGAACTCGAAGCGCGGGTGCGCGTGCTTTTGCGCCGCCAGGCGGGGCTGAGGGCGTCGACGGTGAGCTACGGCAACGTCTCGCTCGATCTCAACACCCGCAGCTTTTCGTCGGGCGGCGTTCCGATCGAAATCCCGGCGCGCGAGCTTGGGCTTCTCGAACTTCTGTTCATGCGCGCCGGCAAGGTGGTTGCCAAGGATGCGATCATGCAGTCGCTGACGGGCTTTGACGATGACCTGAGCCCAAACGCGATCGAGCAATATGTCAGCCGCTTGCGCAAGCGCTTGGCGCCGCACGGGCTGACCGTGCGTACCGCCCGCGGCATCGGTTATTATCTCGACAAGTCGGCCGGACCGGAATGACGCAGGCGGTTTACTCCCTCCGCCGGCGCCTTCTCGGCTGGCTGCTGATCTCGACAGCCGTCATCGGCGTCATTGCGCTTACCGACACCTACCGCGAGGCGGTGAAAACCGCCAACGTTGTCTCCGACCGGGTTCTCGCCGGCTCGGCTCTTGCAATTGCCGAGCGCGTGGTGGTGGCGGAGGACGGCTCGCTTGAAGTCGATATTCCCTATGTCGCCCTGGAGATGTTGACTTCGGCCGCGCAGGACCGGGTCTTCTATCGGGTCGACGGGCCGCCTGGGCAGTTCATCACCGGATACCAGACGCTGCCGTCGCTGGCAGAAGAGCCCGGAGCGTCCACGACCTTTGCGGACTCCATTTTCCGCGGTGAACCGATCCGGATTGCAGCGCTTCGCCGGTCCGCTTCGACCGGCATCAATTCGGTGCCCTTCGTTGTCACGGTTGCCGAGACCACGATCGCGCGGCGGCAATTGGCGCAGACCATTCTCTTCCGATCGGCCTTACGTCTCTTCATGATGATTGTCGGCGCGGCGGTGATCGTCTGGATCGCGGTCACGTTTTCCCTCCGCCCACTCTATCGGCTTGGCGATGCAATTTCGGAGCGCAGCCCGGACGACCTGCATCCGATCGGCGAGAGGGTGCCGAACGAGGTTCAGGGGCTGGTCGACACGGTCAATTCCTTCATGGGGCGCCTGCAGTCGGCGCTCGATGCGCTCCGGAACTTCACCGGCAATGCCAGCCACCAGTTGCGCACGCCCCTTGCCATCATCCGGACGCAACTCGCCCTGGCGCAGCGCGCGGGATCGATCGACGAGATGCACGGCGCGGTGAAGAAGGCCGACGAGGCGGTTGCCAATGCCGAGCGCATCCTCGGGCAATTGCTGCTGATGGCGAAAATCGATGCGGCCGGCAAGGACGGAGCGCGCATGCTGGAGCGCATCGACCTTGCTGAACTCGTGCGCGAGGTCACCGCTGAACACGTGCCAGCGGCAGGTGAGGCCAATATCGATCTCGGTTTCGACGGGGACAGCGAGGCCTTCATTCGCGCCGAACCGCTTCTTGTCAGCGAGATGCTGAAGAACCTGATCGGCAACGCCTTGCTCTATGCCGGAAGCGGCGCGGAGGTGACAACACGCGTTCTGGCCCAAGGGGCGTCCGTCTCCCTCGAAGTCGAGGACAATGGGCCTGGCATTCGGGCAGAATTGCGCGAGACAGTGCTTCGCCGCTTCGAGCGTGGCGGCAGCGAAGCGCCGGGCTCAGGGCTCGGCCTGCCGATCGTCGAGGAGATCGCGGCGCTTTATGGGGCAACGACCGGCCTTGACGAAGGAGCCGACGGTCGCGGTCTCAAAGTGACAATCCTCTTTCCGGCGGCATAGTACAGGTATTCGAATTCTACCGTCGCAACGGACGTCTCCAACGATCAACTTGATGTCTATACAGACCTTTCCGAGGTTGTTACCCATCGCCGATGTTGTCGGATGCAGGGTTGCGCAGGTTGTGGTTCGGGCTCGTCCCACAAACCGCCGTCAATTCGAGTTCAAGCCGGCCGTTTACTTGACGGAGCCGCGAGTTTGGAGTTGACTTGACGAACGCGAGAAGGTTCCTGAAATAGTATGGCGGAGGCAGTAATGCGTATCGACGTCATTTCCAGACGGGAAGATCTTGATAGGCTGAAGCAGAACTGGGACAAGCTCTACAGGGCGGATCCGGACGCGCAGTATTTCCTGTCCTGGCAATTCATTTCAGCCTTCTTCCGGTACTTCGAAGGCCAATGGTTCGTTCTGGCTGCAAGCCAGGGCACGGGCTCTTCACCTTACGTGGCGCTGATGCCCCTGCGGTTGAAGACCCGAATGAACGGCAAAGCCGGAATTTTCTACCACGACATCCACATGGGCGGTTCCTACGTCGCGGACTACACCGGGGCGGTCTGCGCTCCCGAATTCGCTCGGGCGGCCATGGCGGCCTTTGCCAAGCATCTGAGAAGGATGCACTGGGCAAATCTGCATCTCGACAACCTGTACATGTCCAGCGGCCGTCTGCGCAGCTTTCTCGAGAATCTCGAGGACAAGCAGCTCACTATGCGGACCCTGAGCAGGGTCAACGCAGTAGACAACGTTGACAACGCCAAATGTCCGTCCGTCGACCTGCCCGAGACATGGGACGCGTATCTCGAGCAGAAGCTCGGCACCAACATGCGCCAGAAGCTGAGGCGGTTCCTCCGCAAGGTGGACGGTTCGGAAGAATTCCGCATCACGCTGGCGGATGCTGCAACGATCAAGCGCGACATCGGCATCCTCCTCGATTTCTGGAAGAATCGATGGGGGCCCCGCAAGGGCAATCGCCTGTCCGGGATCCTGAACACCAACCGGCGCGTTCTCAACGATGCCTTCGCCGATGGCAGCCTGTTCCTGCCTGTCCTGTGGCACCGGGATCGACCGCTCGGCGCCTTGGCGACCTTCATCGATCCGGTGAAGAAGACGTACTTCTTCAACATGGCCGGGCGCGACGAGAGCGCCGAGATCGTGCCGCCGGGACTTGTGCTGCACGCCTACAGCATCCGCCACGCCATTGCGAACGGCTACCGGACCTATGACTTCCTGCGCGGCGACGAGGCATACAAATACACCTTCGGCGCCAGCGACAAACTCATCACCTGCAAGGTCGTGCAGACCCGCACCCGCCGCAACCTGGGTGACCGGCTCGACCCAAGGACGCTCTCGGGCATCTTCAGCGAGGCGAACAAGAACCACGAGAAGGGCCAAACGGCGGAGGCGGAGAACGCCTACCGCCAGATCCTTGATGCCGATCCCGCCCACGCGCTGACCCTCTACGCGCTCGGCCAACTGCTAGCGGACAAGGGCGACCATCAGGCAGCCGCGGCCGCGTTCGAGAAGCTGTTGGTCGTTGTGCCGCATCTGGCGAAGGGCTGGGTGAGGCTCGGAAACGCCCTGCAGGCGCTGGACAATCACGCTGATGCCACGGATGCCTTTCGCAAGGCGCTCGAGATCCAACCGGATATCCAGTCCGCACGCGACGGGCTTGGCATCAGCATGGTGAAGCTCAGCCAGACCTGTATCGCGGCAACAACGCCGAGACCCGGAGGCGTTGTCCGGGTGACGGCGCCGCCGCTCCTGGGCAAGGCCAAGCCTCCGACCCTGCCGCTCGTCGTCGGGCGCCAGCCAGCAGACGTTGCGGCTTCCTCGCTCAAGCAGTCTGTGGCGATCATCGACCCGGCACATTGCAACTCCGGAACGCTCCCGGCGCATCCACTAAATCGCCGCGCGGGGCCGACTTTGCTATAGCGGCGCCATGGACGCTGCCGCGTGATGAGAGTGATAATCGGGGGCGCTGCTGAGCAGCCTGTCCTATCCAGAGCCTGGGCTGCCGATTTCGGAAGCTTGTACCGCGCCGGCGACGGGGCGGCTCGCCGGCGGGGCTCTGCCTCAGGGCAACGACCGGACTTGGGGAGCCGACGGTCGCGGTCTCAAAGTGACCATTCTCTTTCCGGCCGGTTAGTCCGATGCAGATGCCTAGCGCTTGGGAAAGTTCGCACTGCGCCGCAGGCGACGAGCCGTCAAAGCCGCCTCGACCCGGCTCCCTGTCGGGACCGGGTCGTAGATAATCCACCACTGTGGCCGTCCGGAAGGACGCGCCGGGGGTGATCAGGCAGTCTTGATTTTATGAGCTTGCTTAGCGGCCGCGTTGGCCGAAGAGGGTAGCTGTCTCGCGGGTCTGTACCCGCAGCATCGCGTTCCAGAGCTGAAGAACGAAACGCGGCTGAAACTGGCTCGCAAGCTTGCGCTGCGACAACATGGTAAGTCTCCGATAGTTTTGCACGCCTGCCATATAGTGCATCGCGATCGATTTCGCCAGAGCGCCGGCGCTGGAGCTGCCCTGCGTGCCAAGCATATGTCGAAAGTGCCCGGCGGAAGGTGAAATACGTGGTACCGAGAAACAAAATGCCGGGATGATTTTCATCATCCCGGCCAGTTGGCTTCACTGGGAGGAGAGTTGTTCTTTTGAGGCTTACGCCTTCTTGCGGTTTTTCTGTCGATAGACGTCGATGACGACGGCGGCGACGATGATCAGGCCCTTGACGATTTCCTGGTAGTAAGCATCGACGCGCAGGAACGTGAAGCCGGAGGTCATGACGCCAAGGATGATGGTGCCGATGACCGTGCCGGTGATCCGGCCGACGCCGCCCGTCAGCGACGTGCCGCCGATGACGGTCGCAGCGATTGCGTCGAGTTCATACATGACACCCATGCCGGCCTGTGCCGTCTGCGCGCGGGCCGCGGTGACGACGCCGGCGAGACCTGCCAGCATGCCGGCAATGGCATAGACCTTGATCAGATGTGCCTCGACGTTGATACCCGACACACGGGCCGCCTGAACGTTGGCGCCGATCGCATACGTAAACTTGCCATAGCGGGTGTAGCGCAGCGCAATGTGAAAGATGATGGCGACGACGAGGAACACGATCACGGGCCAGATGCCTGTACCGATGAAGTTGAACTGTTCCGTCAGGCCCGAGACCGGCTGGCCCTTGGTGTACCACTTGGAGATACCGCGGGCCGAGACCATCATGCCGAGCGTGGCAATGAAGGGCGGGATTTTGGTGCGGGCGATGAGTTGGCCGTTGATGAAGCCGGCGAGCAGCCCGATGCCGATACCAAGCCCGATTGGAACGATCGCTGGCATGTCGGTCAGCGACGGATAGAGCGCGCGCGGCCAGGTGGAGGCCTGGGCGACACTTGCGGAGATCATCGCGGTCATGCCTACGACGGATCCGGAGGAAAGATCGATGCCGCCTGTGATGATGACCTGGGTCACGCCGACGGCGATGATGCCGATGACCGCCACCTGAAGGATCATGATCGTCAGGCGCTGCGGGTTCATCAGGAAGCTCTGGCCGACAAAGATCCAGCCGAGCACCTCATAGACCAGCGCGATGCCGATCAGCACCAGGAAGATGTTGAACTCGGGGGGCAGGCGGCGCTTTGCGCCTGAGAGCGGCGTGCTCGTGCCCTGTGCGGCGATATTGGTATCCATTTTCACTCCTCCCTTTATTCGGGTCGTTTCCCGCTCAGCTCGCGGCGAGCTCCATGACCTTGATCTGGGTTGCTTCCGCCCTGTCGAGGAAGCCGGTGACGCGCCCCTCATGCATGACCATGATGCGATCGCTCATGCCGAGCACCTCAGGCATTTCCGAGGAGATCATGATGACGGCGACGCCGTTGCGGGCGAGTTCGGTAACGAGGCGGTGGATTTCCGCCTTGGCGCCGACATCGATGCCGCGTGTCGGTTCGTCGAGGATCAGGATGCGCGGATTGGTGAGCAGCCAGCGGCCGATCAGCACCTTCTGCTGGTTGCCGCCCGAAAGGTTCTCGATCCGCTCCTGCAGGTTCGGCGTCTTGACGCGCAGCTTGCGGCTCATCTCTTCGCAGGCGGCCGTGATCTGCTTCTCGGTGACGAAACCGCTCTTGACGAACCGGTCCTGAAGCACGGCAATTTGCATGTTCTCGAGAATATCGAGGATGAGCAGACAGCCGGTGTCCTTGCGGTCTTCGGTCAGGAACGCCATGCGGTTTTTGATCGCCTTGTTCGGACTGTCGATCGAAAGGGTCTTGCCATCGATCGAAATCGTGCCGGAGCTTGCCGGCGTCACGCCAAAGAGCGTTTCAGCGACATTTGAGCGGCCCGAGCCGACAAGGCCGGCAATGCCGAGGATCTCGCCGGCGCGTACATCGAACGAAACGTCACGGAAGACGCCGTCGAGCGCCAGGTTCTTCACTGAAAGGACGACGTCGCCGATCGGCACTTCTTCTTTCGGGAACATCTGGGTGATCTCTCGACCAACCATCATGCGGATGATGTCGTCGCGGGTAACGTCGCTGGAGGCGTGCGTGCCAATGTACTTGCCGTCGCGGAATACCGAGAATTCGTCGGCGATTTCGAACAGCTCGTTCATCTTGTGGGTGATGTAGACAATGCCGATGCCCTGTTCGCGCAGATCGCGAATAATCTCGAACAGGTGCGCGACTTCACGCTCGGTCAGCGCCGAGGTCGGCTCGTCCATGATCAGCACGTCAGATTCGTAGGAGACGGCCTTTGCGATCTCGACCATCTGACGGTTGGCGACGGAGAGGTGACGGACCTCGATCTCGGGATCGATCTTGATCTTCAGGCGCTCGAAAAGCTTGGCAGTGATGCGGTTCATCTCGCCATGGTCGACGAAGCCGAAGCGGTTCTTCGGTTCGCGGCGGATCCAGATGTTTTCCGCGACCGTCATGAATGGCATCAGGTTCAGTTCCTGATGGATCATCGCGATGCCGTTTTCGAGCGCATCGAGCGGCGATTTGAGCCGGATTTCGACACCCTTCAGCTTCACGTCGCCCTTGTCGGGCGTATAGATGCCGGCAAGGATTTTCATCAGGGTGGATTTGCCGGCGCCGTTTTCGCCCATCAGCGCATGGACTGTGCCGCGCTTCAGCTTGAACTCGACATCATCGAGGGCGATGACGCCCGGGAATTCCTTGCGGATGCCTTCCGCAGAAAGAAGATATTCGGCCTTGGGTACCGCGCCGCTGGCGCGCACGGCTGCCATCGTTGTCGGACTGAGCGTCATGTTTCTTGCCTCCCCCGTCGTTTCCGCCAATTGCGGAAAGTCCTCATAGCTGGCGGGTGACCAGCCTAATTTACCGCATGCGGCGTCCAACCGACGCAGGCATTTGCGGTCGGACTTGCATATTGAACGAGAGCGCGGGCTTTCCCGCGCTCTCGATTGCTGAGATCAGTTCTTCGCCTGATACTTGTCGAGGTTGTCCTTGGTGACGAGCTCGAAGGGGATGTAGACCTTCTTCTCGACCGGCTCGCCCTTGGCGAGTTTCAGGGCGGCGTCGACCGAGCCCTTGCCCTGGCCAGCAGCGTTCTGGAACACCGTGACGTCGAGGTCGCCTGCAGCCATTGCTGCCAGCGCATCCTGCGTTGCGTCGATGCCGCCGATGACGACGGAGTCCATCGAGCGTCCAGCGGCTTTGAGGGCCTGGATAGCGCCGATAGCCATTTCGTCGTTGTTCGAAATGACAGCATCGAACTCAACGCCGGCTGAAAGCCAGTTCGTCAGAAGGTCGGATCCTTGCGTGCGGGACCAGTTGGCGGTCTGCTCCTCGACGATCTCGATGCCCTTGCACTGATCGGTCGCCAGAACGTCATGGATATCCTTGGTGCGCATGCGGGCGGCCTGGTTGGAGAGTTCACCCATCATGACGACGGCCTTGCCCTTGCCACCAAGCATCTTGCAGATTTCCTGCGTCTGCAGCGTACCCGATTCCTGTTCGTTCGAGGCGACGAAAGCCTGCTTTTCCGGCAGCGTGTCGACATTGACCGGCTCGCGGTTCACATAGACGAGCGGAATGCCGGCATCAGCGGCGATCTTCGACATGGCGGCCGTGGCGTCGGTATCAACCGGGTTGACGATGATGGCGGTTACACCGGCGGCGATGAAGTTCTGGATCTGGCTCTGCTGCTTGGAAACGTCGTTCTGTGCGTCTTCGATCTGCAGCTCGACGCCGTCGAGCGTCTTGGCATAATCAGACATGCCGTTGCGCAGAACGGTGAGGAAGTTGTCGTCGAAAAGGGCCATGGATACGCCGATGGTCTCGGCGTGCGCTGCCGTCGACATCATCACGGCGAGCGCCGTGCCCAATACGAATTTCTTCATTGTCTTTCTCCTCCACAAACGGTGCCCGGCGACACCTTCTCCTGCCGGGAGCGCAATCCTTTGAGGATTTGCGCTCATCCCCAATCAGAGGCGGCACTCCCGCTACGCCCCTGACCAAAACGGAATAAACAAACCAGTAAATTGCATCCACGGAATATGTATTCCATTTTATCGAGGCGCCGTCAAGGCCTGTTGCGGCGCCCCGCGTGAGTTTCGAGCGTTTACCGCGTCGGTGGTCAAATGCGAGACTGCATATAGTTCATGCTCTGCTTAACGGCGGCGGCTGGATCGGCAATGTCGTGAACTTCGGGGGCGAACGGCTCGAAGGAAAGTGCGCCCTGATAGCCTTCCGAGCGCAGGCGTCGAACCTGCCCGATATTGTCGAGAACGTCGCCTTGATCGACGAGAACCCGGTGCGAATCGCGCAAATCCGACACGGCCACGCGTCCATCGGTCACGCCTGAGATATGCACAAGGCCGGTCATCTCAGGATAGATTGCGGGCTCGCCGGCGAGATGATGGTGGAACGTGTCGTGCACCAGCCGGAAGGTATCTTCGCCGCTCACCGCCTTGATTGCAGCAACCGCCTCGGTCTTTGAGCGAAGGGAGCAGATTTCGAAGCCGAGCGGCTCGACAAGGCCGATGATTCCAGCCGCCTCAAGCATGGGCTTGAGGCCGGCAAGCGCCGCCCGCAGACTTGCCTGGCGTTCACCATCTGCCTGGCCACGGCCGTCATTGACCGGCACCAGAACAAGGGCCTTGGCGCCGCAGTCGCGCGCATAAGAGATGAGTTCTTCTGCTTCTGCCTGTCGGGCAGCGTTCCACTCGTTGAACCTCTGAAGGGCGTTGATCGAGATGATGGTGATGCCGTGACGGTCAGCGAGCGCGGCCACTTCCTTTGCCGGCGTCCCGTCGAGGATGGCATTGTCTGTGAGGTCGTTGCGGATCTCGACCGATGACATGCCGAGTGATTTTGCCAGCTCGAAGAAGGCGGCAAGCGGCAGGCGCGGTGTCGTCATATGATTAAGGGCGAAGGGCAGGGCGGTCACGGGAATGTCTCCTCCAATGGAATTGGTTGTGCGTCCAAAAATAGAACGTTCGTTCCATTTATAGGGGCTCGGGCAAATCACCAATGGGGGAAGCGTCCTCAAAAGGCATGACGCTCAAACGGCTTGCATCTCTGCAAGATCGGCCAGCGATCGTGATGCAATTCTATCAGACGTTCCTAAATGTTCTCCGGCGTGAAAAGATCAAAAGGCAGGAAGGTTTGCCCAGGCGCTCCGGTAGGGCCTTTGCTGATTGCCTGTATCATCAGATTGATCGTCTCCCGGGCGAGCATCGCCGTTGGCGTTGCAACCGCCAGGGTAACGACGTTGTCTGCAAGGGCGGCGCGCGATTCCGGCGTCAACTCGTTGACGACGCCGATAAGCTTGCCCTCGAGCCTTTCTTCGCGGATCGCCGATATGGCGCCTTCCATGCCGCCGCCACAAACATAAAAGCCGATTAGATCAGGATGGCGTTGCAAGAGGTTGAGTGTCGCCTCGTGGGTGATTTCGGCCGTGTCGAGGTTGACCATCGTGTCGAGCACCTCGAAATCCGGCGCATGTTCGCGAAAATAGGAGCGGAAGCCGATCTCACGCATTTCGTGGCCGAGAAAGCGATGGCTACCGACGAAGGCTGCGACCTTGCCGGGTCGCTTGGCGGCTTTTGCGATCATCCATGCGGCTGTGCGCCCGACCTTGTGATTGTTGAGGCCGACATAGCCTTCACGTACCCCGGCGGCGAAGTCTGACAGCAGCGAAAAGACGGGAACACCGCGCGTCTTCAGGTCCTCGATTGCCGTGGTCACTGCGGGAAAGTCGGGCGCAACGAGCGCTATCGCCTGATTTCGCGCGGCCGATGCCTGTAGCTTCTCGGTGATTGCTGTCGGCGTCGAACTGGCAACGAAATCGATCTGCGCCGAGATGCGGGCATTCGAGAGCGCGTGGGCAGCGTTCTCGATCTCTTTCGCAACCGCCTGATAAAAGGATTGCTCCGGTTTCTGCAGGACGAAGCCGAGCCTGTATTGCGGCAGGTCTTCAAAGACGCGCTGCCGGATTAGGCCGACGGCGTGATAGCCGATCGCTTTTGCAGCCTCATAGACGCGGCGCGCCGTTTCCTCACGCACGGGATGGCGGCCATTCAATACGCGATCGACGGTCGCAACGCTGACGCCGGCGGCCTGCGCGAGGTCGGCGATGGTCGGTCGGTTGCTCATGGTGACTCCTGAGAGGTTTGCATCATGACTGATATGCAATGAATGCCATCATTTGAGAGAATATATCATTGCTGCATTGAAGCCTTGCAAAAGTCAACCTATCGTCTTTGCACGACAAGAGTTGCCGCCGGCCAGATCCGGTCGGATCGCAGGGAGGAGCGGAAATGACGACGAAGCCGACGAAGCGCGACTACAGCCTGCTCGGTCGAGATGCCGAGGCAGCCGTTATGAACGGGCTGTCGGCCGCGGAATGGTATCACACCGATATTCCACGCAAGCAGATGAAGGAGCTGATGAAGCGCGAGGACGGGCCGGCCATCCGAGACACTGCGATCTGGCTCGGCTGTCTCATTCTTTTCGGCGCGCTCGGCATCTATTTCTGGGGCACGTGGTGGGCCATTCCGTTCTTCCTCGCCTATGGGGTGCTCTATGGCTCTGCATCGGACAGTCGCTGGCACGAATGCGGCCATGGCACGGCGTTCAAGACGATGTGGATGAACGACGCCGTCTACCAGGTCGCCTGCTTCATGATCATGCGCAATCCGGTCACCTGGCGCTGGAGCCATACCCGCCACCACACCGACACGGTAATCGTCGGTCGGGATCCCGAGATTGCGGTGATGCGACCACCAGACCTTCTGCGCCTCGTCCTGAACTTCTTCGGCATCCTCGATGTCTGGCATGCGATCGTCGATATGGTCCGCAACACGCTTGGCATCATCAGCGCCGAAGAAGCGACCTTCATTCCCGAGATGGAGCAGCCGAAGGCGATCCTTGTCGCACGCATCTGGTTTGCGATCTATGCGGTGACGATTACCGCCTGCTTCTATCTCGGTTCGATCCTGCCGCTGATGCTGATCGGTTTGCCGCGGGTCTATGGTGCCTGGCACCATGTGCTGACCGGTCTGCTCCAGCATGGTGGCCTTGCCGATAACGTCACCGACCATCGGCTGAACAGCCGCACAGTCTACATGAACCCGGTGAGCCGCTTCGTCTATTGGAACATGAACTACCATGTGGAACATCACATGTTCCCCATGGTGCCCTACCACGCACTGCCGAAGCTGCA
This sequence comes from Ensifer sp. MJa1, assembly GCF_037026475.1. NCBI lineage: Bacteria > Pseudomonadati > Pseudomonadota > Alphaproteobacteria > Hyphomicrobiales > Rhizobiaceae > Ensifer > Ensifer sp. MJa1. The sequence goes on along the minus strand of NZ_JAKUMO010000007.1, from coordinate 22,548 downwards.
TGCCATGATCAAGCACGACCTGCCGGCGCCGAACCCGTCGATGCTGCACGGTTATCGCGAAATGATCCCGGCCTTTCTGCGGCAACTGCGCAACGAAGACTACTTCCTGAGGCGCGAATTGCCGCCGACGGCCAAGCCCTACAGGCAAGAGTTTCACGGCGACGCAATCGTGCACGCTGCCGAATAACCAACGAATTGAGTAAACGGGAGGAAATCATGAGCGGAAACTGGGTTGAAGTCTGCGCGGCCGAAGAAATCGACGAGGAGGACGTCATCCGCTTCGATCACGAAGGGCGTACTTTCGCGGTCTATCGCAGTCCGGACGACGAGTATTTCGCAACCGACGGGCTCTGCACCCACGAGCACATCCATCTCGCTGACGGCCTGGTGATGGACGACATCATCGAATGTCCGAAGCACAACGGCCGCTTCAACTACAAGACCGGTCAGGCCAAGGGCGCCCCCGTCTGCGTCAACTTGAAGACCTATCCGGTGAAGGTCGAAGCGGGCAGCGTGTTCATCGCGATCGCTTGATAGCGGCGTCAGCGCAAATAGCTCGGCAAGAGCGGGCAGGGAGGTTGAGATGGGTGGAATCGTAATCGTCGGCGCCGGCGAATGCGGCGCAAGGGCCGCCTTTGCATTGAGGGAAAAAGGCTACGACGGCAAGGTCACAATGATCGGCGCGGAACCCCATCTTCCCTATGAGAGGCCGCCGCTCTCGAAGAACGGCCTTAAGGACGCGGCGCCGCCAAAATATGTCGCTGACGCCGAGCGATACGCGGCGGCAGGCATCGACATCCTGACGGACGCTCCGGTGAAGGCGATCGATCGCAACGCTAAGCGCGTCGAACTGGTCGACGGCGGCAGCGTTCCTTATGATCGGTTATTGCTTGCGACGGGTGCGCGAGCGCGAACGCTGCCAGGCACGGAAGAGGCGTCAGCCCGTGTCCGCACTCTCAGAACACATGCCGACGCCGAGGTGATCCGTGTAGAGCTCGCTCCCGGACGCAAACTTGCGGTCATTGGTGGCGGCTTCATCGGTCTCGAGCTTGCCGCGACCGCGCGCCGGCTTGGCGCGGATGTCGTCCTCATTGAAGGGTTGCCCCGCATCCTATCCCGCGGCGTGCCGATGGAAATTGCGGCCGTTGTCGCCGAGCGACATCGCCTGGAAGGCGTCGAGATACGCTGCGAAACGAAAATCGTGCGGTTAGAGGCAGACGGCCGCAATGCGCGCATCGTGCTTGAAGGCGGTACCGTCATCGAAGCCGACCTTGTCGTCGTCGGTGTCGGAGCCGTTCCGAACACCGAACTTGCACAAGCGGCCGGTCTCGCCATCGACAATGGCATTGCAGTCGATGTGATGCTTGCAACCTCCGATCCCGACATTTTTGCAGCGGGCGATTGCTGTTCCTTCCCGCTGTGCCATTACGACGGTCGGCGCGTCCGGCTTGAAGCCTGGCGCAATGCGCAGGACCAGGGGGCGTTGGTTGCCGGCAATCTGTTGGGTGCCAACCAGTCGATTTCGAGCGTGCCGTGGTTCTGGTCCGATCAGTATGACTTGACGTTGCAGATCGCGGGGCTCGCCGACGGTGCTTCGTCGACCGTGCGCCGCGACCTCACCAATGACGCGTTCATCCTCTTCCATCTCGACGACACCGGCCGGCTGCTCGCGGCCTCCGGCATCGGCCCCGGCAACGCTGTCGCGCGCGATATCCGTCTTGCCGAAATGCTGATTGCGGCTGGCAAAAGGCCGGATCCACAGGCGCTCGTCTCGCCGCAAACCAAGCTCAAGGCTTTGCTGGCTGCCTAGAGTGGTAGGCGCTTAGCCCCTCCATTTTCTCTGTTTCAACGACCTTCGGAGTTCACCATGAAAAGCCGCCGCCCAACCGTTGCCGATCTCCTGTCGATAAAGGGCAAACGCCAGCTCACCATGCTGCGCGTCGAAACGCTTGAAGAAGCCGAAGCCGCCGAAGCCGCCGGGATCGATCTCGTTTCCGTGCCGCCGGCGCTTCTCGGTCCTGAGTTTCGCGAGGCAGCGCCGACCTGTTTCGCCTTTCCTGGCCTCGAATACGGTGACTACGTCACGGCTGAAGAATACATGCGCGCAGCCTTCATGGCGCTGAAGACGTGCTCGGCAACAATCGCGGCCATGTGCCACGTCACGCCAAGACCTACCGCAACTTTGCCGCGGAACACGATCGGCTCCAACGCGAACGGATTGCCGCCTTTTCGGAGTTTGCAGAGGACGTGCGTTCGGGCGCCTATCCGGAACAGCGGCATCTCGTGGGCATCGATCAGAGCGAGCTCAAGCAGTTCTTCGCCGAACTGGAACGCAGGTAGCTTTGGGCGCACTTGCGCCGGGGCGGGCGGTTGATTTGGGCCATGGCGCATCTCATTTTCCACTCCAAAGCGGGTTTTGATTTGAGCACCGCTACCGAGGGCAACCTTACCTTTGCTGTTCAACGACCGAACGCTGCATCGAGAAGGGGCGACGCGGCAGAAAACGCAGAGCCATCGAGATCATGGACTTAATCCAGTTTCGCAAAAGGTCTCTTGGCAAAGCGCTGTGGCTGGACCTTCTTCTCGTCTTAGCGTTTTAGCCTGGTGGACCGCAGTGCCTCTGTCCCGTTCAGCATGGTGCTCCCGACGCCTAATTCTCTATCGTCCACCTGCGCCGGAACTCAATTTGCGCAAGACGTCCAGCGTGGTGGGAGTGGCTGAGACCTCTGCTGCCGATTGAAGTGGGTTGCGTTCCAATACATTTTCCTGCGATGGCAACGGCTCGATTGAGAATCCGTGAAGCGGTTATGGACAGGGTCAGATGGTAGAGCCATCACAGGATGAAATCGTAGTCGCATTGAGGCGTCGCCCCGCCCATTATGCGGATCGACCGATCACGCTTACGGTCCGCGATCCTGACAACCGCCTTGGTCGCCGCCCACAGCTTGCTTTTAGTCGCCGTGACAGGACCCCTGATACGGTCTTCCGTTCCTTCTTGCTCGATAGGCGAGGGCGAGGCCGCTTCTACGGTTGGACGCCGGTACAGCTTGAAGCCGTAGCTCTGGTGCCCGACGTTGCGACTGCAAGTGTTTCGGTAAGCACCGAGCCGCAAATCAAGATCCGCCGCCTGTCGCTCGCCGAGGCGGCACTATTGATTGCATTCCGGCGGACCGTAGCGTTCCTGCAGATTGTCAGACTGCTTCTCGCGGGCAACCGAAAAGGAGCCGAGTTTAGATTCGTTCGGCAATGCGACGCCCTTTCCGCCCCAGACTATCGCGACTGGGTCGAAGCCCAAGCGCTGGCGGAGGCAAGCGAGATGGAAGATGATGCGCGCGCGTGGCCGCGAAGGCCACGGATCCTCGTCTCGATCGAAGGCACCGATGCGGCCGCAGTTGCGCAGACCAGACAGTCGCTCGAAAGCCAGACGTGGCGCGATTTTCAGGAGGCGTCCGCGGCAGAGATCGACCAGTCGCTGGAGCGAGGCGAGCCGACCGACGATCTCCTATGGCTACGGCTTCCGGCGGGAATGCGCGTCGCCCCAAAGGCTTTGGAGCGATTGGCGCGTCCATTTGCATTCTCTAGGGATGTCGCGGTCGTCTACTGCGACGAAGATCAGATCGACGCCCACGGCACGCGTAATGCCCCCTTCTTCAAACCAGCCTGGAATGAGCCACTCGCCCGCTCGGGATGGCTTCCCCTGGAAGGCGCCCTTCTTCGCCTGGCCTGCATCCCAGACGGCGTTTCGCTGCTAAGCTCATCCACAGCCGAAATTGTCCTCGCTATGGCTCAAGGTTCGACCGGAACGATCATGCATGTGCCGAGGGTGCTGCTGCATCGGGGACTATCTTGCCGTCGGGGCGACCGTCGCGACACGATTATTCAGCCCAAACGCGAACGCCCGGCCGTCAGTGTCATCATTCCAACGCGCGACAGGGCCGACCTGCTGGAGGCCTGTCTGAAAGGTCTCTTCGAGAACACGGCACCGGCGGACCTTGACGTCATCGTCATCGACAATGATAGCGCCGAACCAGCCACGCTGGCATTGTTATCCCTGTATGAGCAATCGGGGCGCATCCGTCGGATACCTCTTGCCGGAACGTTCAACTTTTCCCGCGCTTGCAATGTCGGCGTCGATGTCGCCAGACATGACCTCATCCTCTTGTTGAACAATGATGTTGAACCGATTGATTGCCATTGGCTCGAGCACCTGGCCGGTGAGCTCGATGATCCAACGGTCGGCGCTGCCGGCAATTTGTTGCTGTTTCCCGACGGCTTCGTTCAGCATGGCGGCGTGACGGTCGGTGCGGGGACAGTAGCGCGGCACAGCTTTCACTTTCTCGACCCGAAGCGCGACGGTGACAGGGGGCTTTTGCGCCAACGGCGTGATATGTCGGCGGTCACCGCGGCCTGTATGCTGACGCGCAAGGACCTGTGGCACCGTCTTGGCGGCATGGACGAACAAAAGCTGACGGTCGCGTTCAACGATGTGGACTATTGCCTGAAGCTACGTGAAGCGGGCTTGCGTATTGTCTGGACGCCGGCGGCGGCGATGTTGCATAGAGAGAGCGTCTCGCGGGGCGCCGACGACACGCCTCAAAAGCTTCAGCGCTTTGCGGCGGAGGAGCGAGCCATGCATGAACGCTGGAGCGATATGTTGAAAGCCGATCCATACTATAATCCGAACCTCTCGCTTGTTGCCGAAGAATTCGTTCTCGAGGCCCGTCCGAGAACCCTTGCTGCAAGGGCGAGCGCTTGAGTGGTGTGCGCGAACGTATTGCCCGCTGGATCGAGCGGCGGCTGCCTCAGCCACGGCTGCGGGAGAGCGCCACCGGCCGGCCAAGGCGGCCGGTTAAGCGGATCATTGTATTCGGACGGATACCAAACCCGACCTTCGACTACTACCTCGCAGCCCGCCTTGAGGCGTCCGATATGCCGCCGTATGAGGTTGCGGATATCCGCGGAAGCAAAGTGCCGACCTTGGACGCCGACGGAGCCTTCGTCGTCATCTGTCGCTACGCTTCGCGGGCTGTCCTGCGTTGGATCGAGAGTAACGCCAGGCGTCTCTCCGGCGTGGGCTTGTTCCTCGACGACGACATCCCCGCCGTAGTGACGGGGAAGGACGCAGATTTTCCCTATCGGCTGTTCCTTTGGTATCGCGCTCTTTGGCCGCTCGGCCGCCTGAACCGGCATCTCGATCTCGTCTGGGCTTCGACACCGCACCTCGCGGCGCGACTGGTGGGGGCGAAAGCTGTGGTGTTGCCGCCGGCACCTCCGAAGGTGCTTTGGGAAGTGGAGGAGCGTAGTGGCGATCAGTTTCGTCAGTCAAGCCAGGATGTCTTGATCGGCTACCACGCGACCGGGGTTCATCTTGAGGAGCATCGATTCCTACGGCCAATCATTGCGGATGTGCTGCGCGAACGGCCGCACGCTCGGTTCGAGGTCTTTGCCGATCGGCGTGCCAAGGCAATCTGGCAGGGTCTGGAACGGGTGCAGATCCGGGAGCCAATGCCCTGGGGGGAATACTTGGCCGACGCGCACGCCCGGCGGATCGATATCATGCTTGTTCCGCTCGCGCCGTCGCATGTGAACGACAGTCGCGCGCCGACGAAGCGGATAGACGTAGCGCGATACAAAGCGGCGGGGGTGTTTTCGGCCGGTCCCGCATATGGTTTCTCAGATCGTCCAGATGAATTGCTATTGACCCAGAAAGCTGACATTTGGCGCTGCAACATCGTTCGCCTTGTTGACGATCAAGCGGCTCGCGCGAAAGCTGCAGATGCCACCCTGCAGATGGTCTTGCAAATGGCAGCGGTAGCGGATACGGGTCTAGAACTCTTCAAACTGCGGCAAGTTTAGCCTTGCCCATTTTACTGGCCGGTGGCGATTAGTTGGCTATTTGCATTCAGGATGTTGTCAATGGGTTCTAAGGTTGTGTTGCTGCGACCCAAACGGTTCGGCGATGAGCGGGGATGGTTCTCGGAAGTCTACAACGCGAGAGTTTTCTCTAAGTACGGCATCGCGGATCAATTCGTACAGGACAACCACTCATTGTCCGTTACGGCGGGGACTGTTCGAGGACTGCATTATCAATCAGCACCGTTTGAGCAAGCCAAGCTCGTTCGGTGCATTCGTGGACGAATCTTCGACGTTGCGGTCGACATCCGTCGCGGATCGCCCACGTTTGGCCGATGGGTGGGGACCGAGCTTTCTGCTGAAAACGGGCTTCACCTCTATATCCCGGTCGGGTTTGCCCACGGTTTCGTTACCCTCGAACCGTTCACCGAGGTGATCTATAAGGTATCCAACATATACTCACTGGAGAACGACGGCGGGGTTCTCTGGAACGATCCCACAATTGGTATCGACTGGCCTCTCCCTGAAGGTGTAGAGCCCACCATAAGTTCAAAGGATAGGCGACAACCGCTGCTATGCGACCTCAACAGCCCGTTCGAGTATGACGGTGTGCCGCTAGAACTCGTCGAAATGTAATTACTGGAAGGACCGATCATGCGCATTCTCGTTACCGGCGGAGCCGGGTTCATTGGATCGGCTCTTGTTCGACACCTCGTGCAAAACACCGATCACGAGGTGCTTAACTTGGACAAGCTAACGTATGCTGGCACGTTGACATCAGTATCATCCGTCGCTTCCTCGCCCAGATACCGCTTCAAACAGGCGGATATCTGTGATGAGAGAGCTGTGTGCGCTGCCATAGAGCAATTCCAGCCGGATGTAATTACCCATCTTGCTGCCGAATCCCACGTCGATCGGTCGATCGATGGCCCGGGTGCCTTCATTCAGACAAATGTGGTCGGCACCTACACCATGCTGGCGGCGGCACTGGAATATTGGCGTAAACTCCCGAAAGATCGTGCGCAACGCTTCCGCTTTCATCACATCTCGACGGACGAGGTTTTCGGGTCGCTCGGTGAGACAGGCTACTTCACAGAAACGACGCCCTATGATCCCCGATCGCCCTACTCGGCTTCCAAAGCGGGATCGGACCATCTGGTCTCAGCATGGGGGCACACCTTTGGCCTGCCGGTACTCATCACTAATTGTTCGAACAACTACGGACCCTACCATTTCCCTGAAAAGCTCATCCCTTTGATGATTGTGAAAGCACTTGCCGGTGAGCGACTCCCTGTTTACGGGAATGGTCAGAACATCCGGGATTGGCTCTATGTCGAAGACCACGTCCGCGCGTTGCAGTGCGTATTCGAAAAGGGCGTTCCCGGGCAGACTTACAACGTGGGTGGTAACTCCGAACGTCGAAACATAGATGTGGTGCAGGGTGTCTGCGAAACATTAGATAGGCTACAACCTCGTGAGGACGGCCGCTCTTACTTCGACCAAATTTCCTACGTGGCAGATCGACCTGGTCATGATCAGCGATACGCGATTGACGCTAGTAAGCTCGGTAGCGATCTTGGTTGGGAGCCGATCGAAAGTTTCGAAAGCGGGATCGAGAAAACTGTTGGCTGGTATCTGGCAAACCGGGAATGGTGGCAGAGCCTCGTAGAACGAGGCGACGCAAAGACGCGCCGCGGCTTGAGCGCATAAGAATGAGGCGGCGAATACTTTTAATAGGCGGCACTGGGCAAGTTGGCGTTGCACTGCGAGCGTGCTCTTGGCCCTCTGATATCGAGTTAGTGGCGCCAACTCGTGCGGACCTCGATCTCGGTGACACTAGCGCTACTATCGCATATGTGGCCCGTGGCCGGTTCTGCGCTGTTGTCAACGCTGCTGCGTATACAGCAGTGGACAAAGCCGAGAGCGAGGTTGTCGCGGCGTGGAAGGTAAACGCGCTCGCCCCAGCAGCAATCGCCTCTGCCACTAAGAATCTCGGTATCCCCATCGTTCACATTTCTACTGACTATGTATTCGACGGCCTCAAAAACGAGGCTTATCTGGAGGATGACCCCGTTGCCCCACTTGGCGTATATGGTGCGTCTAAGGAAGGTGGCGAGCAGGCTGTCCGTACCGGCAATCCTCGGCACGCTATCATCCGAACCGCTTGGCTCTTCAGCTCGAGTGGCGCTAATTTTTTGACGACGATGCTGCGAAAAGGTGCTGAGAATGCAGTTTTAAACGTGGTCGACGACCAAAGAGGCTGCCCAACTGCGGCTCTGGACTTGGCGAAAGCCCTGCAAGTCATAACGCTGCGACTTGTAAACCACCCGGATGCGCCTTTCGGTACCTACAACTTTGTGAACGCCGGCGAAGCAACTTGGTATGATTTTGCCGTGGAGATCTTTAGGCAGCAAAGCAGAATGGGATTTAAGGTCCCTGAATTGAAGCCGATAAAGACCTCCGAGTATCCGACGGCAGCTCGTCGTCCGGGCAATTCGACACTTTCGAACGCAAAGGTGGCGCGCGACTTTGGCATAGCGTCGAGCCATTGGAAGGACGCCTTAACGCGCGTTCTTACTGCACAGTCAGAGTCAGTTAAGCCTGCGCAAGATCATTGACGAGATTGGATGTTGCACGCAGCTGATCCTAATTCTAGCCTAAATCTACAAGGTATGTCCCCAGGGGCGGGGAAATACCTCGGAATAGCTTGCGTATTTGTTCTTTGTAGATCAAAGACTGAACGGCTTGAGAGAGGCCTTGGATGGCATCGGATAGTTTCGACTGACTTAAGATCAAAGATAGGGTTGAGCTTATGAAAGGTATCATTCTGGCAGGCGGCTCCGGGACTCGCCTGCATCCCGCGACACTGGCAGTGAACAAGCAACTTCTTCCTGTCTATGACAAACCGATGATATATTATCCTCTTTCTGTCCTGATGCTGGCTGGTATTCGAGAAATTCTTCTAATTTCGTCTCCAGAGTACATTGACAGCTATATGCGTCTCTTTGGAAACGGATCGAGCTGGGGGCTTCATATCTCCTACGCTATTCAGCCTAAGCCCGATGGCCTTGCTCAGGCCTTCACCATTGGTGAGGAGTTTATCGGTACAGATGGTGTCGCATTGGTGTTAGGTGATAACATTTTTTTCGGCGCAGGTCTGGGAGAGCTTCTCGAAAGAGCAAGACATCGCAAATCGGGAGCAACGGTCTTTGCTTACGAGGTAGAGGATCCCGAGCGATACGGTGTCGTTGAACTTGCTACTGACGGGCATGCGATTAGTCTTGAGGAAAAGCCGGTACTACCTAAGTCGCGTTACGCAGTTACAGGATTATATTTCTATGACAATAAAGTGGTTCAGTATGCGAAAGAACTGAAGCCTTCAGATCGCGGAGAATACGAGATAACCGATTTGAACCGTATATACATGGAACAAGGCGCACTTTTTGTTGAGAAAATGTCGCGAGGATATGCTTGGTTGGATACGGGGACGCACGATAGTCTGCTTGAAGCGTCTGAGTTTGTTCGCGTAATACAGCATCGACAGGGAACTAATATTGCGTGCATCGAGGAAATCGCTTACCTCAGTGGTTACATAACCAAGGAGAAGTTGATTGAGTACGCAGAATTGTACTCTAAAACGTCCTACGGACGATACCTATCGAAAGTGGCTGAGCAGGGAGTGACGCAACTCAGTTGATAGGAAGAGAAGCTAGGATACTTCTAATCTGACGCGACCAGAGATTACGAAATTATTGTGTAATACTTGAGACTAGACGAACGTGCAGCAGGGTATTGAACGAACCAGGCGGTCGCTGACTGTGAATCTCATATGACTTTCGTCAGAAAGGGGCAACCATGCGACCTCTGGGCGGGAAATCTCCATCTAATTGCGCGATTGCACAGCGTTCTCTATGGCGGAGTTACCGATATAAATTCATTTCATACTTGAAGCTCTTCCAAAGGACGGTGGACGATCTTCGATACGGATGGCTGGCGGGGCGTAGTAGACTACTAAACAGTCAACCTAGATCAACGGGGATCATCAGAGTTTCGATACTGCTCCCCGTCTACAACACGAATCCAGATTTGCTTCGCAAATCGATCAAGAGTGCTCTAAATCAAACCTACCAGAATATTGAGGTATGCATCGCGGACGACGGCTCAACCCGTCGCGATACGCTTGACGTGATTGAATGGTCGCGCGTCGATCCGCGCGTCAAAGTTGCTATTCGCGGCGAGAATGGACACATCTCGGCGGCTACGAACACTGCATTCGCGCTCGCGACCGGCGAGTGGACCACGTTGTTGGATCACGACGACATGCTTCACCCGGAGGCTATCGAGGAACTTGTAAACACAATAGCAGCGAACCCAGATGCACGATTAATCTATAGTGACGAAGACAAGATCGATAGCCGTGATAGGAGGTATGCTCCGTTTTTCAAGCCAGACTTTTCGATTGAGCTTCTGAGTTCACAGAACTACCTCAATCATCTGACTGCATATCGATCTGAATCAATACGTCAGGTTGGCGGATGGCGGCGCGGATTCGAAGGAAGCCAGGACTATGATCTCAACCTCCGTATCGTCGAGACGATCGACCCAAACAACATCATTCACATACCCAAGGTCTTGTACCATTGGCGCGCGACAAGAGGTTCAACGGCACTGTCGGGGAACGAAAAGAGTTACGCGCAGGAGGCAGCCAGACGCGCGCTGCGGGATCACCTACGGCGCATCGGCAGTTCTGCTGTAGTAGAAGCAGTTCCTGGTACGACATATCACAAAGTCCATTATCCCCTCCCAATGCCGTTACCGTTGGTCACCATTGTCACCGACACCAGCGGAGGGGAGGATGATTTACAGAGGTGGATAGAAATTCTCGTTCGCAGGACGAGCTATCGCCCGCTGGAACTGGTTGTCATTCGCGGTCAGGAAGAGACGGTCCCACTTGATTTGGGCCAGCATTTGCGCTCCAACGAACTGCAGTTCCGGGTTGTGGGAAAAACCAGAGGCAATGCGGCAAGTGTTTTAAATACCGCCGTGTCTCAGTGCAGTGGCGAAATCGTCTGCCTTCTGGAAAGCCATATAAAACCCCTTAGATCCGACTGGCTCAACGAAATGGTGGCCACGGCGGCAAGAGCTAAGGTGGGCTGTGTAGGGCCTAAGATTTTATTTCCGGGAGGCACGGTTCATAGTGCCGGGATAGTGATAGGGGTTGGGGGTACAGTCGGACACTCCCACGCGCATTACGGGCGCCGCAGTTCAGGTTACTATTCAAGATTGCGATTGCCGCACGACATCTCTGCAGTTAGTTCGCTATGTATGGTGTTTAGAAAGGAGGCATTTGAAAGGGTCGGAGGGTTTAGTGAAACGCTGTCCATAGGCATTCTCAACGACGTTGACTTTTGTTTGCGGCTTCGACAAGCCAACTTGAGGCACGTGATAACGCCGTCATCCGAGGTTAGCCTCAGTCGCTACGGGGGTCATCAAAGCACGCGGATTTCTCATCAAAACGCCGCATTTGATGCCGAATATCAGTTTCTTCTGACAAAGTGGGGGCGAGCCTTAAAGCGGGATCCCTTCTATTCACCCAATCATCGGGATGCGAGCGCAGATTTCCGCTTGGACTTTTGACGTGAGGCTGGCATAAGCGGCTGCAACAAGGGAGCGCACGAATGAGCTCGGACAAAAACGCGGAGCGTTCCGGAAGTGAAAGTCACGAAGTGCCAATTCTTTAGATCTTTCCGGTCGCGCTCAACCGTTGTCTATGCGCTTATGCTCCGAGATATGCGAACCCGGTTCGGGCGCACTCATCTGAGCTACCTAGTGGCGATCGCTTGGCCGTTCACGCATCTAATCGTACTTGTGGCGATTATGGCGTTCGTGCGGAAACTTGCTCCTATGGGGGGCGACCCGGTTGTCTTTGTTGCTAGCGGAGTTTTGGCGTACATCCTTTGCTTCTATCCAGCCCGGATGATGGGAATGGCACTTGAAATGAACCGTTCGCTTTTTCTATTTCCCGTCGTTAGGCCGATCGATGTTATCGTGGCGCGAGGTATTATTGAGTTCATCACGTCGTTTATTGTCGTGATTCTTCTTTTTTTAACAGCGGGGTTGCTCGGCGTCGATCTATTTCCTCTCGATACATTCGTATTTTCGTCCGGAATCGTGGCGATTATATACTTTTCCCTTTCGCTCGGGCTATTTAACGTCGTCATGGCCTCTTTGTTCCGCATGTGGAATTTGGTTTTTGCTTTCTCTATGCTGGGGATGTACATTACGTCTGGGGTTTTTATTTTGCCGTCTAGTATGCCTGCGCATATTCGAGAAATAATGTGGTATAATCCCCTGCTTCATAGTATAGAGTGGATAAGATCTGCTTATTACGAGGGGTATGGGGACGATATGTTGTCGAAATCCTACTTTATCGGCATGGGTACTGTATTTCTGCTCCTAGGTTTGTTGGGCGAGAGATTCCTCCGCGGAAAGCTGCTGACGGGATGATAACATTATCGAATGTGTTCAAGTATTTTCGGACGCGAGGAGGCTCGAAGATCATCCTGGATCACGTCTCCATCGAATTTCGAGCGGGCATCTCATATGGTATCCTTGGTATTAATGGAGCCGGTAAATCCACCACTATGCGGATGCTTGCAGGTACGGAACTGCCAAACTCGGGAAAAGTGACGCGATCTGCGCGTGTTTCTTGGCCGCTTGGCTTCTCCGGTGGATTGCATCCGGCAATGACTGGGCGGGAGAACGTTCAGTTTGTGGCGCGCATTTACGGACAGGATCCGAACCGTGCAATGGAGTTTGTGGAAGATTTTGCAGAAATTGGTGCCTATATGGACGAGCCCTATCATAAGTACTCATCAGGAATGTCTCAAAGGCTCGCATTTGGACTGTCGATGGCGATCGACTTTGAATGCTATCTAATCGATGAGGTCACCGCAGTCGGTGACGCACGCTTTCAAATGAGATGTCATGAGGAGTTTGCGAAACGCCGAGGTCGGGCCGACGTAATCATGATCTCGCATTCAATGGATGTGATTAGAAACTACTGCAGCCGCGCAATTGTGCTTGCTCATGGTCTGATGCATGAGTTCTCAGACATCGACGATGCAATAGAGCTTTACAACAAACTAAATCACTAAAGGATTGACCGAATGGAGGCCATGGTCACTCAAGGCGCAAATAGGGGCGTAAGGCGAATTTCCGCGCAAGATCGTTCTACTGCGATTTCGCTTGAATTTCGAAGAGTTGCTCGAAAGGCGCGCATACCCAGGCCGATAACAACCGGGGGCGGCGGATTCCGAGCTCGAAGAAGCGATAAGATTTTCAGATTTTACCTGATCGGAAGCTTCATCGTGCTTTTTATCACGCCAACCATCGCGGCTTCGGTGTACTACACCTTTATCGCCGCGAATCAATACCTCTCCGAGGCTCGCTTCACTGTTAAGTCGTCTGAGGGGAGCGGCTTGCAAGCGTTTGCGGGGATCTCTTCAATTCTTGGGGGTGGTCCGTCAACCGATGCCGCGATTGTTGCTGAATACATACAAAGTCGCGCAGTTATCGAGGAGGTCGGTAAGAAGTTCGATTTAAGGGCAGTTTTTACTCCCGGTACGAACGATATCTTCGCAGAATTGGGGGCGGGCGCGACGGCCGAGGATTTACTCGATTACTGGGAGCGGCAAGTAAAAGTTAGTGTCGAACAGGCTACGGGATTGGTCACGCTGAGAGTTCGAACCTTCAATCCAGAGGACAGCCTCAATTTATCCAATGAGCTGGTGCGAATTTCTGAGCGTATGGTCAACGAGCTTACCGGGCGCAACGAAGCAAATTCGTTAGATGAGGCGGCGAACGAATTGCGCCGAACGAAGCTGAACTTGGAAGCAGCGGTGTCTGCGATGCGCGATGCACGAAACTCCGCTGGGATCCTTGACGCGGAGATTTCTGCCAAAGCCTATTCTGAAATAATTACTGCGTTAAACATAGAGGCAACTAAACTGAGCGTCCAAATTGAATCTCTTCGCAGAAGTTCAACTACGAAGGGTCCGCAGTTGCGGGCGCTTGAAGCGCGTTTTTCTTCACTTAACGACCAAATTGGTTCATACGAAAGAAAGACCGCTAGTACTTCAGACGTCCAAGATGGAAGTAGGAACGGTAGCCTAGCCGACCGTAGCGCCGTGCTTTCGAACAAGGCACTTGAGCTCAATATCGCGCAGCAGGAGTATGCGAAGGCGTCGGCGGCGTACGAACTGCAACGCACAACAAGCGAACGACAACGTTCCTATTTGCTCACATACATCCAGCCTCGCGCAGCTGAAGATTCACTTTACCCCAGGCGCGTCCTTATGTCGGTCGCTGTGCTTATTGTGTCGCTCCTTATGTGGGGAATCTCAGCGGGCTTAGCTGTCCTTGTGCGCGATCACACGGCGGCGTGACCGAGGAAGTTCGAGATGTACTTTCATGTAGATCAGGATGCTGGCTCTTACATTGCGGGTTGGCTTATCACCGACAATCCTGGTGAAGTCCCTGAGTTATCAATAAGGATTCCGAATCGTAAAGAGATCACGTTTTCGGCGAACGTTTTTCGCCCCGATCTGCGTGAACTGGGAATGCACAGTACCGGCCAAGCTGGCTTTCTGGTGGACTATCAACACGTGCCCGATCTGGCAGACGTTCAAGATATTAGCCTCGTCGAGCCGGAATCTGGAATTACAATCTACAAACGTTTCAATCCCAATCAGCACATTGAAAAAAAGTTGCTGCTTGTGGATGTCAGCGGATTCCCGCAAATCAGAATGACCCGACAGTTGATGTCGTCCTTTACCCAAGCATACCCCGTGGTCGAGCGACTCCCGTTGGAAACGATCACCGGATTGCTATCACTCACTAATATTAGATCGATCTTCGTGGCTGGTAGTCCAAACTGGCAGCGACACGGGGAGATTGCTCGAGAACGCGGTTTCATAACTGCAGCTCTGCTGCGCGATCCTTTCGAAGAGATGGCGGAAAAACTGCTTTTTCTATCGCAGGCTCTTCGGCAACCTGAGAACATCCGAGCAAGTCCAGCGATCGGTCGATTCATGCCGCTGCTGCCTTATCTTGAGAATGTTGACCTTAAAGACGCTCGATCCATCCTGGCAACGTTTCGGAAAATTCCGAATGAAGTTCGACGGATCGTAAAGTCGCCCATGACGGCAACTTTTGGCGCGACACCAGACGAGCAGTTGCAACGTAGGAATGTGAGTGTTGCACTTGATAGTTTGGCGCAGTTTAACGTAGTTGGAGTACGGTCCAAGTTTGAGGTCTTTTGTGCGATGCTTGACGAGTACATGGGTACTCCGATCATGGCGACTGTTGAACTAAGCGAGCTGCCCGGCGTGGCGGAACTCGCGTCTAGGTTGGGCAGTATTGGGGTGATCGCGGATTTACTCGATGAGGACATCGCCCTCTATTCACTTGCTGTCGAAGCGATAGAGGCGGGATTGCGTGTTGCTAGCGAAGAATAAGATGACCCAAAAGGACATCAAAGAGAACTACTATACCGACGATGTGGTGGATGGGGCCGGAGCAGAGTCCGCTTCTCCTTCTGCTGGGCTGGAGCGCGGAGGTCCCCCGGACCAACGGCTGAAACATGGAAAACTATCGCCGCAACAATTCTTGCCGACCTTAATCAAAACAGTGGGAGCAAAGTCTACGCTTAAGAGAGCAAGAATCTCTTCTAACGGCGGCGGACTTGTTCTGAAAACGTTCTTGGGGTTCGTGTTGGCCCCAGCAGTTTTCGTTTTGATCTATTATTCCTTCATCGCCTCAGACATTTACGTCGCAGAAGGCAAGTTAACGGTACGTGAATCGTACGAGCCCGAAGGCAATTCTGCTTCGTTTGGTAATAGTTCCATCTCAGCTATCGCTGGAAAAATAGGTTTAGGGACAACCGCTTCGACCTCCCAGGATTCGACTATCATAATGGATTATCTCAAAAGCCGATCGGCGATTGTGGACGCTGGCGGAAGGGATATGGTTGCCAGCCTGTACGACCGACCGGAGATCGATTGGTTTTCACGGCTAGACTCATCGGATGATCTGGAGTCCATTTGGCGCTATTGGAAGAGCCACGTAACCGTTTATGTCGACTCGCTGTCGAATATTCTGACATTACGCGTTCGAGGATACTCACCCGAGGATGCGCTTAGATTAGCACGTGAGCTCATGCAGAGGAGTGAACACCTCATAAACGATATCTCACGACGTAATCGCGAGGACGCGCTTTCCCGAGCAAGGAATGAAGTCGATCGAGCGATGGTGGAAATCGTAAATGTGCGTGCACAAATATTAGCTTTCCAGAAAAGTAGCAAGTCAGTCGATCCCCAGATGACTGCAAAGCAGATCATGACGCTAATAGCTGATCTCACGTTAAAGAAAATAGAGCTGGAGAGTATACTCTCTTCGGCGGAGAGTATCGGTGCGACTAATAGACCCTCCGATAAGGTGCAAAAAACTGCTCTGGAGGTCATAAACAAACAAATTCTGGATCTGGAAGGAAAGTTAACTGGAACTGATCCCACGTCGCTCGCTTCCCAATTAAGAGAGTACGAACTTCTTAAGCTAAAAGAGCAGTTTGCGGAGCAACTTTATACAATCGCGCGGTCCAGCTACGAGGAAGCCCGCCGGAAACTTAACCGGCAGCAGCTTTATGTCGCGATTATCGTGCCGCCGATCCTGCCAGATTCGGCGGTGTATCCTAAGCCGCTCCAGGAAGCTAGCGTCATTTTCTTGGCTCTGTTAGTTATCTGGGCGATCTCCTGTCTGTTAGTCGCTACCATACGCGATAGTGCCCAGTCGGCTTAACGGAGCTCGTCGCTTTCTCCGAAGCGCAGTAAGAAGATGCCAGGTTTGACGGAGCTCGATAAACGTCGTGTCCATATCGATGTGCTGAAGGTGAATTGAATGAGTATTCGGAAAATAAAGCAACCCTCTACGGGAGGATGGCAAGCCGGAAGTCCAGATAGCATCTTCGATGAAAGTTGGTATCGATCGCAGTTTAAGCGAGGCTTGCTGGGTATCTCCCCTATTGCTCATTATCGACTCTACGGTTGGAGAGTGGGCAAATCTCCACATCCAATTTTTAACGTGGAGTTTTACTTGAGGTCCCGACCTGATGTACGCCGTGCCGGTATCGAGCCACTTAGGCACTTTGTTCAGCACGGCTGGCGTGAGGGGGCGCATCCTCACCCGCTGTTCGATGTCGGATTCTATCT
Source organism: Ensifer sp. MJa1 (assembly GCF_037026475.1). NCBI lineage: Bacteria > Pseudomonadati > Pseudomonadota > Alphaproteobacteria > Hyphomicrobiales > Rhizobiaceae > Ensifer > Ensifer sp. MJa1. The sequence goes on along the minus strand of NZ_JAKUMO010000007.1, from coordinate 5,428 downwards.
CTCTCAGCAACCCCAACTAGGCGGCCAAGATCCGCTAACACATTATCTCACAACTGGGTGGACAATGGGCCTAAACCCCTCGAACCAGTTTGACGGAGATTGGTATTTGAAGAGTAATCCCGACGTGGTCCACGAGCCGCTGTCGCACTACATAGTGGTTGGTAGAAAACAGGGGCGGAGGCCTCGTAGCGATTCGATGCTCACCGCTTTGGACAGCACGGGCTTGTCACAACGAGCGGGAGGTAGTTTGTGGGGGCGTTTGAAAAGGAAGTTATGTTCCCGAAGAATAAACGAGCCCGACATCAAGCCGTCTCCACTAATAGTGGTTGAGGAAAAGGAACTTCAGCAGCAAATCCGAGATAACCTAGCGTTGTTTCGAGGGTTTCGCGATTGCTCCGATCGAAATGGCAGAGAGTCAGATCTCGGACAGGCCGAGATTTTGCTAGCCGAGAGGAAGCGGTTGTATCTTAGCGGCGAGAGGACTCCGAGCGGCGAGTCGTTTTTAAGCGTAATTGAGAAAGATGCCTCTCGGTATTCAAGCGTCCTTGCGCAGACTGCCTCGTGGGGGATGGCTCCCAAACATGGGGCCCTTACGGCACGAGCGTCGTTAACTCCGATATTAGACAATTATAACAGGCTGCGATTGGATGCGAACGCTCGGTTGGCGTTGCGTCCAGATCTAGCGGGCACCAAGCAGGATGGGCCCTTGATCAGCGTCCTAATGCCGGTGTACCGGACGCCTATGGTGTTTCTGGAAAGAGCAATTCTGTCCGTTTTAGGACAAACGTATGGCAATTGGGAGTTACTAGTTGTAGACGACTTTTCTCAGGATGATGATGTCAGGGCTGTGCTCACCTACTATTCCGCCCTTGATAGCAGGGTGAAATACTCCGTTTCTCCGAAAAACCTCGGAATTGCAGCGGCGACTAACTTATTGCTAGACCGTAGTAACGGAGAGTACATTGCCCTATTGGATCACGACGATATGCTCACGCGTGACGCGCTGGAGGCTGTTGTCGACGAAGTCTCGGCCGAGTCGGATGTCGACCTCATTTATAGCGGCGAATGCAAGATTGACGCCGACGATGTAGTAGGCGATCTATTCACCAAGCCGGATTGGAGCCCCAGCTTACTGCTGAACTGCATGTATACAGGCCACCTGAGTGTGTACAAAACGACAACCGCAAAGAAGGCTGGTGGATTCGATTCGCGGTATGATTTCTCGCAGGACTACGATCTCGCTCTTCGGGTCGCCGAACTCTCTCCCCGGGTTCGGCATATCGAGAAGGTGCTATATGGCTGGCGTATGATTCCAGGTTCGGCTGCGGCGGGTGATAAACCTACAGCTCGAAAGTCGAACATCGCAGCGCTACAGGCCGCAGTTGATCGTCGAGGTCTAAATGGCACAGCTGTGGCTCTTCCTACCGCAAATCGCGTCAAACGCGAAGTTTCCCTAAAAAGAGAAGCGGTTTCAATTGTCGTCCCTTCGGATAACACCCACCATATTAGGGAAACAATCTCGTCGATAATCCAAAATACAGCCTATCCCACCTACGAAATTGTGGTTGTGACAAACTCGGTGATCGTCGCTGAACTGCAAGAAACGACCTTCGCCGTTCCCGTGAAGTTTGTCGTGTTCGACGATGCTTATAACTTTTCGGCAAAGTGTAATACAGGTGCGCTCGCATGTAGTGGTCGGTACATTGTTTTTTTTAACGACGATGTTCGCGCAGTTAGTCCGGATTGGATCGAGTCAATTCTAGAGTACCTGACAATGCCTGATGTAGGAATTGTTGGGCCTAAACTCTTGTACGAGAACGGCCGCGTCCAACACGCAGGCATGGTAACCGGCGTGAGACGTTTAGTAGGGACCGCGTTTCATTCGTATCCTTCGAACTCTACGGCTCACTACAATTTCTTGCAGAGCGTGAGAGAAGTTTCTTTAATATGTGGTGCTTGTCTAGCGATCTCCAAGAAAGTTTTTGAGCAAGTCGGCGGTTTTGATGCGGTCAATGCAGGAATAGCACATTCTGATGTGGACCTTTGCTTCAAAGTCCGGCAGGCTGGCTACACTTGTGTTTACACGCCTTATGCGGAAATGATTCATATTGGCCACTTATCCATTGGTGGAATGGAAAAGCGTGCGTTTAAAAAAGACAAGGCAGACATATACTTAATGCGACGCTGGGGGGAATATTGCGCTCGCGATCCCTACTTCCCGAAGAGCATGCGAGATTTACTTTATATTGATTCGCAAGAGCCATTCACGTATTTCCCTGCGCACGGAAATTACGAAGTTGAATCCAGGGACATTCTTATTTTCTCGCACGATCTTAGCGCCAGTGGGGCGCCCCGTATCGTGCTGGACATGGTACGAGTGCTCATCGCGCAGGGGGCGTTCGTCCTTGTTGTCTCACCAGAAGATGGGCCAGTCAGGGATGAAATTATCGTTGCCGGGGGGCATGTGATCATTGATCCGCTGGCACTTAGCGGCAACGTGAACATTACGGATTTAGGAAAAAACTTTGACATCATTATTGCTAATACCGCGATATGTTGGCCGGTGGTTCAGCAGTTCTCGAGTTTCACGAGGGTTGTTTTGTATGTTCATGAGACCGAACTCGTGGAGCAATTGCATCGCCGCCAACCGAAGTTTCGGCGCGCGCTGGAACTCTCAGATAGTGTATTGACCGGCTCGGCATTGGCTACTGCCCATCTGAGGCGTGCCGGATACACCGGCTCCGTTACGGAAGTAGCGTACGGGGTGGAGGAGTTTCCCAGAAATATTAGTCAATCTCCGGAAAAAGGCGTCATAACGATTTCTGTGTTAGCAACAATCGAACCGAGAAAAGGGCAGGACCTTGTCATCGCTGCGTATAGGCTACTACCTGATGACGTGCAAGATAAAACCATTCTTAGGATTAGTGGACGATGCAACGATTTGAAATTTTATACTTTACTGAAAGACCTTTCTGACGGCAATCCTGGTGTTTATTTTGAAGGAAGTTTGGACTATGATACTTATAGGCGGAGATTATCTGATTCAGATATAATTGTCTGTGCATCGCGAGATGATACGTTGCCGCTTGTATCGCTAGATGCCTTGGCTGCGGGAAAGATTCTTATTTGTAGTAATCAAACTGGAACGGCCGCCTACATTGAAAACAACGTGTCGGGTCTTGTTTTGAGGGAGAATACTCCAGAATGCATACGAGACGCACTCTTGGAAGCGTTGGTCGCGTTGACCTCCCAGGGGTTTATGGGAAGGAATGCGATTAGAGTTTTCAGAGAGAATTTTGGGACCGATGCGTTCAAAGCGCGATTTCTGAAAGCTGTACACTATTAGTGCTGCGAAACTCGGATATCCGGGTTATCGGGTCGGGGTCTGCCCGATCGGCTATCAGTCGAAGGCGCTTGAGGGTAAATAAGCGCAGCGGCTCTGCTCTGTGTGATTCAAAATGAGGAAAATAAAATGTCAATCCTTGTGACCGGGGGAGCTGGCTATATTGGCAGCCATATGGTTTGGGAGCTTTTGGATGCGGGACATGAAGTGGTCGTTTTGGACCGGCTCTCAACGGGGTTTCAGTGGGCGCTAGCACCGGGAGCGAAGTTTTATCGCGGTGATATAGGTGACCGCCATGTTTTGGATGAGATTATCCTGACACATCGCATAAGTGCGATCATCCACTTTGCAGGTTCAGTCATTGTACCGGAGTCGGTGTCTGATCCCCTCTCTTACTACGACAACAATACTGCTAAATCTCGCACCCTGATCGCGGCGGCTGTTGAGGGTGGCGTGAAACACTTCGTTTTCTCCTCGACGGCAGCCGTGTATGGGACCCACGAGGATATGAAGCCAGTCAGGGAGACAGCTAGGCTGAAACCTGAGTCGCCTTATGGTACGTCGAAGCTCATGACGGAGATGATGTTGAAAGACGCGGCGGTGGCGCACGACTTCAACTATACGGTTCTGAGATATTTCAACGTCGCTGGTGCGGATCCTTCTTTGCGAACGGGGCAATCAACTCGTGGCGCAACACATCTCATTAAGGTTGCCTGCGAAGCTGCGCTCGGCAAACGCCCCGGCATCGATGTTTTTGGTGTGGACTACCCGACCCTCGATGGGACCTGCATCAGGGACTACATCCATGTCAGCGACCTGGCGGCTGTACATTTGCTTGCGCTCGAGCGAATGCAATCTGGCGGTAAGTCTATTGTGGCTAACTGCGGGTATGGGCACGGTTTCTCGGTGCTTGAGGTCCTAAACCGTGTGAAAAGCATAACAGGTAATGACTTCCCGGTTCGCTTCGCCCCGCGCCGTTCCGGCGATGCTGTTTCTGTTGTCGCCGATTCTACTATCGCGCACAGTGAATTCAATTGGATCCCCAAGTACGACGATCTCTCCCTAATATTGAAGACAGCACTTTCGTGGGAGGAGCAGTTGAGTTCGCGCGAAGTTGATCTCAGTGTTTCGTGACGATAGTGAACCGCCCCGAGTTTGCCGGAGACCCCAACTCGTGAGAAGTAGGGTCTATGACAAGCAAGACGACGAACAAGTTTTCTCCTGAAGTCCGCGCCCGAGCAGTGCGGATGGTTTTGGATCACCAAGGCGAATATTCCTCGCGATGGGCAGCGGTTTCCTCGATCGCCGCCAAGATCGGCTGCACGGCGCAGACGCTCAATGAATGGGTGAAGAAGGCGGAAGTGGACGATGGTTCCCGGCCCGGGCTCCCAAGCGAAGTGGCCGAGAAGATGAAGGCTCTGGAGCGGGAGAACCGCGAGCTTCGGCGTACGCATCCGAGGTGGGCCGCCTTGTCAGGCTTGTCGGATTTGGCACTGACTGTCCTTATTGACGTCAATAAGGACAGTGCGGAATGGAACGACTTGAGATTATCGATAGCGGCCGGCGGCGACGCTTCAGCAAAGTGATGAAGCTGCAGATTGTCGCCGAGAGCTATTCGGAACCTGGCTTGTGTGCGACGACGGCGCGGCGACATGGAATATCGCGTTCGCAGTTGTATGAATGGCGCCGGCTCGCACGAGCGGGGCAACTGGATGTTGCGTCGCCTGTCGGCGGCTTTGTCCCGGCGCTGCTTGTTCCAGGGATAGAGCGTGAGCGTCCGGCGAATGCATTTTTTGCTGTACTCGAGGCGCAGGGTTAGGGCGCGCGCTTTAGGCTCAGGACCTATTAATTTCGTTTGAGATGTGATTCACGGTTCCGAAAGGAGACCGTGATGGGTGATTTGTTTCTGCTGAGCGAGCGCCAGATGGCGCGGATCGAACCGTATTTCCCGCTGGCGCATGGCGTACCGCGCGTCGATGATCGGAGGGTGATCAGCGGCATCGTCTACGTCATTAAGCATGGTCTGCAGTGGAAGGATGCGCCGAAGGATTACGGGCCGCATAAAACGCTCTACAACCGTTTCAT
>NZ_JAKUMO010000076.1:0-245 GCF_037026475.1 Ensifer sp. MJa1 | reverse complement strand
GCCTTCGGCGTCCAGTCGATCGACCGCCAGGTGCTGAAGAACAACGTCGTCGGTCTCGCCAAGGCCGCCAAGGTCTTTAACATCCCGACGACGATCACCACCGTCGAGACCGGCTCCTTCTCCGGCCATACCTATCCCGAACTGCTGGCCGTCTTTCCGCAAAACGACATCCTCGAGCGCACCTCGATGAACTCCTGGGATGACCAGAACGTCCGCGACGCGCTGGCCAAAAACGCCGCCAACGG
>NZ_JAKUMO010000075.1:0-263 GCF_037026475.1 Ensifer sp. MJa1 | reverse complement strand
AGCGGGGCGATCTCGGAGACGTAAGGCAGGTTGCCGGCGATGAAGATCACCGAGCCGTATTCGCCGACGCCGCGGGCGAAAGCAAGCGCAAAGCCGGTGAGGCCCGCGGGAAGCAGCCCCGGCAACAGCACCCGGCTGATCGTCTGGAAGCGGCTGGCGCCAAGCGTGGCGGCGGCTTCCTCCACTTCCCTGTCGATCTCCTCCATGATCGGCTGCACGGTCCTAACGACAAAGGGCAGGCCGACGAAGATCAGCGCGATGAC
>NZ_JAKUMO010000074.1:0-344 GCF_037026475.1 Ensifer sp. MJa1 | reverse complement strand
GTCGCGCACCATGTAGCCGCTGTCGGGATCGGTGCGCGACACCTTGGTCTGCTTCACCTCAGGCGCGCGCTCCTTCTGCTTCAACGGGTCCTGACCATGCAGCCTGCGCTCGGCCTCGATCGCCCGGTCGAGATCGGCCCAGTAATCGGCCCGCGACTTCTCGACCATCGCAAGATCGTATCTGCCCTTGTTGGCATTGGCCTTCAGATGGGTCGAGTCGGTATAAAGCACCGTGCCGTCCACCAGTCCGTGGCCGATCGCCTGGCTGACGATATGGTCGAAGATATCCTGCGCCACATCCGTGTCGTTGAAACGCCGCCGCCGGTTCTGCGACAGCGTCGAGG
>NZ_JAKUMO010000073.1:0-354 GCF_037026475.1 Ensifer sp. MJa1 | reverse complement strand
GTTGCGGGGGCAGGATTTGAACCTGCGGCCTTCAGGTTATGAGCCTGACGAGCTACCGGGCTGCTCCACCCCGCGTCCAGCGCAAATCCCTTTGGGATTTGTCGCGACCGCATAAACCGCTTGCGGTTTATGCTTTAACCGGTCCGGGTTTTGCGTGAGCAAAATCCCGTTGTTTGTCTGATGTCATCTATCTTCAGTCTAGCAAAACAAAAGGGCCGCTTGAGGGCGGCCCGGTGTTCGGCAGGGCCGAGGGATGAAGAGAAGGTGATCTTTGTTTTCCGGTGTTTTCTCTTGCGTTTTGCAGACCTGGCAGCGACCTACTCTCCCGCGTCTTAAGACGAAGTACCATCGGCG
>NZ_JAKUMO010000072.1:0-443 GCF_037026475.1 Ensifer sp. MJa1 | reverse complement strand
CGGCTCGGAGCGGTAGTGGCGATAACCGTTGCGGTCGGTGGTGGCATAGCTCAGCAGTTGCCCCTCCGGGCAGCGATAGCCGTCTTCCTGGCCATCATAGAAGAACTTCGACTTGCGCATCATGCCGTCTTTGGGCGGGGGCGGGTTGCGATAGCCGGTGACGCCAAGGATCTCGCGCTGTTCAAGCCCCTTGGCAATGCCGGATGTGGCATAGCCGGCATCCAGGCCGACGGCTTTGACATCGAAGGCGAACCGCTGGCGCTGGCGGTCCAGCCGGTCGAGATAAACGATGCTGTCATGCACATTGGCCGGTGTCACATGGGTATCGGTGATGATCGCGTGCCGGCCGTCCACCGTGCGGTGGTCGAGATAGAAGAAACCCTTCGGTTTGCCGTCGCGCACCATGTAGCCGCTGTCGGGATCGGTGCGCGACACCTTGGTCT
>NZ_JAKUMO010000071.1:0-447 GCF_037026475.1 Ensifer sp. MJa1 | reverse complement strand
CGGCTGCACGGTCCTAACGACAAAGGGCAGGCCGACGAAGATCAGCGCGATGACGATGCCGGCCGGGGTAAAGGCGATCTTCAGCCCGAGCGGTTCAATGAACTGGCCGATCCAACCGTTCGGGGCATAAAGCGTTGTCAGCGCAATGCCGGCAACGGCTGTCGGCAAGGCAAACGGCAGGTCGACCATGGCGTCGATCACCCGCTTGCCGGGGAACCGATAGCGCACCAACACCCAGGCGAGGATGACGCCAAAGACGAGGTTGATCACCGCGGCGACAAAGGCCGTGCCAAAGGAGATCTTCAAGGCGTTCAGCGTGCGCTGATCGAGCGCCAGCTCCACGAACTTGGCCCAACCGAGCCCGCTGGCCCGAAACACCAGCCCCGACAACGGGATCAACACGATCAGGACCAGCCAGCTCAGCGTGATCCCGAGCGACAAACCAAA
>NZ_JAKUMO010000070.1:0-453 GCF_037026475.1 Ensifer sp. MJa1 | reverse complement strand
TCACTTTGCCGGGTTTGGTCCGATGGTCTTGCCATGGATGACGCGTTCGTCGGCCTTGTGGACCATGGTGTAGGCGTAATCGATGCCCATGCCATAGGCGCCGGAGTGTTCCTTCACCACCGCGGTGACGGCATTGTAGGTTTCCTTGCGGGCCCAGTCGCGCTGCCATTCCAAGAGCACCTGCTGCCAGGTGACCGGGATGACGCCGGCCTGCACCATGCGGTCCATGGCGTATTTGTGCGCATCAACCGAGGTGCCGCCGGAGGCGTCGGCCACCATGTAGATCTCGTAGTCGGGCACATCATGGAGGGCGGAGAGCGCAAAGGTGGTGTTGCAGACTTCGGTCCACAGACCGGAAACGACGATCTTCTTGCGGCCGTTGGCGGCGTTTTTGGCCAGCGCGTCGCGGACGTTCTGGTCATCCCAGGAGTTCATCGAGGTGCGCTCGAGGAT